>JAIPCE010000324.1 GCA_021738345.1 Rhodoferax sp. | reverse complement strand
GGTTTCTGCGCGCCGACTACGGAATTTCTGGGGTGAGGCTGCGTTGCTTTGTTTGCTCGCCCACAGTAGTTGCCTGCGGTCGTAGTAAAAGCTGCCGGTTTTGAGCGCGATCATTGGAGGCTGAGTGCTGGGTGCTGGGTGCTGGGTGCTGGGTGCTGGGTGCTGGGTGCTGAGTGCTGAGTGCTGAGTGCTGAGTGCTGGGTGCTGGGTGCTGGAGCGCGAATAGCTGTGCAATGGGGGTCGGATCCCGATTCAGGGCAATGGTCTGGACGGAGCGCGCTGCATCACAACGAAATCGGGCTCTGACGTGCGCCGGGAGACCGGCAAGGAGTAAAGGGTGAAAGTCCCAAACGATGAAGAACTAGCGAATCACATTGTCCCCGAGTCATGCGCGGCGTATCGTGAGGTACGACGTGAAGCGTTGACAGGGGTACACACAGGCCAGCCATTGAGCCGCGAAAGACGAATTAACCCGGGTGCCGACACTGTGTCAGAAGTGCAAGGCAACACGGTTGGGCGCGATAAACGCGAGCGCCTTTACCGACCTGGCGTGGTCGTAGAACCTGGCATGTGTGCACGCTCCTTGTACGGGAACCGGGAGGTCTCGAGTTTGACCAGCCGTCACTGGCTGGCCCGCATTGGGAAGGCGAGGAGCCGTAGCCAATGATGTACGAACCCGAGAAGTCAGACTCGGCCATAGTAGCTATGAAGCTGGCGAACAAAACTGCAGTACCAAAAGCGGTAGCGGAGCTGGTGGAGCCAAGGGCCGGGACCAAGGGGAACACGGAACAGTCACACACGCGACGAACACAGAGTCGCGGTAGCGTGTCACAGAGGCTGGACCGTGTACGCAACGCTGCAAGGCAGCGGAAGAAGGAAAGGTTCACAGCGCTACTGCACCACATTGATTTTGATTTGCTCTTGGAATCGTTTCTGGCGCTCAAGCGCACAGCCGCTGCCGGGGTGGACAAAGTCACGTGGGAGGACTACGACATGCAGATACAGGAAAACATCCAAGACCTGCACAAACGAGTCCATAGCGGCGCATACCGGGCACTGCCAGTCAGAAGGGTATTCATACCCAAAGCGGACGGCAGACAACGCCCGTTGGGAATTGCTGCGCTGGAAGACAAAATCGTCCAGCGTGCCACCGTTGCGGTGCTCAACGCCATCTACGAGGAAGACTTCCTCGGCTTCTCGTACGGGTTTCGACCCAAACGAGGCCAACACGATGCGCTGGATGCACTGTCGGTTGCGATCAGCAGCACCCCAGTGAACTGGATACTCGATGCCGATATCAAAGGCTTCTTTGACGCGGTCAACCAAGACTGGTTGATCCGTTTTTTGGAGCACCGAATCGGGGACGAGCGCATCATCCGCCTTGTGAAGAAATGGCTCAAGGCGGGCGTTTTGGAGATGGGGCAATGGCAAAGCAGTGAAATGGGAACCCCGCAGGGCGCGGTCATATCGCCCCTGCTGGCCAACATCTATCTGCACTACGTCTTTGACCTCTGGATCGAGCAATGGCGAAAGCGAGAAGCCAAAGGCAAAGTGATCGTCGTGCGGTATGCCGATGACATAGTGGCTGGTTTTGAGCTGGAGACAGATGCACGACGCTTCTGGGACGCGATGCGAGAGCGGTTCGAGCACTTCGGGCTCGAACTGCATGGGGGAAAGACACGCATGCTGGAGTTTGGTCGCTATGCAGCGGGCAGGCGCCAACGGCGTGGGCAAGCAAAGCCGGAAACCTTCACGTTTCTGGGTTTTACATTCATCTGCGGGAAAACCCGCAGTGGAAAATTCACACTGCTGCGCAAAACACGCGCTGACAGGATGAAAGCCAAACTGTTGGAAATCAAGACGCAACTGCGCAAGCGAATGCACGCAAGCATAGGGGAGCAAGGGATGTGGCTCAAGACAATCGTCACCGGCTACTTTGCTTACCATGCTGTGCCAATGAACACCAGAACACTGGGTGCATTTCGTTACCACGTGACACGGCTATGGTACAAGACGTTACAACGACGAAGTCAAAAGAGCCGTCTCACATGGGAGCGCATGAGCAGCATTGCCAACGACTGGCTACCAACCCCAAGAGTCCTTCATCCATGGCCAAGCGAACGCTTTGCAGTCAGACACCCAAGGTAGGAGCCGTATGCCCGAATTGGGCACGTACGGATCTGTGCGGGGGGCGCTCAGTAATGGGTGTCTCTACCGCGATCCCTATTGGACTGCGGCGGTGGAGGCAGAAGTGACTTTCTGCCTTTCTGCAACTGAATATTCATGCGCAGCACCGTTCAGGAACACACGAAGTGTGGTGGATTTTGGCAAAACCCCAAGTCCAGGCAAAACCCCAAGTCCCGGACTCTGACCCCAATAAACCGGGATGAACAAATTCAATCCCTACAACCCCCGCTTAGACCAACAATTGGTCAAAAAAGACGTGCGTCTCACCCGAACGGGGGATAGACAGGCGCGCCGGATCGGTTTACCGTGGGTTCTACCAGTGGCAACGGCGGCGTTGCTACACAAGCGGGCTAGCAAGGGGCTAGTAAAGGCTGGGTTTCCAATGCATATTTCTGATTTTTCAAGACGGCAGTTTTTTGGCTGATCAAAACCTTGCGGGGCTACTGCGCTGGATGGCGCTGGCGCTGGTTTTGGCCGGCACCATCAGTCCGGTGCTGGCGGGAAAAACCTATGCTGACAATGGCGACGGCACGGTGACCGACCCGACCACGGGCTTGACTTGGATGCGCTGTTCTATGGGGCAGACGTGGGATGGGGCCAACTCGAATTGCACCTGGACGGCAAACACCTACACCTGGGATCAGGCGAATGCGCTGAAGGGGACGGTGACGTTTGCGGGGCAGAGTGATTGGCGCCTGCCCAATATTCCTGAGCTGCAGACGATTGTGGACCGGTTGGTTGTCAATCCGACGATAGACAAAGTGGCCTTCCCAAGTACGCCGAGTTCGTACTTTTGGTCGGGTTCGCCCGTCGCCAGCAGTTCGGGCTACGCGTTGGACGTCTACTTCGACTTCGGCCATGCCAGCTACGGCTACCGCTACAACGACAGCGCGGTGCGGCTAGTGCGCGGTGGACAGTCTTTTGGTCTTTTGGACATTGCACGCCCTAGCAGCGATTACGTGGATCAAGGCGATGGCACGGTCATGCACAGGCCAACCCGTCTGATAGGTCCATGAGTGGATCCTTTTTTGAAGCGACATCTGTATGACGGTTTAGGGCAAACCCTAATACATCCTCAGTGGAAGATTTGATTCTTATCAGGCCTGAGCACAAAACTACCGGCAACCCGAGCCCTGAACCTGTAGGGCGGATAAGCTCCGCGCATCCGCCGTTGCTGGAATGCCCTACCTGAGCCAGAAATCAGACTCCGTGGTGCGCGACAGAGTTCATAATCCAGTTCTGTTTTTTCCCAACGACGACGCTTTTTTTATGCACTTGGACGATCTGCTTGAGTCACAACTGGCCTTGCCCAGCATGCCGCGGGTGATTGCATTGGTGCTAAGTGAGCTCAACCGCGACGAGCCGGATCTGCGCAAGATCAGTGGCAATATCAACACCGACCCCGGCCTGACAGCCCGGCTATTGCGCCTGGCCAATTCGGCGCAATTTCAAATGAGCCAGCCTATTTCGAGCGTCTCGGAAGCCTTGGCAGTGTTGGGGCTGGAACAAGTGCGCTCGCTGACCATGGCGGCCGGAATGGCCGTCGCGTTCAAGCGCGTGCCCGGCATGGACATGCACCAGTACTGGCGCTACAGCCTGGACGTGGCCAAGCTGTCACGCAAACTGGCGCGCGAGGCGCGCGCCAATGCCTCCACTGCGTTCACTGCGGGTTTGGTACATGCAGTGGGTGAACTGGTCATGCATCTGGGGATGCCGGATCAGATGCGCTCGCTTAATGCGCAGGCGCTGCCGATCTCGGCCCGACGCGCTGCGACCGAGCACGCATTGCTGGGCTATTGCTATGCCGAAGTGGGTGCCGGGTTTGCGACGAAATGGCAATTTCCGCAGCCCATTGTGACGGCCATTCTGCACCAAATGGCGCCATTCGATGGCGCCGTGTGTGAGCCGTTGGCGGGTGTGCTGCACCTGGCGGGCTGGCGCGCTCGGGCGCGTGAAGAGGCCTGGGATGAAGGCACTTTGGCGGACACCTTTCCCGACGAGGTGGCCTTGACGCTGGGCATCGACATCGACGAGGTGTTGATGCAGGAACCCGTGCAATGGACCTCCGCCCCAGAAGCTGCGGCCATGGCTTGAGAGCGCGCTAGCAAGTTTTTGGACCTTATTCTTGCAAATGGGGCAGGCGCAAGGTGAAGCGGGTGCAACCCTGTTGCGAGGTCACAGATACCTGTCCCTGGTGCGCATGCACGATCGCCTGGGTAATGGCTAGGCCCAGGCCCGTGCCTTCACCCGCTGCGTGGTGGCGCGACGGGTCAGCCCGGTAAAAGCGCTCAAACAGGCGTGGCAGGTGTTGCGTGGCAATGGTCTCCCCGGGGTTTTCCACCGCCAATTCAAGCTGCCCTTGGGTAGCTCTGAGGGTGACCAGAATCGTGCCGCCAGCCGCTGTGTAGCGCAAGGCATTGGATAGCAGATTGCTGACCGCGCGGCGCAGCATCAGTCGATTGCCCAGGATTTGCCCGTGGCCCGATTGTTGGAGAGTGATGTTTTTTTCTTCGGCCAGGGCTTCGTAGTATTCAAACAGGTTTGCCACTTCCTGAGCCAGGTTCACCGGCTCGCGCTGAGAACTCATGTGCTCGGTTGCCAGTGCGCTCTCGGCTTTGGCCAGAAACAGCATGTCTGAAATCATCCGCGCCAGGCGCTCGAATTCTTCGGCGTTCGACTCCAGAATGTTGCGGTAGCTGGTGGCATCCCGCGTTCGTGCCAACGACACCTGGGTCTGGGTCATCAGGTTGCTCACGGGCGTGCGCAATTCATGGGCAATATCAGAGGAAAAATCGGACAGGCGTTGAAACGCATCTTCAAGTCGGGCCAGCATTGCATTGAGTGTGGTGGCCAAGTCTGCCAGTTCGGCAGGGACGGCATCAGTTGCCAAACGCTCGTGCAAGCGCTGGGCATTGACCTCGGAGGCGCGCGCTCGCATGGCGTGCAGGGGTGCCAGCCCGCGGCTTGCGGCAAACCAGCCCAATAGGCCGGTTGCGGCCGCTGCGCCCATCACAAACAGCCACAGGGTGCGCATGAAGTTGGCCATAAAGGCGCTGTGGTGACCAATGTCCAATGCCACGGCGACCTGTAGCGGCGGCCAGTTCGGGTTGCCGGTTGGAATCGCAGCCGCCAG
>JAIPCE010000018.1 GCA_021738345.1 Rhodoferax sp. | reverse complement strand
GGTGGCGCGGTCTTTGGAGGGTCCATGTTTACAAGGGTCTCTGACGCTTCAAAGATCGCGTTGGTGGCGTTGGTGGCTTTTTGCCGGGAGCACCACATTGCGATGATCGACTGCCAACAAAACACGCGCCACCTGGCATCGCTTGGCGCCAATGAGATTTCCCGAAATGACTTTCTGACAGAGCTATGCCGCGCAACCGCACGGGCGGATGTGCCTTGGCAGTTCTCGCATCTATACTGGAACCATATTATTTCGCCTGCATCTTCGAAGTGACCGATCTTAAAAACCTCCCGCTACATACACTTCAGTTTTACGCCACGGCTTCGTACGAGTGCAGCTATTTACCACAGCGGCAGGCCCGTTCTCAGGTGGCAACTCCCAGTCACTTCATCAACAATGCCACCTATTCCAAACTGGTTGCCAAAGGCTTTCGACGCAGTGGCCTCTTTACCTACCGGCCCCATTGCACGAACTGCGATGCCTGCACCCCATTGCGTGTGATAGTAGATGATTTCAAACCTGATCGAAGCCAAAAAAGAGCGAACGCGCAACATCGAACACTGGTGGCGCGTGTTTTGAGCCTGGGGTTTGACGCTGAACATTACGCACTCTACCTTCGCTATCAAAGCGCTCGCCACGCCGGTGGCGGTATGGACGAAGACAGCGTTGACCAGTATTCGCAGTTCTTGCTGCAGAGCCGAGTCAACACCCGCTTGGTCGAATTTCGTACCCCGTCAGCTACTGCGGCACCGGGTGCGCTCAAAATGGTCTCGATTGTGGATGTACTTGATGATGGCCTGTCGGCTGTTTATACATTTTTTGAAACCCAAGACAAGGCTAGCTACGGTACCTTCAACGTACTTTGGCAAATTCAACAAGCGAAACAATTGGGACTTCCTTTCGTCTATCTCGGATATTGGATAGCACAAAGCAGGAAAATGAACTACAAATCGCGCTTTGCCCCACTCCAGTTGCTGACCCATGGTCAATGGCAGACCTATGCGTCCATAGATGCCCTAACCGCATGAACCATCCATGACAAAAAAAGAACCGATTCTTCCTAATGTACCGGCGGTACAGGTGATTGAACGTATGTTTACCTTGATCGATGTCCTTGCCTCGCGCGAGGAGGCAATCAGCCTGAAAGAAATTAGTGACCGGGCCGGTCTGCATCCTTCAACAACCCACCGCATATTGAATGACCTTGCAACAGGTCGCTTTGTTGATCGTCCGCAGCCAGGCAGCTATCGCCTGGGCATGCGCTTGTTGGAGTTGGGTAACCTGGTAAAGGGTCGGCTCAATGTGCGGGATGCAGCAGTCGGGCCCATGCGCGAGCTGCACAAACGCATCCAGCAGCCGGTGAATCTGAGCATGCGACAAGGCGATGAAATCATCTATGTGGAGCGCGCCTACAGTGAACGCTCGGGCATGCAAGTCGTTCGGGCAATTGGGGGGCGCGCGCCCCTGCACCTGACTTCTGTCGGTAAATTGTTTCTTGCCACGGACGACGCCGAGCGCTTACGCGCCTATGCATTGCGCACTGGACTGAAGGGACATACCAAGAACAGTATTACCGAGCTCGATGCGCTGGAGCGGGAGTTGGCCAAAGTGCGTCAATCCGGGCAGTCATCCGACAATGAGGAGCTAGAGTTAGGAGTGCGCTGCATGGCTGCCGGCATCTATGACGATCAGAACAAGCTGGTAGCAGGACTCTCCATTTCAGCGCCCTCCAGCCGCATGGAGGACCACTGGCTGGCACAGCTTAAGGAAACCGCGAGACAAATTTCTCAGACCTTGGGAGGCGGCAAGCCTTGAAGGCAAATAACAGCGGTTCCAGGGTACCGCAGGGTTGGAATGAGCACGCGGACCAAGGCACCTTTCGCCGCGACCACAACGACAAATTGTCAGTTCATCAAGATCCGTGCACCTATGTCATTGCTTGCGAGCGGCGACACTTGCCGCGTGGACAACGGCATCGACTCAACCCAATGCCTCACACGCTCGGCATCCGCCAAACGGCTGAATTTTCCTGCTGAATCCAGAAACACCATTATCAGTTTACGCCCCGCCACTTTTGCCTGCATGACCAGGCACTGCCCTGCTTCAGAAATGTACCCCGTCTTCTGCAAGCCAATTTCCCAGGCTGGATTCTTTACCAAGCGATTGGTGTTGTTGTAATGCAGGGTGCGTCGACCCACAGCGACCTGATGACCTGTTGATGTAGAAAGATCACGAAGTACCGGGTCTCCGTGCGCAAAATTGACCAATGTCGCCAAGTCACGCGCGCTGGACTGGTTGCGGCTGGAAAGGCCGGTGGGTTCGACATACCGGGTATCGAGCATGCCAAGAGACTGCGCGCGTGCATTCATCAAGCGCACAAAGGTGTCCAACCCTCCAGGGTAGCTGCGCCCCAATGCATGGGCGGCTCGGTTTTCGCTGGCCATCAGCGCCAGATGGAGTAACTCTCCCCGGTTCAGTTGGGTGCCAACACTCAGGCGGGAAGAACTCCCTTTCTCCGTATCCACATCATCCTGGCTGATGGTGACAAGCTCGTCCATAGGAAGCTTCGCTTCGCTGATCAATAACCCTGTCATCAACTTGGTGATCGATGCGATCGGCAACACGGCAGATTCGTTCTTTTGAAAGAGAACCTCCTGCGTTTCCTGGTCCAGAACGAACGCCACGCTGGATTTCAGATCGAGGGCGTCAGCAACCCCATGCAATCCTGCCAACTGGCCATAGGATGGCCGACCCACGTTTAGAGGAGCAGGTTTGCGATTACTTTTAACAGCGACTTTTTTATAGGCCGACTGCTTTGCGCTCACGGATTTCTTCTGTGGAGCTGCAGCGTGGGCAGTGGTCAGGGCCAAGCATGCAATCGAGACCAGCAAGCCAAAACGCAATAGATTTCGAGTCAAAATATCTCCTAAGCTTAGCAAGGCAAACTCTACCGACGCTCTTGTGAACAATGACGGCACTCCGGCAACGCGAAAGCGGCAACCAACCTGACCGACAACCTACCGTGCGAACACTCAATCTGAGCATGCCGTCTGCCGCTTGCCATCCTTTGTCGCATTGGCACCATCAAGTGCAGACCAAAATTCCACAAGAGTGCGAAAGTGTAATCAAATTTACCCCGCACATTCAAGCACTTGCATGAATAAGTTAAACAAATTTATGCGACAGTGAAAACAGGCTTCATCCCTGAGCAGCAACCCTATCCGCCTTGTTGCTGAGCTTGTTCAATGCACTCAGGTAGGCTTTTGCAGATGCCACCACGATGTCGGGGTCGGCACCTACGCCATTGACGACCCGACCACTATTTTGAAGTCGTACCGTGACCTCCCCCTGGCTCTCGGTCGACCCACTGATGGCATTCACGGAATACAAGACCATTTCAGCACCGCTTTTGGCGTGAACTTCAATCGCCTTGAGAGACGCATCAACGGGACCATTGCCTATCGATGAACCGGTGACTTCTTTCCCATCCATCACGAAGACGACTCGTGCAAAGGGTTGTTCACCAGTTTCGCTGCGCTGGGAGAGTGACACAAAATTGTAGATATCATGGTCATGCCCGACACTTTCGTCACTTACCAGGGCCAGGATATCTTCATCAAATATTTCGCTCTTGCGGTCCGCGAGTTCTTTGAATCTAGCAAATGCCGCATTGATTTCCCCTTCACTGTCCAATTGCACACCCAGTTCCTGCAGACGCTGCTTGAACGCATTGCGACCACTCAACTTTCCCAGAACAATTTTATTGGCTGTCCAGCCCACATCCTCAGCCCGCATGATCTCGTAGGTGTCGCGTGCCTTCAGTACACCATCCTGATGAATCCCGGATGCATGCGCAAAAGCATTCGCACCTACAACCGCCTTATTGGGCTGAACCACAAAACCGGTAGTTTGGCTGACCATTCGGCTAGCGGCCAAAATATGGCGTGTATCGATGCTCAAGTCCAAGCCAAAATAGTCCTGACGGGTTTTCACGGCCATCACAACTTCTTCAAGGCTGCAATTGCCAGCGCGCTCACCGAGTCCGTTAACAGTGCACTCCACCTGCCGCGCGCCTCCAATCTTTACACCTGCAAGCGAATTGGCCACCGCCATACCCAGATCGTTGTGGCAATGAACCGACCAAATCGCCTTATCCGAGTTGGGGATACGTTCACGCAGGGTTTTGATGAACTGACCGTACAGCTCGGGGATTGCATATCCCACGGTGTCTGGCACGTTAATGGTTGTTGCGCCTTCGTCGATCACCACTTCAAGAACCCGGCACAGGAAGTCGAGATCACTGCGGTAACCATCTTCCGGGCTGAACTCAATGTCTTCTACCAGGTTGCGGGCGAATCGCACCGATTGCCTGGCTTGCTCCAACACCTGGTCAGGCGTCATGCGCAATTTCTTTTCCATATGCAATGGTGAGGTGGCAATAAAAGTATGGATGCGAGCCCGATTTGCACCTTTGAGCGCCTCGGCAGCGCGTGAAATATCCCGGTCATTGGCACGCGACAAAGAGCAGATAGTTGAGTCCTTGATGCTGTTTGCGATGAGTTGAACAGCATCAAAATCACCATTCGAACTGGCGGCGAAGCCTGCCTCTATGACATCAACCTTGAGTCGTTCCAGTTGACGCGCAATGCGCAGCTTCTCGTCTCGGGTCATGGATGCACCTGGCGACTGTTCGCCGTCGCGCAATGTGGTGTCGAAAATAATCAATTTGTCAGCCATACGATTGCTCCTGTAGATTCAAAAACACGCGATCAAAAAAACCAACGCAAAAGGCCCGTTGCAAACGCTAACGGGCCTTTTGTGGAGTAAGGTGCGCGCGCTACTTATTCCGCCCGATTTGGCGCAATGTTAGTAGCGGTAGCAAGGAATAATTCATGGCGACAATGTACCACAGCTTCGCTCAGCGATGCAATCCGCGCTCATCCGGTTCGTCGGTTGATGTACTGATGACACTGGTTTGAACCCCTTTGGCTTTTCGCCACCCATACACCACATAGCCGCTAAACCCATAGATCACAAACACACCAAACATGACGGTGGGTGGATCAATATTTACCACGGCGATTCCCAAGGCTATCAGTACGATCACTGCAAAAGGAACGCTGCGCTTCATGCTGACATCCTTGAAGCTGTAAAACGGCACATTGGTCACCATCGTCAAGCCGGCAAATAGCGACAGGGCAAACATGGGCCACGCCACACTCGGACCCTTCACACCCAGGTCGGTCATCAACCAGATGAAGCCTGCCACCAAGGCCGCAGCCGCCGGAGATGGCAAGCCCTGAAAGTAGCGCTTGTCAACGACCGTGGTATTGACATTGAAGCGAGCCAGGCGCAACGCGGCACAGGCGCAGTACACAAATGCGGCGAACCAACCCCAGCGACCCAGACCATTGAGTGCCCAAACATAAGAAATGAGCGCCGGCGCAGCACCGAAAGAGACCATGTCAGACAATGAGTCCATTTGCTCACCAAAAGCACTTTGGGTATTGGTCATGCGGGCAACGCGACCGTCAAGACTGTCAAGCACCATCGCACAAAATATACCGACCGACGCCAAGTCAAAACGCCCATTGATGGCCATCACAATCGCGTAAAACCCCCCGAACAATGCGGCCAGGGTAAACAAATTGGGTAACACATAAATACCTTTGCGTCGCTTACGAACCAGGACAGGGTCGCTTTCTGTTCCCACCAAATCTGTGTTGTCGTTCATTCAAACTCCTTGCGTCATAGATGCCGCCTCGCCCTGAGTGTAAGTCAGCCGCCAGCTTACGGCCCTTGCGACATTTTTCAACCTAGATTCCTTAGTTGGACGTGCCCGAGTGGGCTGCTAGCGGGCCGTGGGCAGCCAACAAAAAGCCCATTGTCTGGGTAGGCTCGACGACGCTGCAGGCTACTGCCTGCAAGGAGGAGCAACGACCCCAGGCGCGTTGCCAGCGGTTCAATCGGGTACGTTGCGCTGTCATCCAAAACGTGATGCAGTTCAAAGCCAGAAAAGTGAGCCTCCATAAGGATTTACCGTTAAAAGTAAGCGGTCAACTGAGGAATCTAGGGCAACTCTTCTCATAGAAAAAGGCCACCGAAGTGGCCTTCCATCGCCCAAAGGAAGAAAATCAATTGCGGGTTTGATCGACCAGCTTGTTTTTCTTGATCCAGGGCATCATGGCGCGGAGCGTCTCGCCCACTTGCTCGATCGGGTGCTCAGAGGTCAGGCGGCGGCGGCTCAGCAAGGTTGGAGCGCCTGCCTTGTTCTCCAAAATGAAACTCTTGGCATACTCGCCGGTCTGAATGTCCTTGAGACATTGGCGCATGGCGTCCTTGGTTGCGCTTGTCACAATGCGCGGGCCAGTTACATACTCACCATATTCGGCGTTGTTCGAGATGGAATAATTCATGTTGGCAATGCCGCCCTCATAAATCATGTCGACGATCAGCTTGAGCTCATGCAGGCACTCAAAATAGGCCATTTCGGGTGCGTAGCCCGCTTCGGTCAGGGTCTCAAATCCGGCCTTGATGAGCTCCACCGTGCCACCGCACAAGACGGCCTGCTCGCCGAACAGGTCGGTTTCGGTCTCCTCGCGGAAATTGGTTTCAATGATGCCAGCCTTGCCGCCGCCATTTGCCATCGCATAGCTCAGTGCCAGGTCACGGGTACGGCCGGACTTGTCCTGATGGATTGCGATCAGGTGTGGCACACCACCACCTTGCACATAGGTGCCACGCACGGTATGGCCCGGTGCCTTGGGGGCGACCATCCAGACATCGAGATCGGCACGCGGAGTCACCAGACCGTAATGCACATTGAAGCCGTGGGCAAAAACCAGCGAGGCACCAGACTTGATATTGGGCTCCACATCGTTCGTGTAAACGGTACCGATTTGCTCGTCTGGCAGCAAAATCATCACGACATCCGCTGACTTCACTGCATCGGCAACTTCTGCCACTTTGAGACCGGCTTTTTCGACCTTGGGCCAGGATGCACCACCCTTGCGCAAACCCACGACCACCTTGACACCGCTGTCGTTCAAATTCTGTGCGTGCGCATGACCCTGGCTACCATAACCAATGATGGCAACTGTTTTGCCCTTGATGAGGCTCAGATCACAGTCTTTGTCATAAAAAACTTTCATTTTCTCTCCGGAATAAATGGCGGCACATCGCGCCAGGTTACAAAAAATTACACCCGCAAGATCCGCTCACCACGGCCAATGCCGCTGGAGCCGGTGCGCACAGTCTCTAAGATCGCACCACGTTCTATGGCCTCCAAAAACGCGTCGTTCTTGGCCTGGTTTCCGGTAAGCTCAATGGTGTAACTCTTTTCGGTCACATCAATGATGCGCCCACGAAAGATGTCTGCCATGCGCTTCATTTCTTCGCGCTCTTTGCCTACCGCACGCACCTTGACCATCATGAGTTCACGCTCAATATACGGCCCTTCGGTCAGGTCAACCACTTTGACCACTTCAATCAGGCGGTTCAGGTGCTTGGTAATTTGCTCGATCACGTCGTCCGAGCCGGTAGTCTGGATCGTCATGCGCGAGAGACTGGCATCCTCGGTCGGAGCCACAGTCAGCGATTCGATGTTGTAGCCCCGGGCGGAAAAAAGTCCGACCACACGCGACAATGCCCCTGGTTCGTTTTCCAGCAATACAGCAATAATGTGTTTCATAAAGATAGATTCCTCTTTTCGTTGCCCTCCCCCGCTTGCGGTAACAAGCGGGCTTGGCAGACAATAGATTCGTCAAATAAAAATTAATAAAGGGGGCTTATAGATCTTCAGAGCCGAGCAACATCTCGGTGATCCCTTTACCGGCTTGCACCATCGGGAACACGTTTTCAGTGGGGTCGGTACGGAAGTCCATAAAAACCGTGCGGTCCTTGAGCTTGCGCGCCTCACGCAGCGCGGGCTCCACGTCCTGTGGCTTTTCGATCAACATCCCCACATGCCCATAGGCCTCGGCAAGCTTGACGAAATTTGGCAAGGCATCCATATAACTGTGGCTATACCGGCCTTCGTATTCCACCTCTTGCCATTGCCGAACCATTCCGAGGTAGCGGTTATTTAACGAGACAATCTTGATCGGTGTGTTGTATTGCAGACAGGTCGACAGTTCCTGAATACACATTTGCACCGATCCCTCCCCCGTGATGCAAAACACTTCGCTTTCCGGCTTGGCCAGCTTGATGCCCATGGCATAGGGAATGCCCACACCCATGGTTCCCAGCCCGCCCGAGTTGATCCAGCGGCGTGGCTGCTCGAATTTGTAGTACTGCGCCGCCCACATTTGGTGCTGACCCACGTCAGAGGTAATGTAGGTATCGACATCTTTGGTCATATTCCAGAGTGTCTCGACCACGTACTGCGGTTTGATGACATCACCCTTGCCCATGCTGTACTTCATGCAGTTGCGCTGGCGCCAGCCGTCGATGGTCTCCCACCAGGCGCCCAACGCATTGGCATCGGGCCGGACTGTGCCCTCCTTGATCATGGCGATCATTTCAGACAGCACGTCTTTCACATCGCCCACAATCGGAACGTCGACCTTCACCCGTTTGGAAATGCTCGACGGATCAATGTCAATGTGAATGATCTTTCGTTCGTTTTGCGCAAAATGCTTGGGATTGCCAATCACGCGGTCATCAAACCGCGCTCCCACTGCGAGCAGCACATCGCAATGCTGCATGGCGTTGTTGGCCTCGACCGTACCGTGCATGCCCAACATACCCAAAAACTTGCGGTCGCTGGCGGGATAGGCACCCAGACCCATCAAGGTGTTGGTGCAAGGGTAGCCCAATATGTCTACCAAGGTGCGCAACTCGGCTGACGCGTTGCTGAGCAGCACGCCGCCGCCCGTATAGATATAAGGACGCTTGGCAGCCAACAAAAGCTGCAAAGCCTTGCGAATTTGCCCCCCGTGGCCCTTGCGCACCGGGTTGTAAGAACGCATTTCGACCGAAGACGGATAGCCCGCATAGGGGACTTTCTTGAACGATACATCTTTGGGGATGTCTACCACGACAGGGCCTGGCCTGCCACTGCGCGCAATGTGGAACGCTTTTTTCAGAGTCATTGCCAGCTCACGCGCATCCTTGACCAGAAAATTGTGCTTGACCACCGGCCGTGTGATGCCGACAGCGTCACACTCCTGAAAGGCATCCATTCCTATCGCATGTGTGGGCACCTGACCCGTAATAATGACCATTGGAATACTGTCCATATAGGCCGTCGCAATACCCGTGACCGCATTGGTGACTCCCGGACCCGAAGTGACCAGCGCCACACCGACATCTCCGGTTGCGCGCGCATAACCGTCTGCCGCATGGACCGCCGCTTGCTCATGGCGCACCAGCACATGCTGGATGGTGTCCTGTTTGTAAAAAGCGTCATAGATGTGCAAGACGGCTCCACCTGGATACCCCCACACGTATTTGACACCTTCAGCCTGCAAGGCTTTGACCAAGACCTCTGCACCACGCAGCTCGTGCGCAGAAGTCGTTACCTTGGGGGACTTGGCCGCAGCCGATGCCGATGCGATTTCAGCTTTTGAAATTTCCATGATGAACCTTTGTGAATTTCTCTGACGAAAAACCTTGGGTGCTCTTTCGCACACACTTGTGGTGTTGCGGCCGAACTTAAGGTTCAAGCCATAGGTGCATTGAATGCTGCACCGGACCAGAACCCGTTTGCCTTTTGATTTGCAAGCGCGATTATCGCATTGGTCGCGTCGCTATTGTGGGCAAGTGCGATGAAATGATGCGTTCACAATGCCATAATCCCAGCGTTTGCAGCACGTTTTGCCAAAGAATGGCGTCTCAACCTGGGTCTGCACACTGTTTTTAGCCGTGGGCTTTGCACTTTTGGCTTCCGAATCCGAACTGTCAGATTTTCTCAAGAACGTTGAAAAACGGGCCTTCAAGCGCTCGGTTTACCACGTTCGCAACGAAGAGGCAGCGCTCGATATTGTGCAAGACAGCATGATGAAGCTGGCCGAGCACTACGGACACAAGCCGGCCGAAGAGCTGCCCATGTTGTTTCAGCGCATCCTTTCCAATTGCACACTAGATTGGTTTAGACGGCAAAAAACCCGCAACGCGCTGTTCACCAACCTCGGCGAATTTGAATCCGCGGATAGTGACGGGTCATTTGACTTACTCGAAACTTTGCAGTCCTCTAATGGACCGGAACTAAGCGAGAGCGCCGAGACTCAGACCCAGCGGGCACAAACCTTGCATCAAATTGAGACCGAAATTGAAAAACTACCTGCGCGTCAACGTGAAGCCTTTCTCATGCGTTACTGGGAAGAAATGGATGTCGCAGAGACCGCTGCTGCAATGGGCTGCTCCCAGGGAAGCGTAAAAACACACTGTTCCAGGGCTGTCCACACACTTGCACACGCTTTGAAGGCAAAGGGAATCACACTATGAACATTTCACTAAACAAAAGCGAGTCGTACCAGAGCAAATTTGCCTCACGTATTGCTGCACGATTGAACGACAGCACCGACCACCTGCCCCACGATATCTCGGAGCGGCTAAAGGCCGCACGCATGCAGGCGATTGCTCAACGTAAAGTGGTCAAACTACAGACGGTGCCTGTTATCAGCGTGGGCGGGAACGCTGCGGTAATGCATCTTGGTGGGTACCACCCAAACCTCTGGAATCGATTTGCGTCGCTGCTGCCCCTGGTCGCACTGATTGCCGGCTTGCTTGCGATCAGCTCCTTGCAGGAACAAAATCGCACCGAAGAGATCGCGGAAGTCGATGCCGAGCTCCTCACCGATGATTTGCCTCCCGCCGCCTACACCGACCCTGGTTTTTTGAGATTTTTGAACGTGCAGGGTCAAGACTAAGTGCCGACCACCATCCACGCCCTGTCTTATCGTCTTGACGCTACAGTGCGCAATCCTGCCGATAGGTCCTGCCGTCTTAACGCCTGACAGATCAATGGCCATGCAAGTGAGCGTGTTTTTTTCGTATGCCACCCTGGCGCTCGGCTTACTTTCCGGAATTGAACCTGCCGCAGCACAAGCAAATCCCCCCTCCAAGCCAGTTGTACACGCCCCGGTCCCGGTAACTGCGGTCGTTCGCACCAACGGGCCGATCTGGACAGAACTTACCAAACCCCAAAGGGATGCCCTTGGGCCCCTGGCAAAGGCGTGGAACAGCTTGAGCGAAGCCCACAAGCTCAAATGGCTTTCTATCGCGCAGTCCTACCCGACACTGTCATCGGACAGCCAGTTGAAGTTGCAGGCCCGCATGGTAGAGTGGGCGGCACTGACGCCGCGGGACCGTGAGTTGGCGCGCCTGAATTTTGCTGAAACAAAAAAAGTGGCTCCAGCAGATCGTGCGGCCGGGTGGGAGGCGTACCAAGCGTTGAGCCCCGAAGAGCGCCGAAAACTCGCCGCACAGGCAACCAAGGTTCCCTTGGGTGCAGCCATTGCCACCAAGCCAGCGCCACCTAGCAAATTGGCTGCGGTCCCCGTAACGCGCCATACACCGCAAAATGTGCGCTTGGAAGCCACCAGCAAACAGGGTGTCAACCCCAACACTCTGTTGCCACAGCCTGCCGCTACGACTCCAGCGACGACGCAACCCGCTGCACCTGAGCCAGAACCCGCCTTGGAACCTGAGCGCGCGCCCGAATCACCAAGTTAGGGCAGCGCGCGAGGAAGTGAAAACATTGCCTCGGGGAGCGCTGGCTGTCAGCTCCTGGCATCTACAATGCGGGCCCAAGGCCATCCGCGTCCCACCCCCGACTATGCATGATGCAATGATCCTAGATTCAGTCGGACGTGCCCGAGTGGGCTGCTGGCGACCTGTCTCGGTAGGCGCGACGACGACGCAGGCTAATGCCTGCAAGGAGGAGTAACGACCCCAGGCGCGTTGTCATAGGCTCAATCGGGTACGTCGCGCCATCCCCCCAAAGGGTAATGCCATTCAAAGCCAAAAAAGTAAGTGTTCTTAGAAAGTTACTGACAAAGATGAGCAATCAACTGAGGAATCTAGGATGCTGACTCCAGGTTTGTCGCGCCGTATGGCGTGTTGGCTCTACGAGGGCATGCTGATGTTTGGTGTGGTTTTTATCGCCGCTTATCTGTTTGGTACTCTAAGTCAGACCCGCAATGCAATGGACAACCGCCATGCCCTTCAGGGATTTTTATTCGTCGTATTCGGTATTTATTTTGTCTGGTTCTGGGCAAAGGGTCAAACTCTGGCCATGAAAACATGGCACATCCGGGTAGTAGATCGGCAAGGTATGCCTATCACGCAATGGCGCGCTTTGGCACGGTACTGCCTGAGCTGGACCTGGTTCCTGCCACCACTGGCTGTACTTTCTATGTTCCAGCTTAGCGCAGCCGAAGTCATGGTGATTGTGATCGGCTGGATCGCGGTATGGGCCTTACTGAGTCGCTTGCATCCGGATCAACAGTTTCTTCATGACGCAATGGCCGGCACGCGCCTGGTGGTCGTTATCCCTGCAATTCGCTGAATTTTTGGACCGCCACCACCGATGCATTCTGATGCCACAGAAACTCCCTCTGCAAACCCGCAAAAGGAGCGCCGAGGTTTGAACCGAATCTGGCACGCAACCGGATATTCTTTTAGCGGTTTGCGTCTCGGCTGGTCAGAGACTGCATTCCGGCAAGAAGCTTTGGCCGCCCTGCTCATGCTACCGCTGGCCCTTTTGCTGGCAAACCATTGGCTGGAAGCCGCGATGCTGGTCGCCACCGTGGTGCTGGTGTTGGTGGTCGAGCTGCTCAACACAGCAATAGAGTCAACCATCGACCGCATTGGCCCAGAGTGGCATGACTTGTCCAAACGTGCCAAGGACCTGGGCAGCGCTGCCGTACTACTGAGTTTGTTGCTCTGCATTGGTACCTGGACCGCAGCCGTTTACCAGCGCTTCTTATGACCCAAGTCAAATTTTCACTGTGTGTTTACTGTGGCTCACGCCCTGGAACTGATCCAGCGTTTGCCCAGGCCGCCGCCGAGGTGGGCCATTGGATTGCCAAAAATGGCGGGCAATTGGTCTATGGTGGGGGTCGGGGCGGACTGATGGGCGTGGTAGCAGATGCGACCTTGCGGGCCGGCGGTCGGGTCGTGGGGGTCATTCCCACTTCGCTCGTGGAGCGTGAACTCGCCCATCGCGGTTGCACCGAGCTGCATATTGTCGAAACGATGCACGAACGTAAACGTTTGATGGCCGAACGCGCAGACGCTTTTCTGGCGCTTCCCGGTGGCATAGGAACCTTTGAAGAACTATTTGAAGTATGGACCTGGCGTCAACTGGGATACCATGACAAGCCGATCGGGATTTTGAATTGCCGAGGCTATTACCAGGGACTACTGGATTTTTTGAATGCGTCGGTACAGCACGGCTTTTTAAACGAAGCGCAACAGAACCTGGTGGTATCGGCTGAGACCGCTCTGGACCTTTTGCCGATACTGTGTCGCTCCGTCCCATCACACATCGCGCCGCCCCTGAATCTCATCTGATTTTTACATTAGAGCGGCCACAGCAAACGCTAATGTTTCAGGTTGGGGCAAATAGGCGCCAGCGGACGATGTGCCCTAAACCGCTGATTCGTCTTGCTCACCGGTACGAATACGCACCACGCGTTCAACACTCGTCACAAAAATTTTGCCATCTCCGATCTTTCCGGTATGCGCCGCCTTGACGATCGCGTCCACACAGAGGTCCACATCTTCGGTTTTCACAACGACTTCAACCTTGACCTTGGGCAAGAAATCAACCACATACTCGGCACCACGGTAGAGCTCCGTGTGGCCCTTCTGGCGGCCAAAACCCTTGACCTCAGTCACTGTCAGACCCGTTACGCCACATTCGGCGAGTGATTCACGAACTTCTTCGAGTTTAAATGGCTTGATGATGGCGGTAATTTGTTTCATGCTGGCATTCTAATCTTTGCGCTCTGTTGCACCTTGCTGGCCGGCGTCTGCAGTCTGGTTTGCCTCGGCCAATTGGATCTGTCCCTGGCTGGTCAGGCGCGGAAACGGTTGGTGATCGGGTACCGCCAATCTTTACCAAAGCTGCGGTGGGTTACCCGGATACCCACCGGTGCCTGGCGGCGTTTGTATTCATTGATTTTGATGAGCCGCGTCACTTTTTCGACATCCGTGCGGCTAAAACCCGCCTCAACGATGGATTCCAAGCTTTGGTCATTCTCCATGTACCTGTCAACAATGGCATCGAGTACCTCGTAGGGCGGCAGGCTGTCCTGGTCGGTCTGGTTGGCTCGCAGTTCGGCACTAGGGGCACGGGTGATGATGCGCTCGGGAATCGGATTGGCCCCGGTGCCATACGGGTCGTTTGCATTGCGCCAGGCAGCCATCTTGAACACCAGCGTTTTGGCAAGGTCCTTGATGACCGCGAAACCGCCTGCCATGTCACCATATAGCGTGCAGTAGCCGGTCGCCATTTCTGACTTGTTTCCCGTGGTCAGGACGATGCTGCCCAACTTGTTGCTCAAGGCCATTAACAAGGTTCCACGGATGCGGGCCTGAATATTTTCTTCGGTGGCATCCTCGGCACGCCCCGCGAATTCTCGGGCAAGAGAAGATTTGAAGGCATCAAACTCGGGGACAATGGAAATCTCGTCGTAACGCACACCCATGCGTTGCGCCATATCCCGGGCATCGAGCCAACTGATATCGGCAGTGTAAGGGGATGGCATCATGACTGCGCGCACCTTCTCTGCGCCCAATGCATCGACGGCAATCGCCAGAACCAGGGCCGAGTCAATCCCCCCGGATAGGCCCAAAATTGCTCCCGGAAAGCCATTTTTACCCACATAATCCCGCACACCCAGCACCAGCGCGTCCCACAGATCTTGCTCCGGAGTGCGTGGCGGCTCGATCGCCCCGGACCATTTCCATGGCGAACCTTGACACGCTGTGCTTACAAAAAACAGATCCTCGCGAAAGCTCGGGGCGCGACCTGCAAGTGTCGCATCTACGTTCAGTGCAAAAGAGTGCCCCTCAAACACCACTTCATCCTGGCCACCCACCAAATGCGCGTAGACCAAGGCGAGTCCTGAGTCGCGCACACGCGTTTGCATTGCGATCTCCCGCTCATCCCCTTTTCCCAGATGAAACGGCGAGGCATTGATTACCGCCAACAGCTCGGCCCCCGCTGCCCGTGCAAGCCGGGCGGGTTGCACAAACCAGGCGTCTTCACAAATCAGCAGACCCACCCGTACCCGCCGTCCCGGTTCACCGGCCTCAAACACACACACCGCATCGCCGGGCGTGAAGTAGCGTCGCTCATCAAACACCTGGTAGTTTGGCAATTCCTGCTTGGCATAACTGGCAACCAGTTGCCCCTCCCGCAACACGCTCGCGGTATTGAACCGACTTTGAACCGCGACCGACCGGGTCCGACTGTCGCCGCCCGTTGGATGGCCTACCACCACCGTCATGTCCTTTAACCCGGCCACCGCCTGTGCCACTGTTTTCACGGCATCATCGCAGGCGCGAACAAAAGCAGGGCGTAAGAAAAGGTCTTCGGCAGCGTACCCACAAATCGACAGTTCGGGCGTTAACAACAGCCTGGCCCCGGCCGCATAGGCTTGCTGGGTTGCTGCGATGATTTTTTTGGCATTGCCGTCGAGGTCACCGACGACAAAATTGAGTTGTGCAACACAGAGAGTGAAAGTCATGAACCAGGATTGTGTAGTTAATCGCACTCCCACCAAGACCGAGCCGGTGGGTCAGGAGCGCTATGGCGGCTGATTATGTCATTCGGGCCCTGAATTCACCGCGTGCGGTCAATGCCGAGGCGTGGGACACGCTGCTTCGTAGCCAACCCGACCCCAGTCCGTTCATGCGACACGCTTACTTATTGGCCTTGCATGAGAGTGGCAGCGCCTGTGAACAGACCGGCTGGTCACCACGCTTCTTCACGCTCGAAGCAAACGGATGCCTCAGCGCCGCCTGCGTCCTCTATATCAAGAGCCACTCTTATGGCGAATACGTGTTCGATTGGTCCTGGGCCAACAGCTATGCCCAAAACGGCATTCCATACTACCCAAAAGCCCTGGTTGCCGTGCCGTTCACCCCGGTGCCTGGCGGCCGATTGTTGGCGCGTAGCGCGGCTGCCCGCACGGCGCTGGTCAAGGCTCTGGTGCAATGGTGCGATCAACGCGGGTTGTCGTCGCTTCACTTGCTGTTCCTACAGGAACAAGATGTAACGGCGTGCCGGGAAGCCGGTCTATTATTGCGCCATAACGTGCAGTTTCACTGGGAGAATCAAGGCACACCAAGCGCAGCAGGGCTTGCGGCGGTGTCAACGACGTATGACGCAAGCGCACCAAACCCAACGGACTTGGGTGCCAAAAAGACCCGACAAGCCACGCAATTTCGGGATTTTGACGATTTTCTACGCTCTTTGACCCAGGAAAAGCGGAAGAAAATTCGCCAGGAACGACGCAAGGTACAAGAGGCCGGCGTCACATTCCGCTGGGCTGCGGGCCAAGATATTGCATCCAGCGACTGGGATTTCTTTTATCGTTGCTACGAGCGCACTTACCTCGAGCATGGCAATGCGCCGTATTTGACGCGCAATTTCTTTGAGTGCATGGCTGACAACATGCCGGAGAATTGGCTGCTATTCACGGCAATGCGCGGTGCTCAGCCGATTGCGAGCAGCCTGATTGCAATTGACAGCGCGTCCACTTCGACAGGCGAACTCAACGCCACCTCCACTGACACAAAAATTGCCTACGGCCGCTACTGGGGCGCTCTTGAACGTGTCGATTGCCTGCACTTTGAGGCCTGCTATTACCAGCCGCTGGAATGGTGCATTGCCCATGGCTATCAACGATTTGAAGGCGGAGCACAGGGCGAGCACAAAATGGCCCGCGCCCTGCTACCGGTCAAAACCACCAGTTGTCATTGGCTGGCCCACGCCGCATTCGCTGAGGCGGTCGAACGATTTCTGGAACGTGAAGACCGTGGTATTGGCAATTATCTCGACCATTTGATGCAGCGCAGCCCGTTTCGGGAGCGTGAATAAATGCTGCCGTCTCAGCGTCCTGCGGACATCCCCATTTCGGCAGGACTCAGCAGGGCCTCCATATCAATGACGATCAACATCCGCTCACTCACGTCGGCCAATCCGACAATGAAGCGCGATTCAATCGCCGAATCGAACTGCGGAGCCTCCCGAATCATTTTTGCATCCAGTGCTACCACATCCGACACTGCGTCCACCACAGCACCCACCACACTGCCCCGGACGTTCAAAATGATGACCACGGTGAAATCGGTGTAATCGGCATCGGGCAAGTTCAACTTGAGTCGCAAATCCACAATGGGCACAATCACGCCACGCAGATTGATCACCCCTTTGATAAAAGACGGTGAGTTCACCATCTGTATGGGCTGTTCATAGGACCGGATTTCCTGCACGCCCAGAATGTCTATTGCATACTCTTCTTCGCCCAGTTGCAAAGTCAGGTACTGCCCCGAGTCTGTACCGATCTGGGTCGTGACTGGGCGTTGGGCAAAGGAAGTTGATACAGCATGAGAGGTTGACATCGGCTTGGTCCTTGAAACCACAGGATTTTTGCAGTCGAAATCATACCCCCCGTCAGTGGCACCCCTCCAACCCGATCACCGGCGCGCGACATTCCCTATGCGTGCAGGCCCAAAACGCCATTGCTCAAGGCGTTACCGCTATCAGATGGACTGCATCTTCTGGTAGGAAGCGATTCCGTCCATGATCTCTTTCTGCGCCGACTCGGGTCCTTCCCAGCCGGTAATCTTGACCCACTTGCCTTCTTCCAGATCTTTGTAGTGCTCAAAAAAATGGGCAATGGTTTTCAGACGCGCGGGACTCAGATCTTCGGGCTTCTTCCATCGGGTGTAGAGCGACAGAATCTTGTCCGTCGGCACCGCGAGTACCTTGCCGTCCTCGCCCGCTTCATCGACCATCTTCAAAATACCAATCGCGCGACATGGAACGACCACCCCAGGTATCAGTGGCACAGGTGTAATCACCAGCACATCCACCGGGTCTCCGTCACCTGAAATAGTCTTGGGAACATACCCGTAATTGGTCGGGTAGTGCATGGCAGTGCTCATGAAACGATCGACAAAAATTGCGCCCGTGGCTTTGTCGACTTCGTACTTCACCGGATCCGCATTCATCGGAATTTCGATAATGACGTTGAATGCGTCGGGAACCTTGCTCCCAGGGGTAACGTTGTCTAGGGACATATGAACTCTCTTTATTAACAAATTTTGTGAATACCACTACGGATTAACCCTTATTTTACTGACACAGATCATACAAACGGGGCCAATAACACCCTTTTTCAAGTTACAGTCCGAGCGGTTGGCCAATCGTCTCCAGCACCGTGGTGCACAGGAGCCTCGAGGAAGCAACGCAGCTGGGACCACGCAGGCGTTGGTCTCCCCCACGCGAAACAACACTTCAAGGAGATTTTTATGACGGGCAACTCGGCGCTGATTCTTGCGCTAGTCTGTGGCTTGATTGCCGTGGGATACGGCATTTGGGCGCGCAGTTGGATTCTCGCGCAAGACGCGGGCAATGCGCGCATGCAAGAAATTGCAGCCGCAATTCAGACCGGCGCGGCAGCGTATCTGGCGCGCCAGTACAAAACCATTGCCATCGTTGGCGCCGTGCTCACCATCCTGATCGCGGTATTTCTGGACTCCCTGAGTGCAGTGGGCTTCGTGATTGGCGCCGTCCTTTCGGGCGCCTGCGGCTTCATTGGTATGAATGTATCCGTTCGGGCCAATGTGCGCACCGCCCAGGCTGCCACCAAGGGGATTGGACCGGCACTGGATGTTGCATTTCGAGGCGGCGCCATCACCGGCATGCTGGTGGTTGGCCTCGGGTTGTTGGGGGTGACCGGTTTTTACTGGTTCCTGACCGGCAATGGAAATGCGACGCCCGACAAAAACCTGGCCCAATTGCTCAATCCCTTGATTGGCTTTGCCTTTGGATCCTCGCTGATTTCCATTTTTGCGCGTCTCGGCGGCGGCATTTTCACCAAGGGTGCAGACGTAGGAGCTGACCTGGTCGGCAAGGTTGAAGCCGGCATTCCCGAAGACGACCCACGCAACCCTGCGGTGATTGCGGATAACGTGGGCGACAACGTCGGCGACTGCGCAGGCATGGCCGCAGACCTGTTTGAAACGTATGCGGTGACGCTCATCGCCACGATGGTACTGGGCGCACTACTAGTGACCGGCGCCGGTGCCAGTGCCGTCATTTATCCGCTCGCGTTGGGCGCTGTGTCTATCATTGCCTCCATCATTGGCTGTTTCTTTGTCAAGGCATCGCCAGGCATGAAAAATGTCATGCCGGCACTGTACAAAGGTCTGGCCGTTGCAGGTGGCCTGTCCCTGATTGCCTTTTACTTCGTGACCGTTTGGCTCATTCCCGACAACGCCATTGCCGCGAGCGGTAGCCAGATGAAGCTGTTTGGGGCATGCGCCGTGGGCTTGATACTGACGGCCGCGCTGGTCTGGATCACCGAGTACTACACCGGAACCCAGTATGCACCGGTACAACACATTGCCCAGGCGTCCACCACGGGCCACGGCACCAACATCATTGCGGGCTTGGGCGTCTCCATGCGCTCGACCGCCTGGCCGGTGATTTTTGTGTGCATGGCGATTTACACTGCGTTTTCCCTCGGTGGCTTGTATGGCATCGCGATTGCTGCGACCTCCATGTTGAGCATGGCCGGAATTGTGGTTGCATTGGACGCGTATGGCCCGATCACCGACAACGCGGGTGGCATTGCCGAAATGTCCGAACTGCCAGCCAGCGTGCGCGACATCACCGATCCGCTGGATGCTGTGGGCAACACCACCAAGGCAGTGACCAAGGGCTATGCCATTGGCTCTGCCGGTCTTGCCGCACTCGTTCTGTTTGCTGACTACACCCACAAACTCGAAGCCTATGGAAGGCACATCACCTTTGACCTAAGCAACCCGATGGTCATTATTGGGCTGTTTATCGGCGGCCTGATTCCCTATCTGTTTGGCGCCATGGCCATGGAGGCAGTAGGCCGGGCTGCCGGATCCGTCGTGGTGGAAGTGCGTCGCCAGTTCAAGGAAATCAAAGGCATCATGGAAGGCACGGCAAAGCCGGAATACGACACTGCGGTTGACATGTTGACCACTGCGGCGATCAAGGAAATGATGATTCCGTCATTGCTGCCGGTCGTGGTACCGATTCTGGTGGGGCTGGTATTGGGCCCAGCCGCACTGGGTGGCTTACTCATGGGCACGATTGTCACAGGCCTGTTTGTAGCAATTTCCATGTGCACCGGTGGTGGCGCCTGGGACAACGCCAAGAAATACATTGAAGATGGCCACCACGGTGGCAAGGGCTCTGAAACGCACAAGGCTGCAGTGACCGGCGATACCGTAGGCGACCCCTACAAGGACACGGCTGGCCCAGCGGTCAATCCGCTGATCAAGATCATCAACATCGTCGCCTTGCTGATTGTTCCCTTGATGATGAAGATCCACGGCGCATAGGAGTCGATTGGTGGGGTCACCCGGCGCATTGAGCGACTGAAGACAAGTGACCCGGGAGGAAGCCGTTGGGTCAAGCCTGCGTCCCGTTAAAACCTCTAGCTTAAAAGAACCTGGTCGTGAAAATACTTGTCGTGGATGACCATGCGCTAGTTAGGGAGGGGCTATGCCAGGTGTTGCAAGGCATCGAGCAAGAGGTCGAAGTACTACAAGCTGGCACCTGTGCGCAAGCCTTCGATTTGGCCAGGGCAAACCTGGATCTGGATCTGATGCTGCTGGATTACCACCTGCCAGACATGACCGGACTACAGGCGCTGCGGATTTTTGGTTTGCGACATCCTGATTTGCCGGTTCTCATGCTGTCCGCTACCGCGGACCTTGAGTTGATGCGTATGGTCCTCCAGGCCGGTGCCAGCGGTTTTGCCACCAAGTCCAGCGTCAGTGCTGAACTAGTGGCTGCCGTCCGGCAAGTGCTTGCGGGAGGCCTCTACTTACCCCAAGAACTTAGAAGCCTGTCTTCCCCTGGGGGTGAGACCCCCGAGAAACCCGCATCCGTTTTGACACAGCGCCAGGAATCGGTTTTGCAATTGTTACTCGATGGTCGATCCAATTCAGAAATCAGCGCCTCAATCGGCATTTCACAAGAAACTGTCAAAACCCATATCGCCGCGATACTGAGGCATTTTGAAGTCCAAAATAGGACCCAGGCCGTCGTCGCCGCAGCACGCGCAGGTTTCCTCCCATCGTCCAGTCTGTAAATCTTGCTGCGTAGGCCATACGGCTACAGCGCACAGTATGGAGCCGGCTACAAGTGGCTCGCCACGGGGTCGTTATCCAGGGGGTCGCCGCGCTCAACGAGATCGGGAACAGCCACCAATCCGGTGGTGACAATCCGCCGCAGCAGGCTCCTCAACTTGGCGGGGCGAACCGGTTTGTGCAGCAGGCTGAGCTCGGCTTGCTGAACAGCATGCATCAGAGCGGAGTCAGTATCTCCACTCATCAAGAGCGCAGGTATCGCCCGGTCCACCTCAAGTCTTAGCTTGGCAATCACCTCCAGGCCATTGTCGCCCTCGCCCAGCCGAAAATCGCTGATGATTACATCAGGCAATTGCCCATCGTCCAAGAAGGCTTTCGCAGTAATGCCATTTGTCGCCGACAAAGCCAAACAACCCCAGGACGACAACAACGCGCAGAGTGCTTCATTTGCGGTCAAATCATCCTCTATCACCAGCGCACAGACACCTTGAAGGTCCGCCATTGCATCCACCACTGTTGCAGGGGTCAGTTGCGTATCAGGGCCGGCTCGGGGTACCAGCAGTGAAAATCGCGTTCCGCAGTGCAATTGAGAACGTAAATTGAGAGTCAGGCCGAGCAAATGTACGCTTCGTTCGACGATGTTGAGCCCCAATCCCAAGCCCTTGCTGCGATCCCTTGCGGGATTTCCCACCTGATAAAACTCCTTATAAATCTCAGTCTGATGTTCCGGCGATATTCCGATGCCACTGTCCCATACTTCAATCCGCACGAATTGGGGGTTCGCCGCCGGCCGGCAGGCGATCAACACCGTTCCGGAGAGGGTATAGCGCAATGCGTTATGGGCCAGATTCATCACGATGCGCTGCACTAGGGTCATGTCGGTGAGAACCCGCGCCTCAGTAGGGCGTACACGCAAGCGCAGGCCCTTTGCGCGCGCCGTCGGGGCCAATGCGCTTTCAAGAGCATTCCATATCCATTGCAGATCGAAACTTGAAATTTGTACCGGAACTGCACCCGCCTCAAGCCGGGACAAATCCAATAAGCTGTCAAGCAAGTCCTGCATCGCGTGCGTGGATGCCTCCAGATTTGTCACAATTTTCCGCGCAACCGGGTCCAGCGGCAATTGCCCCAAGCTCGACACAAACATTCCAAGCGCATGGATCGGCTGGCGCAAATCGTGGCTGGCCGCTGCCAGAAACCTAGATTTGGCCAAGTTGGCGGCTTCAGCCTCGTCTTTCTTTCGATTGAGCTCACAGGTCGCTGCCTCGACACGCTGTTCCAGCTCGTCACGTGCGGACTCTAGGCGGTCCGCCATATGGTTCACATCACATTGAAGTTGGTAAAGGGGATCGTCGGCCCGCGCGACCCTGCGCGCCGCATAATCACCTTTGCCGATCCGCTCAATCACCCGAGACACATCGAGAATCGGTCGCACCACCCCCTCACCAAGGCGCATCCCCAGCAAGCCGCCCACAAAAATCCCTAGCGCGCCCACACCCACCGCCAGGAACAAGAGCTCACGCTGACGCACCAGCAAACTCGCGCGTGCCATTTGCACCACTGCGTATCCCAGTATGGGTTTTGATGCAAACACCTTCTTTGCAGAAAATGGGTCTGCAATATCTGCCTCTACGATCGAGATTGGCGAAAAATGCGTGTCCTTTCCCAGTTCGCGCTGCCGACTCAATGACTCAGGGCGCGTAAATTCATGGTAGGAGCGAAATTCTATGGCGCCAAACTTTGCCAACAATAAGCCCTGGGCGTCATACACCGCGGCCGCAAGGACATTCTCCTCCCGACCCAAGCCCACGACAACCGCCTCCAGTCCCGCAACATCGCCAGAAAAGAGTCCAAACTCACTGGCCATCGTCACCTGGCGCAGCAGCAATTTGCCGCGCTCAGTGTGTGCAGCACTCACGTCGTCGGCCCGACCCATCCAAAAGATTGCCACCAGCACAATAACAACCAGGGTTACTGGCAACAAGGCCGCCACTAACATGCGCGACCGTATGCTGTTAAAAATCATGGGCGCCGCTCCATGTTGCGCAGGCGCACCTTGAGTGCAGCTTCGTCCAGGTCTAATCCCAATGACCGCGCAACGTAGGTGTTGACACTGACCTGAAAATCGATGGGATCCTGCGGTTCTGGCAATGCATCACCCGCCAAAAAACCGCGTGCCATTGCACCCGCCTGTGTTCCAGCCTGCGCCGGTGTCGAATACAGGGCCAAGAGCGCGCCGGCTTTGACATACGCCTGCGAAAAGGCAAGAACAGGAACACGCGCCCGGTAGGTCGCCAGCAAGATGTGGGGCACACTTGCGCTGTTGAATATCTGGGGATCAGCCAGGGCAAGCAACACATCCACCTGTGACAATAGATCTTTCAGCCCGGCAAACTGGCTCTCACCGCCAACCAGCAGGTCACTCTCCAATTGCAGATTTCGACTCTGGACTTGGGCAAGCCATGCGGCTTTTTGTAACACGGATTCGCGACCAAAAAGTACCCCGACGCGCCTGGCTTCGGGCAGCGCCAGGCGCAGCAAATCGAGCTGACGCCCCACCGGTTGATCCAGATAGACACTTGACACCGGCGCAGATCCGCTTTTTCCCCGATCACGTAGAAGTCGCTCGAAACTTAACTTGGGAATCAGCGCTGCGATCACAGGAACGCGCACCTCTTTTGCCAGCACGCCAGCAAATGCTGCTGCACCCAATGCGATGAAAAGCTTGGGCGGGCTACGGGTCAAGTCGTCAATAACTGCAGAGCCGCCGAGCTGAACTACATCGATTTGCAGTGTCGAGACGCGCCTCAAGCTTTCTTTGACGGCCTCTGCCGCCTCCATGTAGGACTGCGTGCGCTCGCTCAGCACAATAGCGACAGTGGCAGCGCGCACCGATCCCGCGCAAGCAAGGATCAGGGCGAACCAGATTAGCCTGAACATGCTTGATCCGACGCAACCGCAGGCTCACAGGCCCACACGCAAGGACACAAATGCCCGAGGATCAAAATAAAAGCTCTTGCCACTGTCTTGATAAGGGGCGTCAACGTTCTGCAGGGTCAATGCGATTTCGGCCGCCTTGCCGGCCCACCTAAAGGCCTTGGCCAGCCGCAGGTCGGTCCGCCACATCGAACTCAACTGGCCCGAAATCTCCTGTGAGTTCAGCTCCAGACTGCCAACCCGGTGATGCACCACCGAGAGCTTGAGGCCAGAGTCAAATGCATGCATCAGGGCAAGGGATCCAGCGTGTGCAGGCACAGAAAAAGCGACGCGCGCATTGTGTGCGTAGCTGTCTGAAGGGAACGGCATGACAATATCGAGACCCGAGACATTGGCCCAGGACTGGGTCCAGAACATTTGGGTTGCAGCACCTGGCTTCCAGACCCATTGGTACTCCAAGCCACGCGTCAGGTAATTGTCCTGGTTCCAGCAATCCGCCGGAATGACGGGCGAACAGTAAATGCCGTCACGAATCGATTCGTGAAAAAGGCGCACATCACCACTGAGCTTCCATTGAGGAAAGTTGCCGTGGTAGCCCAACTCCAAGGCACGAATGGTTTCAGAATTGATCTTGCCATTGGTGGCCACATAGGTCAGCGGATTTTTGCCTTGGCGATCGTAATACTTCACGGAACCGTATTTTTCAAAGGCTGAAGGGGGACGGAACCCATCCGAAAATCCAGCCCGCAGCGTACTTCCCTCGGCCAGAGACCAGTTCAGCATGATACGGGGTGATACCGACTCGCCTCCCAGATCGCCCTGTTCGGCCAGCAATCCGGCGTTGAGCAGCAATGCGGGAAACATCCGCCACTCTGCATTACCAAACAGACGGAAAAAGTTGCTCCTGACCGACCCTCTGGTGTCGAAGCTGCTTGGAGAGTCGATCAACTCTTGGCGCAACTCGGCACCCCACACCGTGCGAAAGTTAGGAGAGAAACGTGTTGTCTGTTGCAGCGTCATTGCGTCATTGACTTCAACGCCACCAAAAGAAATGCTGATCCCGTAGTACGGATCAAAAAACGGCTCTGGATTCAGGTAGGCAAACGAATCTCTATGCAAGTACTCGGTGTGCGAAACACTCAATGTCACGTCTTGGCTTTCGCTCCAGCTTTTGCTCCAGTCAGCCTGAAAAAATCGCGAGCCCATATACCGCATGCGAGCCGGATTACCCCACTCGCCATATTCCCGTGCACCACGTCCTGCGTCAATGTTCAGAGCGCCGGCCCGCAGCTCCAGCCCTTCTCCGGCTCCTAGTGACCAGGCGCCAGCAAAATTGACGCGATGGGTACGATGACTTCCCACTGTCCCGCGCAATCCGTCGTCACCATGCGTGTCCATGCTGATGCGGTAACTGGCGCCTGGTGCCCCCCACCCGACGCGTGCGCTCGCGTCCGCAACGCCGTTGCTACCCGCAGTCACACTACCGATTACGCCCAAGGCGTCCATCGGCGCAACCGTAACAATATTGACCACCCCCAAAAATGCCCGCGCACCATAGGTGGCAGAATTCGACCCACGAAACACTTCGATACGTTCGACATCGTCGATCGCCATGGTTTGCCACCCCAGCCCGGCAGATCCCTGAATGAAACCAGAGTACACCGAGCGACCATCGACCAGAACCTGGATCCGATTGGCCCAGTCGTCAATGCGCCCGTGGTACACGGCCATGGGCGCATCGGTTTCGTAGCTGGTAAAACTCTGAAAACCAGGCACTACCCGCAGCAAGTCGGCCACGTCGCGGGCGCCGGACAGGCGGATAAAGTCGCGATCCAGAATGGTGACGGCACCTGGCGTCTCATCCAAGCGCTGCGCAAGTCGGGAGACCGATAGCACCACGGGCATTTCGCCCAAAAAGTCGCGCTCAGACAATGCAACCAGGGTGGCACTCCCTTCGGCACTCACGGCAGACGAGGTCAGCAGACACCCTAACAAAGCCAGCCGACTGTGAATGTTCATGGTACTTTCCCGATACATAAGATTGGAGTAACTTGTAATCCCTTCATTTTTGCACTGTTTTAGCTCCAGATGCGTACCCAGCGTGGACAATATGCAGATGGCAGAACGCTCAACCCCCCGAACCATTGCACTGCTGGACCAGCGACCTGGTGCCATAGCCTTACCGCAAAGCGCATTAGAAACCCGGATGGCAACACCCCCTGGCTTGCTTGTCGACACCCGCGGTCGACCGCTGCGTGACCTGCGCATCAGCGTGACGGACCGTTGCAACTTTCGCTGCAGCTACTGCATGCCCAAAGAAACCTTTGGCCAAGACTACCCTTATCTAGCCCATTCGGCTCTCTTGACATTTGAAGAAATCACCCGGCTGGCGCGGCAGTTTGTGCTGCAGGGAGTACAAAAATTGCGACTCACCGGTGGCGAGCCCTTGTTGCGCAAAAACATTGAAACCCTGATCACGCAGCTCTCCGCATTGCGCACCCCTGGGGGCAAGGCACTGGATTTGACGCTGACCACCAATGGCTCCCTGTTGCAACGCAAGGCACAGTTACTCAAGGCAGCAGGGCTGCAACGGGTCACAGTGAGTCTGGACGGCCTCGACGACGCTGTATTTCGCAGTATGAATGATGTGGACTTTCCGGTTGCTGATGTTTTGGCCGGTTTGCAGGCCGCCTGTGATGCGGGTCTGGGTCCGATCAAGATCAACATGGTGGTCAAGCGTGGCACCAATGATCAGGAGATTCTGCCGATGGCCCGGCATTTCAGGGGCAGCGGAATGGTGCTGCGTTTTATCGAGTACATGGACGTGGGCGCCACCAATGGTTGGCGCATGAACGAAGTCTTGCCCTCGGCGGAAGTCGTCCGACGCATTCACAGCGAGATGCCCCTGGTACCACTGGAAGCGTCGGCCCCAGGTGAAACTGCCGAGCGCTGGGGCTATGCCGATGGAAACGGCCGGCACGATGTTGCCGCGGGCGAGATTGGAGTGATCAGCAGCGTGACGCAGGCCTTTTGTGGTACCTGTAACCGCGCCCGACTTTCCACCGAAGGCCAGCTTTTTCTCTGCCTGTTTGCCTCCCGTGGCTACGACCTCAAAACCTTGCTCAGGAACACGGCCAGCGATGACCAACTGGCATCTGCGCTTGCCTATATTTGGCAGGCCCGCAACGACCGTTATTCGGAGCTCAGAAGTTTGCAGCCCCAGGACTCAGCCGAAAGCAGCGCCCGGCGCGTTGAAATGAGCTATATCGGCGGCTGAGAACCATGCGCGCAAGGGCAACACGCAACAGCAAAGGCGCACGCCATTGAACACTCCGATCCGCAATGCATGAGCACCCGTGCCGGGTTGTCGGATCATGGCGGACATCACACAATACTTGCTTCCCCAACTCAAATGACTTCAAGCTTACCCCCCTTCTCCGTGACTGGCGTGATTCTCGCGGGGGGTCGCGGCACACGCATGGGCGGTGTGGACAAGGGTCTGCAAATGTTCAAGGGTCAGCCCCTGGCGCGGTGGACGCTTGAGCGATTGCGACCGCAGGTCTCGTCGATCATGATCAACGCCAACCGCAACCTGGAAATATACCGGACTTATGACGTTCCGACCCACGCTGACGACCCCGATCTGGGTGATTTTGCGGGGCCTCTGGCAGGTTTTCTCACCAGTTTGCGGCTGTGCCAAACACCCTACTTGGTGACCGTCCCCTGTGACACGCCCTTGTTTCCCGCAGACCTGGTCGCGCGGATGGCGCACGCACTCCAGCAAGAGGATGCCGAAATTGTGGTGGCGAGTGCGACTGAAGAAGATGGCGGTTTGCGCGCACAACCTGTTTTTTGCCTGTTACAGCGCCAGCTACACGACAGTTTGCAGCGTTTCATGCAGGCAGGGGGCAGGAAGATTGATGCTTGGACCGCGCAGCATGCCACTGCACATGTCCGTTTTGACCTCCCGGGCGACGATCCAAAAGCATTTTTCAATGCCAACACGCTCGCTGAATTGCTTCAACTGGAAGCCAATCCCGAACCACACCTTGCACCAACCACCGATGAAAACACTTGATGAGATCGCGGCCCAACTGCAGGCCTATGACCCGCAGTCCATGACTGTCTCTGGCGTGCAAACGTTTCTGAGTCAACTGGTCAGTGTTGTGCGCGACACTGAAACCGTGCCTCTTATTGACGCGATGGATAGGGTGTTGGCCCAAGACCTTGTGTCGCCGGTCTCGGTGCCACCGCACGACAACTCTGCCATGGACGGTTACGCCTTTGACGGGAGCCAGTTGACCCCCCTGGACCCGCACACACCATTGCGGCTGGCCGTGGTCGGCACCGCGCTCGCTGGCAAAGCGTGGCAAGGACAGTTGCAACCCGGACAATGCATCAAAATCATGACCGGAGCCATTCTGCCGCCAGGGCTCGATACGGTGGTGCCTCAGGAGTTGGTCCACCAATCGGAGTCGGGAATCGAAGTGGCTGCGGGTCTGGTAAAACCTGGCGATAACCGGCGCCTGTGCGGCGAGGACCTAGCCCTCGGCAAACCGGCGCTGCGACGCGGCGACCTGCTCACCCCGGCCCGACTTGGACTCGCCGCATCGGTGGGGGTGACCAGCCTGGTGGTGGTGCGCCGTCTGCGGGTGGCCTATTTCTCCACCGGCGACGAGATCCTTTCGTCTGGGGAAGTGCCGCGTGAGGGGGCTGTGTACGACAGCAACCGTTACACGGTCCTGGGCCTATTGCGACGCCTGGGCTGCGAGGTCATTGATATGGGCGTCGTGCGCGACGACCCGGATTTGCTTGAAGCGGCCTTCACGCAGGGCGCGGTGCAAGCAGACGCGATCATCACCAGCGGCGGAGTGAGCGTGGGTGAGGCAGACTTCACCAAAGTCATGATGAAGCGCCTCGGTGATGTCGCCTTTTGGCGCATCGCCATGCGTCCCGGGCGCCCCATGGCGGTGGGCCGAATTTTCAGGTCGGAGACTGACCGCAACCCAGTTTCAGGCACGGGTGCAGCGGACCCGGGGCTGTCTCGTAGTGGTGGCGCCGTCGTGTTTGGCCTACCCGGTAACCCGGTGGCCGTGATGGTGACGTTCCTTGCTTTTGTGCGCCCTGCGCTGTTGCAGATGATGGGCGCCAACCCGCCTGAGGAACCGCTTTTAATGGCCCATAGTCAGGAGTCGATTCGAAAAAAACCAGGACGCACCGAATACCAGCGCGGCCTGGTCTGGACCGCAGCCGATGGTTCTTTGCAATGCCGAACCACGGGCAATCAGGGCTCAGGCGTGCTGAGCTCCATGGTGCGAGCCAACGCGCTGATCTTGCTGCAGCATGACCAGGCCAACGTTGCACCCGGCGACCTGGTAACCGTGTGGCCGCTGCACCACTTGGTGTGAATCTAGTCACTCACAAATTCAATCTTTTCAAATCTTGAGAAGAATTCAAACATCAAAGTCATTCGCGGCGAGGGCGCCGCTCCAACGGAGCATTGTTTTTGTTGGAGCGGTGCCCTCGCCGCGAACGGTTGTTCGGTTCTGGCTTGTCCGGCATAGGTTTAGTGAGATGCCGCTGCGCCTGCAATAGGCGTTACCGCCATCGCCGGCGTCGCCTCCAAGGCCAGCTCCTTGATGGCCCCCGGTGCGTGTCGGCGTGCCAACAGGGTGTACATGGTGGGCACCACGAACACGGTCAGTAAAGTCCCCAGCGACATGCCACCCACAATCACCCAGCCTATCTGGCGGCGGCTCTCAGCACCCGCGCCAGTCGCCAGCGCCAGCGGAATGGCCCCTAACACCATGGCACCCGTGGTCATCATGATCGGACGCAGCCGCTGCGATGCCGACTGGCGCACCGCCGCCAGGGTGTCGAGGCCTTGTTCGCGCAACTGGTTGGCAAATTCGACAATCAGGATGCCGTGCTTGGTAATCAATCCCACCAGGGTAATCAGCCCAATCTGGCTGAACACATTGAGGGTCCCGCCAGACCATTTCAGGGCCAGCAAAGCACCGGCCATGGACAGCGGCACGCTCAACAGAATCACGAACGGATCGACAAAGCTCTCAAACTGTGCGGCCAGCACCAAAAAGATAAACACCAGCGCCAGCACAAACACCAGACTCAGGGAGTCAGAGGACTTGCGAAACTCCCGGCTAATGCCGTTCAAATCAGTGGCGTAGCCTGCCTTGAGCACCGTTTTGGCGGTCTGGTCCATGTAGTCCAGGGCTTCGCCCACCGAATAGGTGGTCGACAGATTGGCGGTGATGGTGGCCGAGCGACGCTGTCCAAAGTGGTTGAGCTCGCGCGGCGCGACCACCTCGCGAATTTTGACCAAAGCCGACAAGGGAACCAGGTCCTGGGCCTTGCCACGCACAAATATTTTTTCGATATCGTCGGGTGTGTCCCGTCCACTCGGGTTGGTCTGCACGATCACGTCGTATTGCTCACCCTCGCGCTTGTAGCGCGTGACCTTGCGCCCGCCGAGCATGGTTTCTATCGCCCGGGCGACCAGATCCACACTGATGCCCATATCGGCCGCGCGTTCCCGGTCCACTTCCATCCGAATCTCGGGTTTGTTCAGTCGCAGGTCGGTGTCTACTTGTAAAAAGTTCGGGTTCTTCGCCAGCTCATCCTGAAAGGCGCGCACCGTTTGCGACAGATTCTGGTAGCTCTCGGACGTGATGATGATAAATTCCACCGGCCGCGCGCTGAACCCCTGCCCCAGTGAGGGCGGCGTAATCGGGAACGCCGTCACACCCGACAGACCCGCCACGCGTGGCCCCATGCTTTGTGCCATTTCCAGCGTGGTGCGTGTGCGCTGATCCCAGGGCTTGGTGCGCAAAAACACATTGCCCTGCGACACGGTGGGGTTGCCAATGTTGGCAAAAATTCGGTCAAACTCCGGATAGTCCTGCCCTATGCGCTCAATACCTCTTGCATAGCGGTCGGTGTAGGCGAGTGTGGCACCGTCAGGCGCGTTGATCCGCGCCAACACTACACCCCGGTCCTCCAGCGGCGACAGCTCGCGCTTGATATCCGCCTGCGCCCACCAGGAAACAAAACCACTACCCAGCATGATCAGCAGCACCAGATAGCGGCGCTCTAACGACCAGGACAGCAACTTGCCATACAGATGGGTAATGCCTTGCAGTAAACGCTCCATGTGGCTGTCAAACCAAGTCGGATTGGGATTGTGCCTGAGCAAAACAGACGACAGCATGGGCGACAGGGTCAAGGCCACGATGCCAGACACCACCACCGCGCCCGCCAGCGCCAGCGCAAACTCCGAAAACAACCGCCCGGTGCGTCCCGGCGAAAAGGCCAGTGGCGCGTACACCGCCACCAGCGTCATGGTCATGGCGACAATCGCAAAGCCGACTTCGCGCGCACCGCGAATCGCGGCCTGAAACGGCGTCAGGCCTTCTTCAATGTGGCGATAAATGTTTTCCAGCATCACGATCGCATCGTCCACCACCAGACCGATGGCCAACACCAGGGCCAGCAGCGTCAAGGTGTTGATGCTAAAACCCGCCAGCGCCATCAGGGCAAAGCTGCCAATCAACGCCACCGGAATCGTGACGAGCGGAATCAAGGACGCGCGCAGCGTGCGCAAAAACACAAAAATCACCAAGGCCACCAAAATCGATGCCTCGACAATGGTCTGAAACACTGCCTTGATGGACTGTTCAATAAACACCGAATTGTCGTTGGCGACATCGATCTGCACGCCCGGCGGCAAATCCTTTCTGAGTTTGTCCAACAGCTTGATCACGCCTGCAGACAACTCCAGCGGATTGGCCGTCGATTGCCGAATCACGCCCACACCCACCGCATCGCGGCCGTTGAGACGGACTGCCGAGCGTTCATCGACCGGGGCCTCTTGCACCCGCGCCACGTCCGCAATGCGCACTGGTTGCCCATTGACGGTACGAATCACCACCTGGCTGAACTCACGCGGCTTTTGCAGGTCGGTGGCCGCCGTGACGTTGAACTCGCGCTGCTCACTCTCGATGCGCCCGGCCGGAACCTCCAGATTCGATCGTCGCAGCGCATCTTCGAGGTCTTGCACCGTCAGCTTATAGGCCGCCAGGCGGTCGGGGTCGACCCAGATGCGCATCGCAAACTTGCGCTCCCCGTAAACGCCGACATCGGCCGCACCCGGGGCGGTCTGCAGCAAGGGCTTGACCAGGGTGTTTGCCATCTCAGACAGCTGCAACGCATTGTGGGTATCGGAACTTAGGGCCAGGAAAATGACCGGAAAGGACTCGGCCTCGACCTTGGCAATCACGGGCTCGTCTATGCCTTGTGGCAAGCGCTGGCGAACCCGGGTTACCTTGTCGCGCACATCCGCCGCGGCCGAGTCCGCGTCACGGCTCAACACAAAGCGCACGGATATCTGGCTGCGCTCCTGCCGACTGCTGGAGGTGATCACGTCGACACCTTCAATGCCCGAGAGCGAGTCCTCTAGTATCTTGGTGACCTGGGTTTCCATCACATCGCTAGATGCACCAGTGTAAGTGGTGGTGACCGACACCACGGGTTCGTCGATTTTTGGATACTCGCGCACCGACAGCCGATTGAACGAGACTGCGCCGATCAGCACAATCAACAAGGACAGCACGGTTGCGAAAACCGGCCGACGGATGGAAGTTTCTGCCAACTGCATGGTGCTACTCCGCTCTTTAAGGCTGCGCGGCCGAACTTGCGGCTGCCGGTGGCTTAGCAGCTGCCGCGCCGCCCGAACCTCGCGCTGTGGCACCGCCCTGGTCCCGCTCGCCAGGTTTGCCGAGCTCGACAATGCGGACGGGTGTGCCGTCTTTTTGCAGGCGCTGTTGCCCGGCAACCACGACCGTTTCACCCAAGCTCAAACCCTGGGTAATTTCCACCCTGCCAAGTTGTCGCACGCCCAACTTGACTTCCTGGCGCTGCGAGATGCCCTGGGCTAGCGCGCTCGCCGCTCCCGCCTGCGCGTTGGCCGCCTCGCCTGATGCTGCAGGCGCTGGCAGCACCCGCACCACATATTGCCTGCCGCCTTGCGGAACAATGGCTTCCTCTGGCACCACCAGCGCCGCTTCGTTGACCCCAAAAACAGCGGTTACGCGGGCAAACATGCCAGGCCGCAGCGGACCGCTGGCCTGCGCCAGGGAGGAACCTGAGGCGCGCCTTGCTGCAGTGGCCTCAGCGGGCTTGCGCTCGGGAGTCGCGCCAGACTTGGCGGACGCCCGCTCTTGCCCCCCGGTGTTGGGCAACATCGCCCGCACCCCCACCGACCGGCCATTGGCATCGAGCAGCGGGTCTAGGGCTTCAATGCGCGCCGAAAAGGTGCGGTCCGGAAAAGCATCGAGCACCAGCTCCACGGTCTGCTGCACCCGCAGCTTGTTCTGGTACCGTTCAGGCAGGCGAAAGTCGACCACCATGCGACTCAAATCCTCCAGATTCACCAGATCGGCGCCGTCCTTGACATAGTCGCCCAGGTTGATATTGCGCAAACCGACCGTGCCGTCAAACGGTGCCACGATACGCATACGTGCCAGGCGCGCCTCTGCCAGGGCCAACTGGGCCTGCGCTACCTGCAGGTTGGCGGAACTTTCCTCAAGCACACGCTGCGCCACAAAGTTTTGCGCCACCAGCTCCTGGTTGCGCTGGTAATTGGACTGGGCAATCGACACCTGTGCTTTGGCTTGCTGAATTTCAGCGCGCT
>JAIPCE010000323.1 GCA_021738345.1 Rhodoferax sp. | reverse complement strand
ACCCTGTTTATCTGCGGCCCGACCGGCTCGGGCAAGACCACCACGCTGAACGCACTGCTGCGCCGCGTGAACGCCATGCAGCGCAACATCATGACGATCGAAGACCCGGTCGAATACCGCATGCCGCTGGCGCACCAGGTCGAGGTGAACGAGCGCGCCGGCCTGACCTTTGCCACCTCGATCCGCAGTTTTTTGCGCCAGGACCCGGACGTGATTCTGGTCGGCGAGGTGCGTGACGAAGAGACCGCCGCCCTGTCGATGCGCGCGGCCCAGACCGGTCACCTGGTGCTGACCAGCCTGCACGCCAACGATGCCGTGGGCGCGCTGATTCGGCTGCGTGACCTGGGGGTGCCGAGCTACCTGATTGCTGCCACCGTGAGCGCAGTGGTGGCCCAGCGCCTGTTGCGCAAGCTCTGCCCGGGCTGTCGCGAACCGGTGCTGCCCGGCGCCCCTGCGGCACCGCCGGTGCGCACGCCGACCCGTTACCGTGCCAAGGGCTGCGTTCGCTGTCTGGGCACCGGCTATATTGGCCGCCAGGCGGTGGCCGAGGTACTGGAGATTGACCGCGATCTGGCACGCATGATTGACCGCGGCGACACCCCGACGCTGTTGTACGAGGCGATCGAGTCCCGGGGATTTTCCGGCATGCGCAGCGAAGCCACCCGGATGGTCGACGAAGGCATCACGGATGCGGCCGAGTTTGACCGCGTGATGGGTCTTTGGGTTGACACCGTCTAGCGGAGCGCAGCATGCCCTTCATTGTCTACACCGCAGTTTCTCCCGACGGCAGCACCCAGCGGCGCAGCGGCTTGTTTGACGATGTGGGGGTGCTGGACCAGGAACTGGCCCGGCGCGGCGAGGTGTTGCTCAACTTCACCAGTCTGCCGGCCTTTGTGGCGACCTTGCGCAGTCTGTTTCTGGGGCGGGTCAGTCCGCTCGAAGGTGCCGAGTTTGCGCGCACGCTGTCGCTCTATATCGAAGGTGGGGTGGACCTGCAAAGCGCGTTGGCAGACCTGGAAAAAAGTGCCGCGACGCTGGGTTTGCGCATGGCGATTCGGGATGTCCGGCTGGCGTTGCTCAACGGCGTGCCTATTTCCGAGGCGATTGCCAAGACCGGGCGCTTTCCGGCGGTCATTACCAACCTGTCGCGCATTGGCGAGCAATCGGGCAACCTGGCGGACGTGCTGGCCGATGCGGCGCAGTTTATCGAACGCTCCGAGGCCATCAAGAGTGCGGCCAAGCGGGCCATCATCAATCCTGCGTTTACCCTGACCGTGATGGTGGGGGCGATTTTTTTCTGGCTCACGGTGGTGATCCCGAAAATGGCCGACCTGTTCAGGAGCATGGGCGACAAGAAGCTGCCGCCGGAAACCCTGTTCCTGATGAACCTGGCAGAGTTCATGGTGGTCTGGTGGCTGGCGGTGGCGCTCGCGCTGGCCGCTGTGCCGGTGGGCATTCTGCTGGGGCGGCAGATGTCGGCGCGCTTTCGGCTCGAAACCGACCGGCTGGGCTGGCACCTGCCGATTCTCGGACCCTTGGTGGCACTGTCCAACCAGGCCTACTATTTTCAGTACCTGGCACTGATGTACAAGTCGGGGGTGGTCATTACCGAGGCGCTGGGTACCCTGCGCAAGTCTTTGTCCAACCGCTATTTTCTGCACCGCACCCAGGGCGTGGAAGGCGAGTTGCGGGTTGGCACCCGGCTCAGTGTGGCGCTGACCCATACCCAGATCTTTACCCCGCTGGCGCTGCGTATCGTTGCCGTGGGTGAAGACACCGGCACCCTTGACAACCAGCTTGCCCGCATGGCCAGCGTGTTCAGCAACCAGGTAAGCGCCCGGGTCGAAATCATGGCCAAGCTGCTCGAGCCGGTGCTGGTGATCTTCCTGGGTGCGATCTTCGGCTTTTTCGTGCTCGCGGTACTCGGGCCGCTGTACGACATGATCGGCTCGATGGGGGCCGGCAATTGAGGCTGCACAAACTATGAAACGCCCTTCCAAACGCTCGCAGGTTCGTGGATTCACCTTGATCGAGATCACGCTGGTGATCATCGTGATGGGCATTCTGGCCGCAGCCATCGCGCCGGTGCTCGGCGGCGTGGTGGGCCGGGCACAGGCCGATGCCGAGCGAATCAAACTCAAGACCTTGAAGGAAGCACTGCTGGCTGACGCGCTGGAGCGTGGCGGGTTTGTCGACCCGCTGACCACTGCGGCGGTGCTGGCCACCAATACGCCTTCGGTTTTTACCGCAGTGCAGCCAGGTCGTTACCTGCCAGCTTCGGATATCGCTCTTGCACTGGGTCTGCCGTTGACCAGTGGCTTTAACAGCAACCGCGGCGACACCCTTGCACCCAATAGTGTTGCGCAGTATTTCGATGGCAGGCCGTCGTCGTTTCTTTACGATGTGCGGGCCGGCCTGACCCGAACCGTCGCGGTGACATCACAGGTTTTTTGTACCAATGCAAGAGACGCTATGCCGGCGTCGGCAGCGCCTTATGTGTGCCAGCGCGCGATCGGACGCGAGCCCACCCTGAATCCCTGTCAGACTGCGGCCACACCGCCCGACCTGACCGTGCCCGCTGCCATGGTCCTGGCCAGCCGGGGCAAGAACCGGCAGTTTGAATTTGAAAACCTCGAAGGCATCACGGCTGATGGTACTGCGTCGTTGACCACTGCGGACACCGCAAGGATCTATGAGAGCCCAAGCCGGGGAGTCGTCTACACGCACGAAACCGGCACGTATTACGACGACATTGTGGAGTCAATCAGCCTCGGCGAGGTGCTCGTTGCCTGCCAGAAGCGTGGAGTGCTATAAATATGCAAACCTTTACCCAAAAAACCCTGGTCCAGTCCGTGCTGGTCGGCACCTTGCTGGCAGTGTCTGTGGTCGCCGTGGTCGTTGCCCGGGCGCAGTTGAAACAAACCGAGGCAGAACTGGCGCAGTTGACCCAGGCCGAGGCCGATCTGGCACGGCTGAAAACCGATCTGGCGCGCTGGCAGCGGGCGCTCAGGGCGCATGCGGAGGTGACCTGGCGCCAGGAGCCGCTCGACTTGCAGGTCGAGTTGCCGCCCGAGCGCTTGCAGGCCCTGCCACCGATTTTGAACAAGGTGTTTGACCCGGAGGGCTACTTTTTGCTCAAGCAGTTCAAGTTTGAGTGGAAAACCCGCGCGGTTGGCGCTGGCACCGGCACCGCTGCCGCAGCGGGTGCGGCAGAGGCGGCACTGGCCCCCAAGCTGGCACGGATCAGCCTGCAGGGTGACCGCACCCTGATTTTGAAAATCACCGGGGTTAAACCATGAAGCCGCAAGCCCTGTTGTTGCCCGCGATCCCGTTGTTGCTGCTGGGCCTGGGCTGGTGGGCGTCGGGCAGCCTGGTGAGCCGGCTGGTCAAGCCCCCGCCAGCACCGGTGGTGACACAGGTCACTTTGCCATCCGGTGTCGAGTCGCTGGCACCGCCGGCACCGCGACCGCCGCTGGGGTACCTGGAACTGGCCGCCTTCGGGTTCACCGAGCCACCCAAAGTGGTGCCGGTCAAGCCCAGGCCGCTGTCGGCCGCTGATTTTTATGTGGTCGACGCGGTGCTGTCGGGCGACGGCTTCCACAGCGCCATCATTGGCAATCGGACCGTCAGGGTGGGCGACAAACTCGACAAGACCTACACCGTTGCAGCGATCGGGCGCGACGGGGTCTGGGTGCGCGCACGTGGCAGGCGCGCCGAACAAGAAAAAATCGGCTTCAGGCCGCTTGACAGTACGCCAGTGGATGCGGTGGCTGCGGTTTCCGAGACGCCCGTCGCCAGGGACCTGCCCGCCACGCCTGCCAAACCGCCGCCGGAAGGCTTGCGTGACTTCCGGCAACTGCTGGAGATGCTCAAGCTGTAGTGTTTTGTCGGCATTTTTACAAGAAGTTTTGTATGCAAGTTACCCAACCAACCCTGCCCGTAGTCGATGTCTTGCGCCGCTCGGGCGTGCTGGCGCTGATGCTGGCGCTGGGCCTGCTGCAGAGTGCCTGTTACAGCACGGCCAAGCGCCCGTTCAACACCGAGCGCCATCCGGACGGGGTGCCCTCAAAGGCACTCGACCATGTGCGCACGCCGCTGGCAGCGCCGCCGCCGTTGCCGATGGCACTGCGCCAGGAATCTGCGGTTTCCGAGGCAGACCTGGCCTTTTCTCCGAGCAAGCGCTATTCGTTCAAGGCCCAGGGTGCGCCGCTGCGTCTGGCGCTGGCGCAGTTTGCGCAGGCCTTCCGGCTCAATATCGTGGTCGATCAGGACGCGGGTGGCGTGGTGTCGGTCGACGTGACCGACCTGTCGCTGGAACAAACCCTTGACAACCTGCTCGATCCCCTGGGTTTGGGCTGGTGGCGCAATGGCACGGTGGTGCATGTGAGCCGCCGGGTCACGCGCAATTACATCGTCGACTACCCGCGCCTGACCCGCACCGGCAGCAGTAGTTCGGGGGGCAGCGCCGGTGGCTCATCAGGGTCGGTGTCGTCGTCAGACTCGATGAATTTTTGGGGCGAGCTAGAACGGGAGATCAAGGACATCATGAAGATTCCGTTTGACGGCACGCTGATGACCGAGACCACCTCGTCAGGTGGCAACGCAGCGACCACAGGTCCCGGCAATGTGGCAGGCGGCGCCAGCACCGTGACGCGCCAGGTGCCGGTTGAAAAATTTGACGGTAGCCTGGTCATCAATAAAAGCACTGGCATGGTGCAGGTGACCACGTCACCGAAGTCGCTGCGCCAGATTGACCTGTACATGAAGCACCTGATGTCGCGCATGAACAAGCAGGTCTACATCGAGGTCAAGATCATGGAGGTGACCTTGCGCGATGACAATGCGTTTGGCATTGACTGGAGCCAGGTGCTGCCCAAGCGCAATGAAAACATGGTGGGTTTTACCATGGCCACGGCGGTCGGGTCGGGCGGGTCCATGAGTGCATTGGCCCCGACCGCGACCCTGACCCTCAACCCGTTCCAGGGCCAGGCGATACTTAACGATGTGGTGGCCGCCATCAGTGCCCTGGAGGCCCAGGGCGACGTGAAGGTGATTTCGCAGCCGCGCATCCGGACCCTGAACAACCAGCCCGCGATCATCAAGACCGGCACCGAGCGCACGTATTTCAGCCAGAAAACGACCATTGTCAAGGGCATCGGTGGGGCTGCCGATACCCGCGAGGTCACCGACGAGGCCAAGTCTGCCATCGACGGCCTGATGCTGACCGTGGTGCCGCAGATTGGTTCGGACAATGTGATTGCGCTCGATGTGACCCCGTCCATGACCAAGATCATGGGCGAGTCGGTGGCCAAGTCTGGCTTGTCTTCGGCCCCGATTACCGAGACCAACCAGATGACC
>JAIPCE010000017.1 GCA_021738345.1 Rhodoferax sp. | reverse complement strand
GTGAAGGGTGCGATTCAAAGTGATGTGGAATCTTATTCCCTCGCCCCAGCGGGGAGAGGGTTAGGGAGAGGGGTGGGTGTTTTGCATTCTTGAGGGAAGTCTGGAACCTGTGCCAGCCCCTCACCCCAGCCCTCTCCCCGCTGGGGCGAGGGGGCAAAACCGAATTGCACAATCACTTTGAATCGCACCCGAAGGTGAACACGCTTGATCTACTTGATGCGTGTGAGAGACGGTTTGCCGCCAACGGGGGGACGCGGCAATTCTGGATCACTGGAATCCGGGCTTCGGGCAACACTGCTGAGCACGGTGGGTTTGGTATCGGTGCTCGCGACATGGACCGGATGGGTTTCCGTGGCGGCCAGCATCGGGAACGCCATGCCTTGCCCATTTTCACGGGCGTAGATGGCTAACACGCGATTGACTGGCACCAAAATGTCGCGCGCAACGCCACCAAAACGGCCCTTGAATTCAATGAAATCGTTGCCTAGTTTCAAGGAACTCGTCGCGTCAAAGCTGATATTCAAGACAATTTCCCCGTCTTTGACATACTCGTTTGGTACACGTACGGTATCGTCCACCAGCACCGCGACAAAGGGCGTAAAGCCATTGTCGGTGCACCACTCATAGAGCGCGCGTATCAGGTAGGGCCTGGTTGAGGTCGAGTCAGAAGCATCAATCATCTTCGTTTCCGCAGATTACTTTCGCATCACCTTCTCAGACGGAGTCAATGCCTCAATATAGGCAGGACGCGAAAAAATGCGCTCAGCATACTTCAGCAAGGGGGCCGCGTTCTTGCTAAGGTCAATACCATAGTAGTCCAGACGCCACAGCAGCGGCGCAATAGCCACATCGAGCATGGAAAAATTGTCGCCCAGCATGAACTTGTTTTTGAGGAATACCGGTGCCAATTGGGTCAGGCGGTCACGAATATGCGCGCGCGCTTTCTCCAGAGCCTTTTCGTTGCCCTTTGAGCTGCGGGCCTCTAGAGTCGACACATGTACAAACAGCTCTTTTTCAAAATTGAGCAAGAATAAACGCACTCTGGCCCGATCAACCGGATCTCCAGGCATTAACTGAGGATGGGGAAATCGCTCGTCGATGTACTCGTTGATGATGTTGGATTCATACAGAATCAGGTCTCGCTCCACTAAAATGGGAACCTGGCCATAGGGGTTCATGACGCTGATGTCCTCAGGCTTGTTGTACAAGTCCACATCACGTATCTCGAAGTCCATGCCTTTTTCGAACAGCACAAAGCGACAACGGTGGGAAAAGGGGCAGGTTGTTCCTGAATACAGCACCATCATGGCGGGAGACTCCTAAAAATGAAAAAAAGTGGGTTGCCGATGCAAACCCACTCTGACACGATCAAGATGCACCTGCGAAGGCACATCTTGATTCCACACTCACACTCTACTTGATGTCTTTCCAGTACGCCGCGTTGAGGCGCCAGGTGACAAAGGTAAGTATTGACAAGAACAACAGCACCCAAACTCCAATGCGAACCCGGGTATTTTGAGCCGGCTCCGCCATCCACTGCAGGTAGCTGACCAAGTCACCCATGGATTGGTCGTACTGCTCTGCCGACATGGTACCGGGCGTCAGTTGCTGCCAACCCTTAAAAACCTGCACTTCGTGTCCATGCTCAGAGACCTTTTCAAAAATCGGGCTGCGCTTGCCCTGTAACTGCCACAGGGCGTGGGGCATGCCCACATTGGGGAACACGAGGTTGTTCCAACCGGTAGGCTTAGCTTCGTCTACATAAAAGGTGCGCATGTAGGTGTAAAGATAATCCGCACCAGAGCCCATGCCCTGCGCCGCACGTGAGCGAGCGATGACCGTCAAATCAGGCGGGTTGGCGCCGAACCACTCTTTGGCCTGTTTGGGATCAATGGCGGCCTTCATGGTGTCGCCGACTTTTTCGGTGGTAAACAGCAAGTTGTCCTTGATTTGCTGCTCAGTCAGGCCAATGTCTTTGAGCCGGTTGTAACGCATGAAGGCTGCGGAGTGACAATTCAGACAGTAATTAACAAAAATCTTGGCGCCGTTTTGCAGAGCCGCCAGATCGTTGGTTTTGTTAGGAGCCTTGTCCCAGGCCATGCCACCGCCTGCGGCATGGGCGCCAACCACGAAGCCCATCGCTGCGAGCAAGATTATCAGTACTTTTTTCATAACAGTAACTCCGGGCTCAGTGGGCAGCAAAGGTGACACGGGTAGGCACCTTCTTGGGTTCGCCTATCTTGCTCCACCAAGGCATCAGCAGAAAGAAACCAAAGTAAAAGAGAGTCCCAACTTGCGATACACGCTCACCGATGGGAGATGGCGGCTGGGTTCCGAGATAGGCCAGAATGACAAAATTTATGACAAAAACGCCATACAGGTACTTGTGCCAGTCCGGACGGTAACGAATGGACTTGACCGGGCTGTAGTCAAGCCAAGGCAAGAAAAACAAAATCACGACCGCTCCACCCATGGCAACAACACCCCAGAACTTGGCGTCAATTGACAACATCATGGCGACCACGGCAACCGCACTCACTACAATCACCGCCTTGAAAATGCTTGGTAATTTGAACTTCAGTACCGCCAGCGCCGCACCACCCACCACGCAGGCAATCAGCACATACAGCATCTCGGTGGTGATAGCGCGAAGCATGGAGTAAAAAGGAGTGAAATACCAGACTGGAGCAATGTGCAATGGGGTTTGCAATGGGTCAGCCGGGATGAAGTTGTTGTACTCAAGGAAGTAGCCTCCGGCCTCAGGGGCAAAAAACACCACTGCGGAGAACACCATGAGAAACACGCTGACGCCAAAAATGTCGTGCACCGAGTAGTAGGGATGGAACGGAATACCATCGAGCGGATGTCCATCGGGGCCTTTGGTGGCTTTGATTTCAATGCCATCAGGGTTGTTGGAACCGACTTCGTGCAGCGCAATGATGTGCGCGACCACCAGGCCCAGCAGCACCAGGGGCACTGCAATCACGTGGAAGCTGAAAAAGCGGTTCAGGGTGGCGTCGCCCACCACATAGTCGCCGCGAATGAGCAGTGCGAGGTCGGGGCCGACGAACGGCACAGCTGCAAACAGATTGACAATCACCTGGGCACCCCAGTAGCTCATCTGGCCCCAGGGAAGCAGATAACCCATGAAGGCTTCGGCCATCAGGCACAAGAAAATGGCGCAACCAAACACCCAAATCAGTTCACGGGGCTTGCGATAACTGCCATACAGAAGACCCCTGAACATATGCAGATACACCACCACAAAGAACGCTGATGCGCCAGTGGAGTGCATGTAGCGAATGAGCCAACCCCAGGGCACATCACGCATAATGTACTCGACCGAGCCGAAAGCCAGCGCAGCGTCGGGTTTGTAGTGCATCACCAAAAAGATGCCGGTCACGATCTGAATGACCAACACCAACATGGCCAAAGAGCCAAAGATGTACCAGAAGTTGAAATTCTTGGGCGCGTAATACTCGCCCATGTGCTCGTTATACAGCTTGCTCAAGGGGAAGCGGTTATCCACCCAATTCAGCAGCTTTGCAGCGGCAGGGGCGTTTGGAGAAATTTCTTTGAATTCGGCCATGTTGATAATCCTCAGGCTTTTTTGTCTTCGCCGATCAGCAGCTTGCTGTCAGAGAGGTACATGTGGGGCGGAATTTCGAGGTTGTCGGGCGCAGGCTTGTTCTTGTAAACCCGACCCGCCATGTCAAAGGTCGACCCGTGGCAAGGGCACAGAAAACCGCCAGGCCAATCGTCCGGCAATGAAGGTTGCGCCCCGGTTTGGAATTTGTCAGAGGGAGAGCAGCCCAGATGGGTGCAAATGCCCACAGCCACAAAAAACTCCGGCTTGATGGAACGTCCCTCGTTGCGTGCGTAAGGCGGGGTGAACTCGGCAGGATTGCGCTTGGACTCTGGGTCTGCGAGTTGGTCTGTCACTTTGCCAAGCGCGGCCAACTGCTCCGGGGTGCGACGTACGATCCAGACCGGCTTGCCACGCCACTCCACGGTGAGCTTTTCGCCAGGATTCAGGGCACCAATATCGACTTCTACCGCTGCACCAGCCGCTTTGGCTCGCTCGGAAGGCTGAAAAGTACTGACAAATGGGATGGCGGCCGCACCAACGCCTACGGCACCGACACACCCGGAGGCTATCAACCACGTGCGTTTGCTGGAGTCGAGCGGCGGGGTGCCGACAAGGGTTTCACTCATGAGAATCCTCAATGAACATCACTACTATGGGAAGGGCTTATTGTAGCCGACAGAGCTTGCGCCATTCTTATGGCAGCCAGCAGGCTGCTGGCATCCGCCCGACCGCTTCCGGCAAGGTCGAAGGCCGTGCCGTGGTCAGGGCTGGTGCGCACCAAAGGAAGTCCCAAGGTGACATTTACGCCCTCGTCTATGCCCAGGTACTTCACCGGTATGAGGCCCTGGTCGTGGTACATCGCCACGACTAGGTCGAATTCTCCGGGTTTGCCCGGCCCCTGACGTGCGCGCATGAAGACGGTGTCTGGTGCCCACGGACCACTGACGGTGCAGCCAAGGGATCGGGCGGCCGCGATGGCGGGAGCAATGACATCGATCTCTTCCCGCCCAAACAATCCGCCCTCGCCGGCATGGGGATTGAGTCCGGCAACCGCAATGCGCGGAACCCGACCCAGCACTTTGACAAGTGAATGGTGGCCAATGCGAATGGTTTCCAACACGTTATCAAAAGTGACTGCGCTTAGGGCATGAAGCAGCGAGACGTGAATGCTGACCAGAACCACCCTCAGCGCGTCGTTGGCCAGCATCATGCGCACCGGCATGTCCGAGATCGATTTCCCGAAAAATTTGGCCGCAGAGTCCTGTAACAGCTCGGTATGGCCGGGAAACCTGTCGAAAGGTGCACCGGCTGCCGACATGGCTTCCTTGTGCAACGGTGCAGTGACGATCGCCCGAACCCGGTTCTGCAAGGCAGCATGTGCTGCCCACTGCACACTTTGCGCAGCAAATGCCCCGGCTTGTGCGTTGATTCTGCCCCAAGCCATGTCCGGCAACGGCTCGCCAACTTGCAGCACAGGAACACAACGCGGCGGCATCTGCAAGGCTTGCTCGGGCGCGTCAATCACCGCAACTGGCAGCGCGGGCTCGCCTGGGCGGAACACGGCCCTTGCCGCACGGCGCAGGGTCTCCACATCACCCGCCACAAAGCTGCCTTGCAACATCTGCGGCGCATCACGAAAGGCTTTGACAATAATTTCAGGACCAATGCCCGCGGCATCGCCCATCGTGATTACAAGTGGGGATGGCGTCTGCAGTGTGGGAGGCATGGCGTTGTGGGGCATCAAGCCGGGTTGTCAATATCAATGAACAGGTGCTCCAGACCCAACTGCTGCGCCACGTGCGCTACCACGGCCGGAGCACCGAAACGCTCAGTGGCATGGTGCCCACAGGCCAGATACGCCACACCGCACTCGCGCGCTAGGTGCGCCTGGGGCTCTGAAATTTCACCGGTGATGAACGCATCGGCACCCGCCGCAATGGCGGCTTCAAAGTAGCCTTGTGCGCCACCACTGCACCAGGCGATATTTTTGATGGCACGCCCGGCCGTGTCGAGCACAATGACCTGGCGTCGCAAGACGCTGCCGATATGTTGTGCGAGCACTTGTGCGTCGCCAAAGCCATCAGGATGTGCAGAAGTGCCCAACCAGCCCAGAGATTGCTCACCAAAACGCCCGCTCGCACCGAGATGGGGCGAAAACCCCAGTGTCAGACCCAACTGCGCATTGTTGCCTAGCTCAGGGTGTGCATCAAGTGGCAGGTGGTAGGCATAGAGGTTGATGTTGTGCGCCAGCAAGGTGGCAAGCCGTTGTCGCAACCAACCGGTCACACGACCATCATGGCCACGCCAAAACAGCCCATGGTGCACAAAAATTGCATCCGCCTGGACATCAATCGCAGCGTCGATCAATGCCAGACTAGCGGTCACGCCCGAGACAATTTTCCGCACATTGCGCCGCCCCTCGACCTGCATGCCATTGGGACCGTAGTCTTTGAACAACTGAGGTTGCAACAAAGTGTCAAAGGCTGCCAGCAATGCGAGGTGGTCCGTCATGGGGCTTGGGGGTGGTGCCTGAATTTGAAAAAATTGACTGGGAACGTATGGATCGCATGGAACCTCTCGATTTTGCAACGACTTAGGGCCCCCACTGGAGTCGCTTTTGCTACCAGGGGCCAAATATACTTTCCATAGTCACCCCACACCCTGATTTTTGACGCCAGCCCTGTCCAATAACGCGCATGGAACTCCAACTACCCCCGTCACCGCAATCGGTTCAGCGAAGCCACAACCGACCGGGTAGTTCAAGTTGAGATCCCATCGGGTTCCAGATCACAGTCACAGCCGCTGCCTGCGGAAATCCACCGTTTGGCAAGGTGCGCCAAGGGTGTTGTTAGCCACGGCGCAGCGGGTTGGAGGGGCTGTGGCAACATCGATCTCAGCGTTTTGAGGGGTGCCGCGAGCGCGCCGCAGCGGTAGCTGACCCCAGCGTCGTCCCACATGACCGCGTTGCAGGCACCGGTCCTTGCACCTGACAGCAAGGCTCCGAGTGGGCAGGGTTCTGAGAGACAGCACACGCCGCAGCCGTTGCACGGCTCCCCCCAAGCAGGCTTGGCCGGCGCATCGGAATGGATTTTTATCACAGCGTGGTACGAAGGCATCGAATTGCTAAATCGTTAAGCGCCCAACATAGCGGCACCCTACAATTTAACCCGGGTTGCAGTTGCTGTGTGCGCCCCCATCTGGACTCCCTATGAAACGTCTCTGGCTTTTGTTCTCTCAAACCGCTACCGTGCTGCTGGCAGTTTATTTTGTGGTCGCGACCCTCAAGCCCCAATGGCTGGGGCCCACTACGTCACTGACCGGCGCAGTCGCGCTCATTGAAGCACCGGCGCCCGTGCCGGGTACGGTGCCTGTCGGGAGTTTCAGGGTGGCCGCCCAAAGTGCCTCGGCGGCAGTGGTCAGCATCAACACCAGCAAGGCACGCCGCCGCGGTGGCAATGGCAACGACCCCTGGTTTCGCTTCTTTTTTGGTGACCAGGGTGGTGAAGCGCAGGCCGGACTTGGCAGCGGTGTTATCGTGAGCCCCAGCGGCTACATCCTGACAAACAACCATGTAGTGGAAGATGCGGATGAAATCGAGGTTATCCTCAATGACACCCGCCGCGCCATGGCCAAGGTGATCGGCACCGACCCGGACAGCGATCTGGCCGTCCTGAAAATCGAATTGGACCGCCTTCCGACCATCGTGCTGGGAAATTCAGACAACTTGCAGGTGGGAGACCAGGTGCTTGCCATCGGCAACCCGTTTGGTGTGGGACAAACAGTGACCAGCGGGATTGTGAGCGCCTTGGGCCGCAACCAATTGGGCATCAACACCTTTGAGAACTTCATTCAAACCGATGCCGCCATCAACCCCGGCAATTCGGGCGGTGCGCTGGTGGACACCAGCGGTAATCTGTTGGGCATCAACACCGCGATTTATTCCCGATCGGGTGGCAGCATGGGCATTGGCTTTGCCATTCCCGTCTCGACCGCCAGGCAGGTTTTGGACGGTATCGTGAAAGATGGCCGTGTGACACGCGGCTGGATCGGCGTGGAACCTAATGATTTATCGCCGGAGTTGGCGGAAACCTTCGATGTCAAGGCCCAGCAGGGGGTGGTAATTACTGGCGTGCTGCAAAACGGCCCGGCAGCCGCAGCAGGCATTCGACCCGGCGATGTGATCGTAAAAATTGAAGAAAAACCTGTCCCGGACGTGACCCAGTTGCTGGCGCAGGTTGCCGCATTGAAGCCGGGCACTGCAGCACGCTTTACGGTAGAGCGGAAAAATCAGCCCTTGGAGATCAGTGTGGTACCCGGCGTACGCCCCCGACCCCGACCCGGACCCCAGTAAACACCACGGCCTCAACGACTCTGGGCACCTGCTTCGTCGGGCGGTGCCTGGGTGTGCCGGATAAAGATTTGTGCTGCCCAGATACCGATTTCGTAGAGAATGCACATGGGAATGGCCAGTGCCAATTGCGAAACCACGTCGGGCGGAGTGACAATGGCAGCCACCACGAAAGCCAGAACAATGAAATAGCTGCGAAAGGACTTGAGCTTTTCGATGCTGACCAGCCCCATGCGCGCCAGAACAATCACCACAATGGGCACTTCAAACGCCATGCCAAACGCCAGAAACATCGACATGACGAAATCCAGGTAGGCCTCTATGTCAGGTGCTGCGGTAATACTCTTGGGTGCAAACCCCTGGATGAACTTGAAGACCTGCCCAAACACAAAAAAGTAGCAAAACGCCACGCCAACAAAAAACAGCACCGTGCTAGACACCACCAGCGGAAACACCAGCTTTTTTTCGTGTGAATACAACCCCGGCGCGACAAAAGCCCATACTTGCCACAGTACGACCGGCAATGCCAACAAGAATGCCGTCATTAACAATATCTTGAGAGGCACCAGGAACGGCGAAATCACCGAGGTCGCAATCAGGGTAGCCCCGCTCGGAAGTGACGCCACCAAGGGCGCGGCCAATATGTCATACAGCGCAGCGGGTCCTGGAAACACGGCCAGCGCGGCACCGGTGATACCGACGGCAATGGCCGAACGGACCAAACGATCACGGAGCTCGACCAAATGCTGCACAAAAGGCTGCTCGGTACCAGCTAACTCGTCTGGCGGCGTTTTATCTGAAGCCATGAATCGTAAAATCTCTGTGTTCTAGCTGAGCCGCTGGGGTCGATGCCGGGCGACACGGGCGGCGCCCGACAATGCCTTGGTCCTGACACCGTTGCGCGCCTTGTACCACTGTGGTGTGGCGCCTTGCTTGAGGCGCCAGTTTTTCTTGGGGTGTTTGTAAATGGGTGGCTCCGGCTCTGACGCAGTGATTGCCGTCTGGGTGGCCTCTGCCCAAGAGGACTCAAAGTCGCTGGCCTGGGTCTGGATCGAGTTTTCCACGTCGCGCGCCGCCCCTTCAACGCTTTCTTTCATTTTCTTGAGCTCGTCGAGCTCCATCGAACGACTGACCTCGGCCTTGACATCTGACACATAACGCTGTGCCTTGCCCAACAGGGTGCCCACGGTGCGCGCCACCCGCGGCAACTTCTCTGGACCAATGACGATCAATGCCACGGCGCCGATCAGCGCTATCTTGGAAATGCCGAGATCAATCACCTATGAGGACTTTTGCTTGGTTTCAACGTCAATCGTGGTTCGATCGGCGCTGCCCGCATTGGCAACCTGCGCGGGCGCAGCGGGCTTTTCATCTGCCGAAGCAGATCCGTCCTTCATGCCGTCCTTAAAACCCTTGACAGCACCACCCAGATCGGAACCGATGTTTTTAAGCTTCTTGGTGCCGAAAACCATCACCACGATCAACAACACGATCAACCAATGCCAAATAGAAAATGTACCCATGAATTACTCCAAACGAATGTGTTGAATTTTAGTCACTCAGCCGCGCAGCCAGGGCCGGGGGCCGCCCATGACATGAAAATGCAGGTGGCCAATTTCCTGGGCACCTTCCGCGCCGGTATTGGTCACCAGTCTGAAGCCGCCCTCGGGAAATGGATTGCACCCCTCCTTGAGTGCCAGTTGCGGCACCAGCGCCATCATGCGCCCCAACAGCCCCACATGCTCGGCGCTAACCTGCGCCATGCTCGGAATGTGCAGTTTGGGAATGATCAAAAAATGCACCGGCGCCCAGGGATGGATGTCATGAAACGCAAACACCTCGTGGTCTTGGTAGACCACGCGCGAAGGAATCTCGCCGCGGGAAATTTTGCAAAACAGACAGGTCGGGTCGTGATCCAGCACTTTCGATGACAAGGGCTTATTCATAAAGTGGCCTCCATGGACTGCCCCTTGTTCATTGCGACCAAACCGGTAACGATGCGGTACAAAAACCAGACCGAAACGCACAGCCAGGCAATCCAGCCTGGCACAATCAACAACATCCACAGCGGCGAAGTAGCCAGGTACAGCAGCCCGGCAATGACCACTGAGCGGATGCGCCAGCGAAAATGCGAGGCGTGCCAGGTGCCCTGGGCGTCCGAACGCTTCACCATGTCAAGAATTAAAGCCGCCAGCAGCAGCAGCGGACCAAATTGCCCCCCTGGAATCAGCGCGCCCACGGCTACGATCAAATGCAGTACATAACTGATGGTGCCCACCAAGTTGAGCGACTGCATACGCTGTAAACTGGCCTGATCGGCCAGTTCACCACCTGAAAAATCCTGGGTCAAATTGACTCCTCCTGGCGCAACACAGCCTTGCGCAGGGCTTTTTCCTCGATACCACTAGTGCCTTCGCGCCGCTCCAGCTCGGCCACCACATCGGCGGGTGCCAGACCGTAATGCGCCAGGGCAATCATGCTATGAAACCACAAATCGGCAATCTCTGCGACCACTTTGGCCTTGTCACCCCCATGGTCAAGGTCTTTGGCTGCCATGACCACCTCGGTGGCCTCTTCACCAATTTTCTTGAGAAAAGCATCTGGACCCCGGTGCAACAGGCGTGCGACATAGCTCGCAGAGGGATCGCCACCGTTAGCCGGCTTGCGGGTCTCGATCACGGCGGCAAGGCGTGCCAGCGCGTCCGAAGAATTGACGAGAGAAGACATGGGCCTCACTTATAAATGGAACTGGGATCCTTGAGGACCGGATCGATACTATGCCACGCTCCGTTGCTGAGTCTCTGAAAAAAACAACTGTGGCGCCCGGTGTGGCAGGCAATGCCCGGCTCATGCCCGGTTTGGCTCACCTTGAGCAGCACGACGTCGTTATCACAGTCCAGGCGGATTTCATGCACCGTCTGCACATGACCTGATTCTTCTCCCTTGAACCACAACTTGCCGCGCGAGCGACTGAAATAAACCGCCCGACCCAGCTCGGCCGTCCTGGTCAGGGCTTCGCGATTCATCCAGGCAAACATCAGGACGTCGCCGGACGATTGCTCCTGCGCAATCACCGGCACCAGGCCATGGCTGTCCCAACGAATTTCGTCGATCCAGTGCATAGGTGAAAGGAGCGACTCGCTCACAGCCTGACCGGAATGCCACGCGCCGCCATGCAGGCCTTGGCCTGCGCAACCGTGAACTCACCGTAATGGAAAATGCTTGCCGCCAACACTGCATCGGCCCCCCCCAGCTGTATGCCGTCGGCGAGGTGTTCCAAGGTGCCTACGCCCCCTGAGGCAATGACCGGGACACCCACGGCGTCGCTGACGGCACGGGTCAATGCCAGATCAAAGCCCGATTTGGTCCCATCGCGGTCCATGCTGGTGAGCAATATTTCGCCAGCCCCCCTTTGCGCCATCTCGGTGGCCCAGACGACTGCGTCGAGTCCGGTGTTCTTGCGACCGCCGTGGCTGTAGACATCCCAGCCCTCCCCGTACCTCTGAACTGCAGCGCCAACGCGCCGCTTGGCATCAATGGCTACCACTATGCATTGCGCCCCATACTTCTGAGAAGCGTCCACGATAACCTGCGGATTGGCGATGGCGGCTGAATTGAAGCTGGTTTTGTCAGCCCCCGCATTCAGGAGTCGACGCACATCTTCTACGGTTCGAACTCCGCCGCCCACGGTCAGGGGGATAAACACCTGCGACGCGACCGCCTCAATGATGTGCAAAATCAAATCTCGACCGTCACTGGTCGCGGTAATGTCCAAAAAGGTCAGTTCATCGGCACCTTGCTCGTTATAGCGGGCCGCGATCTCGACCGGGTCTCCGGCGTCCCGCAGCTCCACGAAATTGACACCTTTGACCACCCGTCCACCGGTAACATCCAGGCAAGGAATGATGCGCTTGGCTAACATCGTTTGGTTCTCGCGCCGATGCCATGGGCGTACGGCATGCCATATGAACTCATCCGTTCAATTCTTTGGCGCGCAGCAGGGCCGCTTCAAAATCGAGATCGCCGCTGTAAATGGCACGGCCACAAATCACACCTTCAATGCCTTCGCTCTCGACATCGCACAAGGCCTCGATGTCGAGCAGACTTGACAAGCCACCTGAGGCAATCACCGGAATCGTCAGCGCCTGCGCCAACTTGACCGTGGCCTCGATATTGAGGCCCGTCAGCATGCCATCTCGACCGATATCGGTGTAGATAATGGCCTCGACACCGTAGTCTTCGTATTTTTTGCCAAGATCAATCACATCGTGCCGGGTGAGTTTGCTCCAGCCATCGGTAGCGACCTTGCCGTCACGGGCATCAAGCCCCACGATGATGTGACCACCAAAGGCAGTACAGGCGTCTTGCAAAAAGCCGGGATTCTTGACTGCAGCGGTACCAATGATGACATAGCGCAAACCGGCGTCGAGGTAGCGCTCGATGGTGTCAAGGTCGCGAATGCCACCGCCCAATTGCACATCGACCTCGCTCCCCACATCTTTGAGGATTTTTCGAATAGCGGCCTCATTTTTTGGATGCCCGGCAAACGCACCATTCAAATCCACCAGATGCAAGCGTCGCGCACCTTTGTCCACCCAGTTACGTGCCATGACGACAGGCTGTTCTCCAAAGGTCGTCGATTGGGCCATATCACCCTGTTTGAGGCGAACACAGTGACCGTCTTTGAGATCAATCGCAGGAATTAAAAGCATGGTGCTTCAAAAGTGGGACAAGAAAGAAAAGGAAATATTGTTGAAAAAAATCAGATCAAATTCGGCGGGTCTAGACCCACCCGGCGCAGCCAGCTTCAGGCGTTAGACGGGCTGTGTGCTTCAAAAAAACCATGTCGGCGCTGTCAAGGGGAGGCTCTGCGAAGCCCATAAGGGAGTATCAGGGATTCCATTGCAAAAAGTTGCGGTAGAGGGAAAGTCCATGCTCCGCACTCTTTTCGGGATGAAATTGCGTAGCAAAAATATTATCGCGCGCAATCGCAGAAGAAAAGCGCCCTCCATAGTCTGTATCGCCTGCGCTGTGGCGTGCATCAGACGGTATGGCGAAATAACTATGCACAAAATAGAAAAAGCTCCCGTCCGGCACATCACCCCAGACCGGGTGGCGAACGCCTGTGCTGCGGACCGGGTGGACCTGATTCCAACCCATTTGTGGCACCTTGTACCGACTACCGTCGGGCTGTAGCCGCCCTGCGAGCTCGAATTTGATGACCTCGCCGTGAATCAGGCCAAGCCCCGGTGTGTCACCCTCTGCGCTATGGTCTAACAGCATTTGCATGCCAACACAAACACCAAACAGCGGCTTGCATGCCGCTGCTTCGAGCACCGACCCCAGCAGACCGGAATCGCGCAATTCACGCATGCAATCCGGCATGGCGCCCTGACCCGGCAGCACGACACGTTCACTGGACTGAACCTGGTCAGGCTCGGACGTGATCAAGACCTCAAAACCACTACCCGCAGCGGCCGCACACATCGCCTGGGATACCGACCTCAAATTACCCATGCCGTAGTCCACCACGGCAACGGTCCTGGCGGCCATCTACAAGGAGCCTTTAGTCGAGGGAATGACGCCGGCGGAGCGTGGGTCACGCTCCATGGCATCTCGCAGGGCGCGACCAAAGGCCTTGAACACGGTCTCGGCCTGGTGGTGCGCATTCTGGCCCCTGAGGTTATCGATGTGCAAGGTCACCAAGGCATGGTTGACAAACCCCTGGAAGAACTCATGCACCAACTGCGTGTCTAGGTTACCCACCATGCCACTCGTAAAGGGAATGTCCAGCACCAAGCCGGGACGTCCCGAAAAATCAATCACCGCGCGCGAAAGCGCTTCGTCCAAGGGAACGTAGGCATGGCCGTAGCGGCGAATGCCCTTTTTGTCACCCATAGCCTGGTGCACTGCCTGGCCCAGGGCGATACCCACATCCTCGACCGTATGGTGGCCGTCAATGTGGAGGTCGCCATCGGCCTCGATTTCCAGGTCGATCAGGCCGTGGCGCGCAATCTGGTCCAGCATGTGGTCAAAAAAACCGATACCGGTCGAGAGTCGGGACAAGCCGGTGCCGTCGAGATTGAGCTTGAGCCGAATCCGCGTTTCAGCGGTATTGCGGGTGACCTCGGCGGTCCGCTGCGGTGGCGTCGCAGATTCGGGAATTTCGGTTAAGGGGTAATGGGTCATAAGGATTCACGCAGTGCGCCAAGCAAACGCTGATTTTCTTGTGCTGTGCCCACCGTCAGGCGTAGGCAGTTGGCCAGCAATGGGTGCATTTTAGAAACGTTCTTGACCAATACTCCACGTGCCTTGAGTGCCGCATGCAATTTTTGCGCTGCTTCGCCCTGCCCTTGCACTCGCACCAGAACCATATTGGCGTCACTGTTCCAGGTGGTGACACCGGGAATTGCGCGCAAACCCTGTAGCAGTACTGCGCGCTGCGCCCGGATCTCGGCCGCCTGTTGTGCAAACACTTGCCGATGCTCGAGGGCAAACAAGGCACATTCGTAGTTGAGCACACTGATGTTGTAGGGTGGGCGGACCTTGTCCACCTGGGCGATCAAGTCCTTGTGGCCCATCAGGTAACCAATCCGCACGCCCGCCAGGCCAAACTTGCTCAGGGTACGCATCAGAAGTACATGGCTGTGCTGGTCGGGCTGTTGCCGTATGCAATCGAGGTAGGTCTTGCTCGAAAACGGCTGGTAGGCTTCGTCGAGCACCACCAGGCTACCCGTCACCCGAGCCGCCGCCACGATGCGCGCCATGGCACCGGCGTCCCACAGATTGGCAGTCGGGTTATTTGGATAGGCTAGGTAGACAATGGCCGGTTGGTGCTGGGCAATGGCCGCCAGCATGGCCGCCTCGTCGAGTTCAAAGTCTACGGTGAGCGACACCCCGACAAAGGCCAGCCCCTGCAACTGCGCACTCATCGCATACATCACAAAACCGGGCACCGGCGCTACGACAACCGGCTTGTTGCCACCCGGTGCCTGCGGAACGTCGCAGGCCATGGACAGTAGCGAAATCAATTCGTCGGAGCCATTGCCCAGCGTGATGTCGCAAGCTTCGGGCATCTGCGCGTAGTGTGCAAGCGCATGGCGAAGTTCATCCACCCGAGCATCGGGATACCGATTGAGCGCCAAGGCACCCAGACGCGTGCCCAGGGCGTGCTGCAGCTCCAAGGGCAGCCGGTGCGGATTTTCCATGGCGTCGAGCTTGACCATGCCCCGGGAATCCTGAATGGCATAGGCGTGCATGGATTGCACGTCCTGGCGAATACGGCGGGCAATGAGGGTTTGAACGGTATCAGGTTTCACGTGATCGGGTCAGCAGGTTAATTGGCAAAATCATCAGTATTGCAGAGCACGGATGTCGCAGGCAATCAACAGACATTCAACAGGTGTACACCGTTGTCAGCGCATTGAACATGACCAAGGTGACCTGCATGTCGGCCTCATAGAGGTCTGCATTGCGTTTGAGCTCAGTGTCAAAAAGAGCCTGCGCCATGTGGGGCTCGAGTCGACGCCTGTTGAGACATATCGTGGGCTTGGCCCCGGCACGCACGGCGTGCGCCTGCGCCTCTAGCGCACCTTCCATAGCACCCACCAGGTAGTAGCGCACATAGTTTGCACCCTGCTTGCTCGACCGGTCCAAAGATCGGAGTTCGCGCAGACTCATTGCCTGCACGCAGACCCCCGCGCCTAACAAGACCGACCCGACGACCGCCCAACGCACCAGATACCGCAATGTCATTTCAACAACCGCATCTCTGCGGCGCGCGCATGCGCTTGCAAACCCTCGCCATAGGCCAGGGTGGCGGCAATCGGCCCCAACGCATGTGCACCGGCTTCGCTAACTTCGATCAGGCTGGAGCGTTTTTGATAGTCGTAGACGCCAAGCGGGCTCGAAAAGCGAGCCGTTCCCGAGGTTGGCAGCACATGGTTGGGGCCGGCGCAATAGTCACCCAGGGATTCGCTCGTGTAGGCACCCAGAAAAATTGCGCCAGCGTGCCTGAGCAAGGGCTCCCATTGCTGCGGGTTGTGGCTGCTGATTTCGAGATGCTCGGGGGCAACGCGGTTGCTCAGGTTGCAAGCCTCTTCCATGTTGCGGGTCTGGATGAGCGCACCACGGTCGGTAAGACTCTTGGCAATGATGTCTGCCCGTGGCATGGACGGCAACAGTGCATCCATGGCCTGCTGCACCTGCACGATATAGCCGGCATCCGGGCACAACAATATGCTTTGCGCCAACTCGTCATGCTCGGCCTGGCTGAACAGATCCATCGCCACCCATTCAGGCGGCGTGCTGCCATCGGCCAACACCAGGATTTCACTCGGCCCGGCGATCATGTCAATGCCCACCTGACCAAACACTCGGCGCTTCGCTGCGGCCACGTAGGCATTGCCCGGGCCGGTGATCTTGTCCACCGCAGCAATGGTCGCGGTACCATAGGCCAACGCTGCCACTGCCTGGGCCCCGCCAATGGTATAGGCACGGCCTACGCCTGCCACATAGGCTGCGGCCAATACCAGGAGATTTTTTTCGCCACGTGGTGTGGGTACGACCATGACGATTTCACCCACGCCCGCCACCTGGGCCGGGATCGCGTTCATCAGGACCGAGGACGGATACGCCGCTTTGCCGCCCGGAACATAGATGCCCACCCGGTCCAGGGGCGTGACTTTCTGGCCCAGGGTGTTACCGTATTCGTCCTGGTAACTCCAACTTTGACCGCACGCCTTTTTTTGGGCTTCGTGGTAGCTGCGAACGCGCTGCGCTGCCGACTCCAGGGCGCTGCGTTGGGCGGCGGGGATCGACTCGAACGCGCGTTTAAGTTCGGTTTGGCTTAGTTCCAGTGCGCCGAGCGATGGCGCCTGCAGCCCATCAAAACGCGCTGTGTATTCCAGCACGGCAGCATCGCCACGCGCACGCACGGCAACCAGGATTTCGTCCACCCGCGCCTCGATGCCGGCATCGGTCTCGGCGGCCCAGTGCAAACGCGCCTGAAAGTCAGCCTCAAACTGCTCACTAGCGCTGGTCAAATGGATTGGTCGGGCCAACAAGGTCATAGAACGATCAGGAAAACTTGCACCGCGCGGCTGTCATTCCAGCCTGCGCGGGAATGACGTAGCTTCGTGTACTTCAGAAGTGCCATAGGACATGAACTTACGCGCGCACAGTAGAACCGACAGCACGCGCAAATGCGTCGATGATCTGGCGCAAGGGCTCGCGTTTGAGCTTTAAGGCCGCCTGGTTCACCACCAGGCGCGAGCTGATGTCCATAATGCGCTCTACCTCCACCAATTGGTTGGCCTTCAAGGTGTTGCCGGTCGACACCAAATCGACAATGGCGTCTGCCAGGCCCACAAGCGGCGCCAGTTCCATGCTGCCATAGAGTTTGATAAGGTCAACGTGGACCCCTTTGGATGCAAAAAACTCGCGCGCAATCGCCACATATTTGGTGGCCACCTTGAGGCGCGAACCCTGTTTGACGGCCGATACGTAGTCAAAGTCGGCGCGCACCGCCACACTGATGCGGCATTTTGCAATCTGTAGGTCCAGTGGCTGGTACAAGCCTTGGCTGCCATGCTCCAGCAGGGTGTCTTTGCCGGTAATGCCGAGGTCTGCACCGCCGTACTGCACGTAGGTGGGCACGTCCGTAGCACGCACCACCAGCACACGCACCTCGGGTAAATTCGTCTGCAAAATCAACTTGCGCGATTTCTCGGGGTCGTCGATTACATCAATGCCCGCCGATGCCAGCAGCGGAACCGTCTCTTCAAAAATGCGGCCTTTGGACAGAGCGAGCGTGATCATGGCGCAATCAGGCGGCCCGTGCGGCCCATTCGGCAGGAGTAAAGGCCTTGATCGACAGCGCGTGCACTTCGTCCGTCTTCATGCGCTGGCCCATGGTGGCATAAACGCGCTGGTGGCGGGCAATCGGACGCAGGCCTTCAAAGGCAGCTGATACCACAACGGCGTACCAATGCCGGCCATCGCCGCTCACATCGGAATGTTCGCAAGGGAGGCCATTGTTAATCAGCGTCTTTATTTCGTCAGCGGTCATGGAGTCGGTTCACTTGTTAACTTCGAATTTTGTAGCCGGTGCGCAAAAGCTGCAGCGCGACCAGGCTGACCCCCGCCAGCGCCGCACCAACGATGGCCAGGCTTAACCAGGGTGACGCATCGCTCACACCAAAAAAGCCGTAACGAAAGCCATCAATCATGTAGAAAAATGGATTGAGATGGCTGACCCCCTGCCAGAAAGCAGGCAAGGAGTGAATGGAGTAGAACACCCCACTCAAAAATGTCATGGGCATGATGACAAAGTTCTGGAAGGCGGCCAACTGGTCGAATTTTTCCGCCCACAGGCCAGCAATCAGACCGAGCGCGCCCATCAGGGCCGCACCCAACAGCGCAAACACCACAATCCAGAGCGGTGCGACAAAACTCATCGAGGTAAACCACACCGTTACCAGAAACACACCTCCACCCACCACCATTCCGCGCGCAATACTGGAGCCGACATAGGCCACAAACCAGCTCCAGTGCGACAGTGGCGTCAACAGCAAGAAGACCAGGTTGCCCATGATCTTGCTCTGGATAAGGGACGACGAACTGTTGGCAAATGCATTCTGCAAGATGCTCATCATGACCAGACCGGGCACCAGAAAGGCGGTGTACGGCACCGTGTCATAGACCTTTACATGGTCCTCAAGTACGTGGCCAAAGATCAGCAAATACATCATGGCGGTCAGAATCGGGGCCGCCACGGTCTGAAAACCGACCTTCCAGAAGCGCAGAACTTCCTTGTAAAAAAGCATCGTCACGCCGTTCATGCCGCCACCGCCGCTTGACCAGCGCGTCCCATGATGTCAATGAATACGTCTTCCAGATCGGCCTTGCGCATTTCCACATCCTCGACGACCATGCCGGACTCCCGCAGTGCAGTCAGATGCTGCTCGATCTCGGCGGCATTGTGGGCGGGAAGTTGCACCACACTGCCCGTCACCCTGGCGCGGGCCGCCAGCGCAGCGGGCAGTACCCCTGTTGTCTTGAAGCGCAGTACGTTGCCCGAGGCAGATTTGAGCAACGCACTGGTGCGGTCCAATGCCACAATCCGACCCGCCTTGAGCATCGCGATGCGCCCGCACAGGGCCTCGGCTTCTTCCAGGTAATGCGTGGTCAGCAGCACCGTGGTGCCTTCTTTGTTCAACCTGGCAATGAACTGCCACAGGGTTTGGCGCAGTTCTACGTCAACACCCGCAGTGGGCTCATCGAGAACAATCACCGGGGGTTTATGCACTAGCGCCTGCGCCACCAGCATACGGCGCTTCATGCCGCCCGACAATTGCCGCATATTGGAATCCGCTTTGTCGGCCAGACCCAGGCTGCTTAACAATTCGTCGATCCAGGCGCCGTTGTCGCGGATACCAAAGTAGCCAGACTGAAAACGCAGGGCCTCGCGCACATTGAAAAATGGATCAAATACCAGTTCTTGCGGCACCACACCCAGTTTGCGGCGCGCCTGCGCGTAGTCGGTCTGCACGTCGCTACCCATCACCGACACGCGGCCGCTAGTCGCACGGGTCAAGCCAGCCAAAATGCTGATCATGGTGGTTTTGCCGGCCCCGTTAGGCCCGAGCAGGCCAAAAAATTCTCCCTCTTCAATGTCGAGTTGTACTCCGTCAAGGGCCAAAAAAGTGGACCCTTTGGGCCCACGGGGTGAGGAATAAGTTTTGGAAACGGTGGAGAAGGAAATGGCAGACATGGACAAGCGCAATTCTACTCAGTAGCCTGCGCCAGTAGTCCATCCACACCGTACAGGGTCGCGAGGTCATGAAGTCTGGACGGCAAGGCGCGAACCGTCATGGTTTTGCCCAGGGACTGGCAGGTCCGGGCGAACTCAAGCAGCACCGCCAATGCGGACGAATCAAATCGATTGAGTGCCTGTGCATCGACCTCGACCTGCATTGCTTCGGTTGCCAAGCCGGACTTGAGCAGGGCCAGACAGGCGTTGGCACTGGAATGGGTCAATTCTTCAGGAAGACGCAGCACATCAGCCCTTTTTGGCGCCGACATTGGCTTTGTTACGGTCCGTCAGAGAGGCAATCAGACCATCGAGACCCTTGGCGTTGACCTCCTGCGCAAACTGGGTGCGATAGGTTTCCACCAGCCATACGCCCAGCACATTGAGGTTGTAAATCTTCCAGCCCGCACCTTGACCTAGCGTTTTTTCGAGGCGGTACTCGAGCTGAATCGGGTCTCCGCTGCCTTTCACTTCGGTACGCACCAAAACCTCTTTGTCGTCGGCCGAGGCACGCATAGGTTTGATGCTGATGGTCTGGTCGCTGACCTGCGACAGGGCACCTGCGTAAGTGCGCACCAGCAAAATCTTGAATTCATCTTGCAAGCGCTTTTTCTGCTCCGGCGTTGCCTGCCGCCAGACCGGGCCAACGGCCGACGCAGTCATGCGCTGAAAATTGACGTTGGGCATGATACGGGTGTCCACCAGCGCAATGACTTTGCCGATGTCAGCCACATAGGCGGCCTTGTCGGCCTTGATGGTCTCAAGCACATCGACCGACAGCCGCTTGATCAGCACGTCGGCAGCTTCGTCCTCTGCATGGGCCGCAGGAAAAACCACCAATGCGCCGACCGCCACGGCAGCCGACACCACGAAACGCAAAAAAACTCTTTTCATCAGCATTTTCCTTTCCCCTAACAAATGGGGCACCGCTTAAAAAACAAGAATCCACAGGGCCTGCACATTGGAGTGCGAACCAGCAGGAAGGCACTACTGCGCGGGCTCGACCGTTTCCTCTTCTTCTGGAGGATTGCCGTCGTACACCAGATTGCGCCGGCGCTGCAAAAACGCATCGCGAATAAAACTGTATTTGTCCAGCGCTGCCTCTTCAACCAGCGCACCGGCACTGAGATATCTGGCGCGCTGACTCACCACATTCAACACGGTAGCTCCATTGCGGCTCGCCGTATCGTCGATGGAATTGACCAAATCGCCCCGCAAGTCCAAGGGCAACGCGGCTGTATCGCGCAAAGTTGACGGGCCTAACAAAGGCAGCACGACAAAAGGACCCGGCCCGACACCCCAGCGCCCCAGCGTCAAACCAAAATTGGCAGTGTGGCGCTCCAGGTTGAGGTCACTTGCGACATCGACCAGACCGAGCAGGCCCACGGTGGAATTCACCAGCACCCGTGCCAGGCTGTCACCGGTCTCTTGCCCGCGCAATTGCAGTGCGTTGTTGACCACCGACCAGGCGTCTTCGAGGTTATTAAAGAAATTGCCGACGCCTTTTCGCACCCAATTCGGGGCGACCTCTTGGTAGGCGACTGCCACCGGCTTGAGTACGGCACGGTCTACGGCATCATTAAAACTGAAAATACTCCGATTGACCGACTCCAGCGGATCGCGCGGGTCGGGTTTCGACACGGTTGCGCAGGCCTGCAGCAGGCCTAACAACAAAAGAAGCAACCCGGTTGCCACACGGTGTGGCCAAGTGCCAGACCCGTACACCGCCCGATCAAAGGTCCGTGTCTTCATTTCTTGTTCAGATCCACCATGCCACCGTCCGAGGCCTTGCTGTATAAAAATTGGCTGATCAGGCTCTCTAGCACGACGGCAGACTGGGTGTTGCCCACGGCGTCGCCGGCCACCAGATTGCTTTCATCCGCCCCCGCCTCAATTCCAATATATTGTTCGCCCAGCAAACCACTGGTGAGAATCTTCAGCGAACTGTCTTTGGGAAAGGCATAGCGGGTCTCCATGGCCAGTGCCACCCGGGCCTGAAAGCTTTTGTCGTCAAAGGCAATGCTTTCGACCCGCCCCACGACCACCCCGCCGCTGCGCACGGCCGCTTTGGGTTTAAGCCCGCCCACATTGTCAAACTTCGCCGTCAATCGGTAGGTCGACTGAAAATTAAGACTGAGCAAATTGGCCGACTGAAGCGCCAGGAACAGGATCGCGATGGCCCCGATCATGACAAACAAACCGACCCACACATCATTTTTTGAACGTTGCATCAAACATCCTCACTATTAATTTCCGCCACCGTGCCACAAAGGTCGCTTACACCCAATTTCAGATCGTAAACATCATGGCGGTCAGGATAAAGTCCAGACCCAGCACCGACAACGAGGCCATGACCACGGTACGGGTTGTGGCTGCAGCCACTCCCTCGGGCGTAGCTTGCGCATCAAAGCCTTGCAGCAAAGCGATAAAAGTCACGGTAAATCCGAACACCACGCTTTTCAGCACGCCATTTCCGACATCTTGCCAAACATCCACGCCACCCTGAATCTGACTCCAGAACGAACCGGCATCGACACCAATCATCAGAACTCCCACGATCCAGCCGCCAATGACACCCATCGCGCTAAAGACGGCTGCCAGCAAAGGCATGGCGATGACACCGGCCCAGAACCGGGGCGCCAGGACGCGGTCGATCGGGTCCACCGCCATCATCTCCATCACACTGATTTGCTCGCCGGCTTTCATGAGGCCGATCTCGGCAGTGAGCGACGTGCCGGCACGCCCCGCAAACAGCAGTGCAGTAACCACAGGACCCAATTCACGCACCAGACTCAGCGCAACCAGCAAGCCGAGGGCTTCGCTAGACCCATAGCGCTGCAGGGTGTAATACCCCTGCAAGCCAAACACAAATCCGACAAATAATCCCGATACCGCGATGATCGCGAGCGAAAAGTTGCCCAGAAAATGAATCTGATCGCGCACCAGGCCAAAGCGCCGCATGGTGGGCACAAACAGCACGACCAAGCGAAAAAACAGACGGGCGGCGTGACCCAGATCAGCAAAAAACTTGCGCGTCGAGAAACCGACATCTGCCGGCTTATACCAACTCACGAGGTGGCTCCAGCAAGGCTTGCGGCACGCTGCAAGCCAAAATCTTCAAGGACCGACACGCCAGGGTAGTGGAACTTGACCGGCCCCTCGGACAGTGCGTTGACATATTGGTACACCAGAGGATCGGTGGTGTGGCGCACCTCGTCTGGCGACCCTTGAGTTGCCACCTTGCCGTTGGCCAAGATAATGACATGGTCGGCTATATCCAAAGTTTGCTCCAGTTCATGTGAGACAAAGATGCTGGTCAGACCCATGGAGTCATTCAGCATGCGAATCAAGCGGGCGGCGGTTCCAAGAGAAATCGGATCCAGCCCGGTAAATGGTTCATCGTACATCACCAACTCAGGGTCCAGCGCAATTGCACGCGCAAGTGCCACACGACGGGCCATGCCGCCCGAAATTTCACTCGGCATGCGATGGCAGGCCCCGCGCAAGCCCACCGCGTTGAGCTTCATCAGGACAATGTCTCGCACCAGCGCTTCGGGCAAGGAAGTATGTTCGCGCAACGGAAACGCTACATTGTCGAACACACTCAGATCCGCAAATAGCGCGCCAAATTGAAACAACATTCCCATACGCCTGCGCGCTGCATAGAGCTGCATCTGGTCCATTCGTGTCACGTCTTGGCCATCAAACAGCAACTCACCCCTTTGCGCCCGGTTTTGACCACCAATCAAACGCAGAATGGTGGTCTTTCCCCCGCCCGACGCCCCCATGAGTGCCGTCACCTTGCCGCGTGGAATGCGCAAAGACACGTCGTCAAGAATCACGCGCTCCCCGTACCCAAAGGTCAGGCTACGCAATTCGACGAGGGAGGAGTCTGGGTTCAATGTCATAGGAAAAAGCCGGACTGCGCCCGGCTCCCGATGATAAGGTATTCAGGTAAACCCTGATTGCCGTCCCTGCAAAACCGCCCTTTATCTGGGCAGTTGGCTACTACCCATGAGAAACTCATCGACCGCGCGAGCCGCCTGTCGCCCCTCACGGATGGCCCAGACCACCAGGCTTTGACCGCGGCGCATGTCACCCGCAGCGAAGACTTTGGGCACATTGGTGGCGTATGCGCTGGCCGCTTCGGTGAGCGCTTTCGCATTGCCGCGGACATCCTTTTCGACGCCAAATGCCTCCAGCACCGTCGCCACAGGGTTGACAAAGCCCATCGCCAGCAGCACCAAGTCGGCCCGCAGTACCTGCTCAGAGCCCGCCACCTCGACCATTTTTCCGTCTTTCCATTCCACCTTGACCGTTTTAAGGCCGGTGAGCTTGCCTTTTTCGCCAATGAATTCCTTGGTGGAAATCGCAAACTCTCGGGTGCAGCCCTCGTCGTGGCTGGAACTGGTACGCAATTTGATGGGCCAGTAGGGCCAGGTCATGGGGCGGTTTTCTTCCGCCGGCGGTTGGGGCATCACCTCGAACTGGGTCACACTCGCAGCCCCGTGGCGGTTGCTGGTACCAACGCAATCGCTACCGGTGTCGCCACCACCGATGACGATCACATGCTTGCCGTCGGCACGCAGTTGTCCCTTTAACTTGTCGCCGGCATTGACCTTGTTTTGCTGGGGCAGGAATTCCATGGCAAAGTGAATGCCGGACAGCTCGCGCCCGGGCACCGGCAAATCGCGCGATTGCTCCGAGCCCCCGGTAAGCAGTACGGCATCAAATTCCTTTTGCAACTGGGCCGCAGAAACCGTTTCTTTTGCCCAATTGGTCACTTTGGAGTCTTTGGGCCATTCACCCACGAGCACACCGGTACGGATGACAACGCCCTCTTTCTGCAACTGCTCCACTCGGCGGTCAATGTGCGACTTCTCCATCTTGAAGTCGGGAATGCCGTAGCGCAGCAGCCCGCCGACCCGGTCATTTTTCTCGAACAATGTCACGGCGTGCCCGGCGCGTGCCAACTGCTGCGCAGCCGCCAAACCGGCCGGTCCCGACCCGACGACGGCGATTTTTTTTCCGGTCTTTACGGCCGCCACTTGCGGTGTGACCCAGCCCTCGGACCATGCCCGGTCGATGATCGCGTGTTCAATCGACTTGATGCCAACAGCCTCGTCATTCACGTTGAGGGTACAGGCAGCTTCACAGGGAGCCGGGCAAATGCGGCCGGTGAACTCGGGGAAATTGTTGGTGCTGTGCAGCGTGTCTATGGCCGCTTTCCAATCGCCCCGGTAGACCAGATCGTTGAAGTCCGGGATGATGTTGTTGACCGGGCATCCGTTGTTGCAAAACGGAGTTCCGCAGTCCATGCAGCGCGCGGCCTGTCGATTGGCTTGGGCATCATCAAGCCCGACCACAAATTCCTTGTAATGTTTGAGTCTTTCGCCAACCGGCTTGTAACCCTCTTCGACACGCTCAAACTCCATGAATCCAGTAATTTTTCCCATGATCTCGTTCCTTTAAAGGGCGATAGCCGCATCTTTGCTCTTGAAAGTCGCGACCGGCTTGGAGGCCAGCGCCAGCTTGCGCGCATGGATTTCACCGAGGGCACGTTTGTACTCGTTGGGAAAGACCTTGACAAATTTACCGCGGGCTACTTCCCAGTTGTCCAACAACTCGCGGGCGCGCTTGCTGCCGGTCCAACGGTTGTGGTCGGCTAGCAGTTTCTTCAGTTGCGTTTCATCGGCTTCGCCCCGGTGCCAAATGCCTCGGTCCATTGCGGCGCCTTGTTCGGCGACTGTCAACACCTTTTCTAGGCTGACCATGGCGGTGTTGCAGCGCGTGGCGAACTGACCATCTTCGTCGTAGACATAGGCCACTCCGCCACTCATACCGGCCGCAAAGTTACGCCCGGTTTTACCCAGCACTGCCACCGTGCCGCCGGTCATGTACTCGCAGCCATGGTCGCCAGTACCCTCGACGATCGCAGTCGCTCCCGACAAGCGCACGGCAAAACGCTCGCCAGCCACGCCACTAAAGAACGCCTCACCGGTGGTGGCGCCGTACATGACGGTATTGCCCACAATCGTGTTGCGGATGGCCTCGCCACGAAAGTCGATGCTGGGGCGTACTACCACGCGCCCGCCCGACAGGCCTTTGCCCGTGTAGTCGTTGGCGTCACCAATCAGATACAGCGTAATGCCCTTGGCCAAAAACGCACCAAAGGACTGGCCGCCCGTGCCCTCGAGCTGGATGTGTATCGTGTTGTCCGGCAAACCCTCCGGGTGGACCTGTGTCACCGCCCCGGACAGCATGGCACCGACCGAGCGGTTTACATTGCGCGCCACCTCAATGAATTGCACCTTTTCGCCTTTGTCGATGGCGGCGCGGCTCTTGGCGATCAGGACGTTGTCAAGCGCTTTCTCCAGCCCGTGGTCCTGCACCAGTGTCTGGTAGCGGGGCACATCCGCAGGAACTTGGGGTTGTGCAAACAGGCGGGAAAAATCCAGGCCGCTTGCTTTCCAATGGTCGATGCCACGGCGCATGTCGAGCAAATCGGCGCGCCCGATCAGGTCGTCAAACTTACGGATGCCGAGCTGCGCCATGATGTGGCGCACCTCTTCGGCAACAAAGAAAAAGTAGTTGACGACATGCTCGGGCTTGCCGCTGAACTTTTTGCGCAGCGCCGGGTCTTGGGTCGCAACACCGACCGGGCAGGTATTGAGGTGGCACTTGCGCATCATGATGCAACCCTCGACCACCAGCGGCGCAGTGGCAAAGCCAAACTCGTCGGCGCCCAACAGCGCACCGATGGCGACGTCGCGACCGGTCTTCATCTGACCGTCGGCCTGGACCCGAATGCGGCTGCGCAGCCGGTTGAGCACCAGGGTTTGCTGGGTTTCTGCCAAGCCAATCTCCCACGGGCTACCTGCGTGCTTGATCGACGACCAGGGCGAGGCACCGGTGCCGCCGTCGTGGCCGGCAATCACGACATGGTCGCTCTTGCACTTGGCCACGCCCGCCGCGATGGTGCCCACGCCAATTTCACTGACCAGTTTGACACTGATCGAGCTCTGGGGAGCCACGTTTTTGAGGTCGTGAATCAGTTGCGCGAGGTCTTCAATCGAGTAGATGTCATGGTGCGGTGGCGGCGAAATCAGGCCCACTCCGGGGACCGAGTGGCGCAGTCGGCCAATGTAATCCGACACCTTGCCACCGGGCAATTGCCCACCTTCACCGGGTTTTGCGCCTTGCGCCATCTTGATCTGAATCTGGTCTGCGCTGCTGAGGTATTCGGCGGTCACGCCAAAACGGCCCGAGGCGACCTGCTTGATGCGGGACCGCAGGCTGTCGCCGTCCTGCAGTGGCAGGTCGACTTCCACCACGTCATCACCAATCACGCTTTTGAGGGAGTCGCCTTTTTTGATCGGGATGCCCTTGAGCTCATTGCGGTAGCGTGCAGGATCTTCGCCGCCTTCGCCGGTGTTGCTTTTGCCACCCATGCGGTTCATGGCGACTGCCAGCGTGGCATGGGCCTCGGTGGAAATGGAGCCGAGCGACATGGCGCCGCTTGCAAAGCGTTTGACAATTTCTTTGGCGGGTTCGACGTCGTCGACAGAAATGGCTTTGGCCGGATCAAATTTGAACTCGAACAAGCCACGCAACGTCATGTGGCGCCGACTTTGGTCGTTGATGATCTGGGCGTATTCCTTGTAGGTGTTCCAATTGTTGGCGCGCGTGCTGTGTTGCAGCTTGGCGATGGCATCGGGGGTCCACATATGCTCTTCGCCGCGCACCCGCCAGGCATACTCGCCGCCCGCATCGAGCGCATGGGCCAACACGGGGTCGGCACTAAAGGCCGCCTTGTGCATGCGAATCGACTCCTCGGCAATGTCGAACACACCAATGCCCTCGACCCTGCTTGGCGTGCCGGTAAAGTACTTGCTGACCGTGGCACTTGACAAGCCTATGGCCTCGAACAACTGTGCCCCGCAATAGCTCATGTAGGTGCTGACACCCATTTTGGACATGATCTTGGACAGACCCTTGCCAACCGCCTTGATGTAGTTGTAAATGGCCTTGTCGGCGCTCAGGTCGCCGGGCAATTGCTTGTGGATGTCGGCCAGGGTTTCCAGCGCCAAATAAGGGTGGACGGCCTCGGCGCCGTAACCGGCCAGCACGGCAAAGTGGTGCACCTCGCGCGCGGTACCGGTTTCGACGACCAATCCGGCGGTCGTGCGAAGTCCCTCACCGACCAGGTGCTGGTGAATCGCCGACAGCGCCAGCAAGGCCGGAATCGCCACCTGTGTGGCTGACAGCGCCCGATCACTGATGATCAAAATATTGTGGCCGCCCTTTATGGCGTCCACCGCTTCGGCACACAAAGATGCGAGCTTGGCCTCGACCCCCTCATGGCCCCATGCCAGCGGGTAGGTGATGTCGATGGTGTGGCTGCGAAACTTGCCATGCGTGTGCCGCTCGATGTCGCGCAACTTGGCCATGTCGGCAAAGTCCAGCACCGGCTGGCTGACTTCAAGCCGCATCGGCGGATTGACCTGGTTGATGTCCAGCAAGTTGGGCTTGGGGCCGATGAACGACACAAGAGACATGACAATGGCTTCGCGGATCGGGTCAATCGGCGGGTTAGTCACCTGGGCAAACAACTGTTTGAAGTAGTTGTAGAGCGGCTTGTTTTTATCCGACAGCACGGCCAGCGGACTGTCATTGCCCATGGAGCCAATGGCCTCTTCACCAGCAGTGGCCATGGGTGCGATGAGAAATTTGAGGTCTTCTTGCGTGAAGCCGAAGGCCTGCTGACGGTCCAACAGCGTGGTTCCGTTTGCCAGAGCATGCGCCGAATCGCCAGCACCTTGTACGTCGTCCAGACGAATGCGCAAGTTCTCGATCCACTGCTTGTAGGGTTTGCTGTTGGCCAAGCTGGCCTTGAGCTCTTCGTCGTCAATCATACGGCCCTGTTCCAGGTCGATCAGGAACATCTTGCCGGGCTGCAGGCGCCATTTGCGCACAATGTTGTTTTCTGGCACCGGCAGCACACCAGACTCGGAGCCCATGATGACCAGATCGTCGTCGGTGATGCAATAGCGCGAGGGTCGCAGCCCATTGCGGTCCAGGGTGGCACCAATCTGGCGACCGTCGGTGAACACGATCGAGGCCGGCCCGTCCCAGGGCTCTAGCATGGCGGCATGGTACTCATAGAACGCGCGGCGGCGCGGGTCCATGGTGGTGTGCTGTTCCCAGGGTTCGGGAATCATCATCATGACCGCCTGGCTGATGGGGTAACCGGCCATGGTCAGCAACTCTAGGCAGTTGTCAAAGGTAGCGGTGTCGGACTGGTTGGCAAAGCTGATCGGATAGAGCTTTTTCAGGTCTACCCCCAGTACGGGGGACGACATGACGCCTTCGCGCGCCTTCATCCAGTTGTAGTTGCCCTTGACGGTATTGATTTCGCCGTTGTGGGCCACATACCGGTACGGATGTGCCAAGGGCCACTCGGGGAAAGTATTGGTGGAAAAGCGCTGATGCACCAACCCTAGGGCCGACACGCAGCGCTCATCTTGCAGATCACGGTAATACAAACCGACCTGGTCGGCCAGCAGCAACCCCTTGTAGACCACGGTGCGGCTGCTCATGCTAGGCACGTAGTACTCTTTGCTGTGCTTGAGTTTGAGCGCCTGGATATTGGCGCTGGCCGTCTTGCGAATTACGTACAGCTTGCGCTCGAGTGCGTCCTGCACGATCACGTCATTGCCGCGGCCAATAAACACCTGCCGCAAAATCGGCTCTTTGGCGCGCACTGTGGGCGACATGGGCATATCGCGATTGACCGGCACGTCGCGCCAGCCCAGCAAGACTTGCCCTTCCAGCTTGATAGCACGCTCCATCTCCTGCTGGCAGGCAAGGCGTGAGGCATGCTCTTTGGGCAAGAAAATCATGCCAACACCATATTCACCCGGCGCTGGCAGGCGCACCCCTTGCGCCGCCATTTCTTCACGGTACAGCGCATCGGGCAACTGAATCAGAATGCCGGCACCGTCGCCCATCAACTTGTCAGCACCCACGGCACCCCGGTGGTCCAGGTTTTCAAGAATCTTGAGCGCATTTTTTACGATGGAGTGACTCTTTTCACCCCGGATATGGGCCACAAAACCCACACCGCAGGCATCGTGCTCCTGCGCAGAAGAATACAAACCATGTTCTTGAAGATATTGAATTTCGGCAGCCGTAGTCAAGGCGCACTCCTAAAAAATGACAGTGGACACAGAGAATACTGCAATGCAACAAAAGTGCCAAGAACTTTAATTGGGGTCAGATTCCAATTAATTGCCCTTTTGTCAATTTTTTGAAAAATTAGGGACATATTAAAAATAATAGCAAATTGGAACTTTAATTGGGGTCAGATTCCAATTAATTGCCCTTATGTCAATTTTTTGAAAAATTAGGGACATATTAAAAATAATAGCAAATTGTAAAACAAATTTAAAACGATAATTCTCATTTTTTTGCCGACTTTAGTTGTTTCACAGGCCGTCCTGCACTCCCTTTGCTGACACGCCTAGGGGTTTTCATTTGTAAATCTGCCACAAATTCGGGCTCTCCCAGTGCCCAACCGCGCAAGGTCGCGTCGGTCGGGGCCTGCTGCTGCACAGGGCTGATGCCTGCATGCACCATTTCAGAGTAAGCTGCTTCGCGGGCAAATGGTGTATTGCCGAGCTGCCAAATCAGGGGGTGTGGCGTAATGAGTTTGTCCGAACGCAGACCGACATAGTGCCCGTGGCTAGACCACGGAAAGTCTTGTGCTGCAGCCACCATGCCCGCACGCACGGGATTGAGGTCGATATAGACCATACAGGCCAACAGATAGCGCTCGGTCTGGATCAGGGTGGACTTGTAACGCCCTTCCCACAAGGTGCCACTGCGTTTTTGGCGATCATTGAAGTAACGCACATAGCTGCGACCAATCGCCTGCATCATCCTGGGCAAGCCTGCGTCGGTCTGGGGTGTGACCAACAGGTGAAAATGGTTGTCCATCAGCACATAGGCGTGCACGGCAACCGCAAACTTCTGTGCATTGTCTTCCAGCAAGCCCAGCAGCGACTGCCGATCCTGGGCAGATAAAAAAATGGCCTGGCGGTTGTTTCCCCGCTGTATCACATGGTGCGGGACACCGGGTAAGGAGAGTCGTGGTAATCGGGCCAAAGCTGAGAAGAAGCAGGCTTATTTTTTGGGGGCCTTGGTGACACGTACCTTGCCGCCTGTGGTGACCAAAATCACCGCATCACCTGGCGTAAAAATTTCATCCCCCTTACCCTGCACAATGGCACGTCGGTCGCCGGATTTCAGTTGCACCAGGATTTCATAGGCATCTTCGCGGGTCGCCAGTCGCTCAATGGCATTGCCCGCCGCAGCACCCGCCACGCCAACCAGCATCCCCAGCACCTGTGCTTCGCGCTGCACACCACTGCCGCTGTAGCCGCCCACAGCACCCGCTACACCACCCACAGCGGCACCAATGCCAGACTGGCTGCCGTCGACCACTACGGTCCGCACAGTCAGCACCACCCCGTCTTCGACCTTGGCCATGCGTTGTGCATCGCCCCGTTGAATGACGTCCGGGCTGCTGCTGGCACAGGCTGCCAGGACCGAGGCGATCAGCACCGCAAAACCCACATTCAAAATTCGTTTCATATCTATCTCCAAAGTCAAAAACCAAAACCAAAACCAAAACCAAACCTAACTACTCACCTCCCAGCCACGCGACATGTTGCCAAACTCGCCGCTGGGTCATTCCCGCGAAGGCGGGAATCCAGTGCCTGCATGCAAATCCATGTACTCCCGCCTTCGCGGGAATGACGTTGAGAGACTTTTCCGTTCATTGTTGCGCAGCTATTGCACCAAGGCATTGTCAGCCGCCAATGTAAAGCGGGTATGAAGCAGTTCGGTCAAGCCAAACTCGTCCAACAACTCGATTAACCGCCGGGCTGCCAGGCGGTTGGGGCGTTGGATGTTGCGGGCTATGATAAGTTCATTTTTCATGCTGTGCTCCCAGCCGACCAATTCAGTGACCGAGACCTGATAGCCCTGCGCCTCAAGGTACAGGCAGCGCAATACATTGGTAATCTGACTGCCAAACTCGCGTGTGTGCATGGGGTGTCGCCATAGTTCGGCGAGCGGCGTGCGCTTGAGGGTGAGCGCCTTGTGCGCGTTCAGGCTGCGGGCAATCTCGGCCTGACAACAGGGCACCAGCACCATGGCACGGGCTCCTTTTTGCAGACCAAAGCGAATCGCGTCGTCGGTGGCGGTGTCACAGGCGTGCAAGGCGGTGACGACATCGATGTGCCTGGGCAATACGTCTGATTCAGAGGCCTCTGCCACGCTCAGATTGACAAAGGACATGCGCTCGAAGCCCAATTTGGCCGCCAACTCGCGTGATTTTTGCACCAATTCAGGGCGAGTCTCTACACCAAACAGGTGCGAGAGCGGCTGAAACTTGAAGTACAAATCGTACAAAATGAATCCGAGATAAGACTTACCAGCGCCGTGGTCTGCCAAGGTCAGCCCTGTTTGCGGGTCAGAGCACGGCGCAGCATCCGAGCGATCTTCCCCCAGCTCCTGCAAAATTTTCTCTATGAAACGGTAGAGGTGGTACACCTGCTTGAGTTTGCGCCGCGAATCCTGGTTGAGCTTGGCGTCTCGGGTCAGGATGTGGAGTTCTTTAAGAAGCTCAATCGACTGCCCTGCTAGCACTTCATCTGCAAGCGGGTTGACGACGCTGCTTGCACCCGATTTTTCGCGCAGCGCTGCCTTGTTTTTCGGCACTTGCCGGGTCATAGCGAATTTGTGCTCTTAAAATTGGCACAGACACCCAATTTCTCCCACCCCTGCAGACCTAGTTGCCGCATGGTGTGCATATTGGTCTCGTAAATTGCCTCTGCATGTGGAAACGCCTTGACCGCCCGGTCAATGCTTGCTTCACGCAGCAAATGCAGCGTGGGATAGGGCGAGCGGTTGGTGTAATTGGTGATGTCGTCGGCTTCGGTGCCGGCAAACTGGTAGCCAGGATGCAAGCTGGCAATTTGAAACACCCCGTCGTAACCCCATTTGCCAAGCATGCGGTCTGCTTCGCGCAGCAGTGCGTTGAACTCCAAAAAATCAGCAAAACCATTGGGCAGAATCAACAAGGTGGTGTCGCGCTGCGCCGGATCGACCGCCTGAAGGTCGTGTAGCTCTGTCTTTAAATCATGGAGCAGATCTCTAAAGCCCACCGCATGGCTTACGCCATAGTGCACCTGGCCCTTCACCTCCACGGACTTGGCGAACGGACACAGATTGAGACCAATGACCGCACGTTGCAGCCACTTACGGGTGTCGTGTTTGACCAGTGCGTCGGCATCGTCCGCCGCCCAGGTCATAAAAACCGACTTGGCTGACCCACGATCATTTTTGCCATTTCGTCCAATAGCTCTGTGTTGACACGCTGCGCAGCGACGGTGGTTTGCAGGATTTCAAAACCCCCGGTATTGGCCAGACGAAACAGGAGTTGGCCCTTGTCGTGGTCGGCCGTGATGGTCACATTGCCGCGCGCCTGGGTGAGGTATTCAAACCGAATGGCCTGCAAAGTGTTTTTCTCAGGGTGGCGCACATCCTTACGTTCGTGCTTGATGGAACCAAACGACAAGCGCTTTTCGACCCGTTCCAGGTCAGGCGGAAAATTGACGCTCACGGCACCCGGCACTGGCGGGCCGTCCTTGGGTAGCATTTGCCACCCCATGGCGATGTAGTCATAGACATCTTTGCTGCGCAACTGTTTTTTTCGGGCATCGGCACGAAAATCGGTGAGCCGCATGGCGGGCCACTGGGTTTTTCCGTCGAGTGACAATTTGGGTCCGTCTGGTGCAATAACGTTGAGCTGCTTGGCCAACTCAGAGACATACAACCAGACCGTTTTGCTGGCAAGCTCGGTGTGTGCGGTATTTTCTTCGACGCTCTGGGTCTGCGCCGATTGCTGCGATTGCAACGCACTTGCTTGCGACTTCAACTGATTTAAAAAGCTCACGACGTCTCCACATTGACTCTGTTGGCTTCATTTTAAGCCGGGACCGAAACTCAATCCAACACCCGGGTTCCGGTCAATCGTGTGTGTTCCCGTGCGGCAAATCGGTCCGTCATGCCAGCAATATAGTCACCCACCACCCGGGATTGCAGGCTCCGCTGCTGCGGCAGACGGTCGCTTTGCGCGATGCGCGCCGCGAATCCTGCCTGCATTTCTTGCGGATTGGCACAGTACAGGGCAAACAATTCGCGGACGACCCCTTGTGCCACTGACATCTTATGCACTACCTGCGGATGTCTGTACAGGGCGTGCGTCAGGAACCGCTTGAGCGCGATGGATT
>JAIPCE010000322.1 GCA_021738345.1 Rhodoferax sp. | reverse complement strand
TCGCATCAAAATCAACCGAGCCAACAAACCATGGATCACTGATTCCCAAAGCCAGCGCAAATAGCTCTTTAGACATAAAAAACCTCTACTTCAACAACAAATTGGCGAATTTCTACCCACTAGGATTTTAGAAGAGCCAAGTCAGTCACGACTGCGCACTAGGCGATGACGCCTTCCAGCACCTGCAACGCCCGCGTGAGATCGAAGGACAGCGCGCCAGCGCGCTGCGCTTTGGCGACGCCAACGTGCAAGCTATCCTCAATGCGGTGTTGATGTTCGTGTTCGTGGCGCGCGGGTTCACCAACAAGGACCTGCGCCAGCAGTTGGCCATTTTGTTGGGCAAGCGCTCTGATGAGGTCTCCCCGGGTCGCATGAGCTACGAACTCAGACGACTGCGTCTGCACGGTCTGATCGAACGTGTGCCCAAGACTCACCGCTATCAACTCACTCAGGACGGACTACGAACGGCTATGTTCTACTCCCGCGTCTACTCACGCATCCTGCGCCCGGCACTGGCGCCGCCGCTGCCAACAGCGCCGCCAAGTTCACCAAACGCACTGCGCAAGTTTCAAGCGGCAGAAGCAGCGGTCAACTCGTGGTGCGACTCCCACATTGCTGCGTAGAAAAACTTGACTCAATCACTAAGAGTTTCACTCAGTCAAGGAATCTAGCGTTTCTTGATCACGTCGTAATGCTGAGCTGGTAGCGCTTGAGCATGTGCCCCAAATCCTTGCGCAGGCGCGTCAGCGGGCGCATGGCCCAGGCAATGGCCAGGCCAAACAGGGTGCTGGCCACGGCGACCAGCAGGAAGTCGCGCGCCACCGACTGCAGCACCAGGCTGTGCTGGAAACCGGTGCGAGCCTCCAGCGTTTCGGCCACCTGGATCACCACCCGCTGAGGCCCGGGCTGGCCGGCCAGCGGCGTGGCCAGTTCACGCGCATAGCTGCCCACGCGCACCGGCTCGCCGAAGTACACGCCCTCATGAAAATGCGGCTTGCCCGAGAGCAGGGGCCTTGGCGGAGGCGGCAGGTCGGCGCTGCCGATCTCGACCAGTCCGTCTTCGGTGGCCACGCGGTAGTACACCTGCCCGTTGGCGGTGAGCTCGAAGAACTCCAGCATGCGGTAGGGTAACTCCACGCCCAGGCCGCCGCTGGCGGTGGAGATGCTGGAGTCGATGGACTTGACCGCACCTAGCAACGAGCGGTCGTAAGCTGCGTCGGCCGCCTCGCTGGCGGTGCGCCAGGCCAGCCAGATTTCGGCCGAAAACACCAGCAGCAGACCTGGCACGAGCACCACGAGCAACTTCCGGCGGATGCTGCCACCGAGCCAGCGAAGCAGGGATTGCACTGGCCAATTTTCGCCCACGCTCACTGGACTACCCTACGTGCTGCGCACTGCGGGGCTGAGCGCCTTCGCAACGGTCGGGCCGCGCTCATGGCGGGCATTCCAGTAGGTAGCCCATGCCGCGCAAGGTGGTGATGCGCACAGGTGAAGCGGCCAGCCGTTTGCGCAAGCGGTGCACCAGTACCTGGATGACTTCGGGGCTCACGTCTTGCTCGTCGGAGAACACGCGCTCCACCAGTTCGCGTTTGGACAGCGCTTCGCCACTGTGCTGGATCAGCGCGCGTAGTACTGCGTGCTCACGCGGAGTGAGTGTGAGTGGTTCGTGCTGCAGGCGGAACTGTTTGGTCGCGCTGTCGTAGCTGAGCGGGCCACACGCAAAACGCGGGTATTCACTGCCACGCGAGCGACGGATCAGCGCGATCAGGCGCGCCTCCAGCTCGGTCAACTCAAAGGGCTTGGCCAGGAAATCGTCGGCCCCGCCGTGTAGACAACTCACGCGCTCCATCAGCGAGTCGCGCGCGGTGAGGATCAGAACCGGCAGGCGTTCGTCGGCCTCGCGCAGGTCGGACAGCGCATCGTGCCCACCCAGACCAGGCAGGCCCAAGTCGAGAATCAGCGCGTCGTACTTGGTAGCCTTGAGGCTGCGTCTCACCATGCGGCCGTCGTTGACCCAGTCGACCTGGAAGTCGTTCTGCGCCAGCGCCTTGGTCAGCCAGGTGCCCAGTTCGGTTTCGTCTTCGGCGAGCAGGATGCGCATGACACGATTGTCGTACAGAACCCCGCGGGCAGTCTCAACCGCTCACTGCACGATCTCATTGGCCGGGCCTCGGTGTGCGACGGATAGATGCAACTACATGTGGCCAAGTATGGCACGCGCTCGGGGCGTCTTAATGTCCTTGATTTCAGTGGTTTGGGTCGGCTGAGGCCGTCCATAGTGCAGCCGCTGCTCGTCTATTAGTTTTGGCCTGCGTCACACGCATGGCTACCCCGCAGTGGACGTAAACCGCTATGGAACTTGCTCACAATTGACGCGTTGATCCACCTCGTAGTCCGGTGCTAGGTGTGCGGCCAAATCCCAGTCCGGCTCGTTTTGCACCCCGTCATGGACTGGCGCATCGCAGTCATCCAAAAGCGGCGGCCCGTGTGCCGGGCTAGGACGACGCTAATGGCGGTTTTAGGGGGCATTGACCTTGACATCATCATCTCCCCGGCATGTGGACCGCCGCTGTGGGAGCAATGTGATGTGCAGATAAGCGACGAGATGCCAGGCGGGCCAGACTGGGATTTGGCGGCGCAGTCGGCACCTGACTATGAGGTCGACCAGGGTGTCAATTGGTGAGGGGTTCAAGCGGCGAATTACACTCGCTGTGGGGGTGAATCTGCGTGCACTGTAGCCAGCGCGGTTTCTGAGCAGAGTTTTGGGGTGTCGACACCACCCAACTCAGGTGGTGTCACATGCAAATCGAGGGTTCTTAGGCGGATTGAGGCCTGTTTCGAGGTGCGATACTTGGCCTCATTTGATTGAATTTCCTATCCGTTCTCGGGGGTGACGCTGGCTTTTCGGGTGTTTTTTTTGTACATCCGACGTGACGCCATGATCGTCGTGCGATGGAGATTGATCAAGATCAGTTCCCTTGCATTTCTGCAATAACGTCAGGGTAAACCCGCGCAAAATGTTGTCGGTCTGGTCATCAGACGACTTCTGGGTTTGCCGGGGTGGTCATCCGATTACCGGTGCGAATCCGATGCAAAGGAGAAACGCGCGATGAAGCTTTTTTTACCTTCCAAATTGATCACATTGGCTACCGCCGGAATTGCCGCCATGGCACTGTCGGGCGCCTCTTATGCTGCCGTCAATGCCGATGCCGCCACGGCATTGACCAAAAAGAGTGGCTGTATGAAGTGCCACGCAATTGACAAGGACAAGAATGGCTCATCTTTCAAGAAGATTGCCGAGAAGTGGAAAGGCAAGGCCGATGCCGAAGCCAAACTCATGGACAGTATCACCAAGTCACCCAAGGTCAAACTGAAAGATGGCACAGAGGAAGAGCACAAGGCCATCGATAGCAAGGATGCAGCGGAGATAAAGAACGTGATCGGCTGGATTCTTGCTCAGTAAAAAAATCACTTGGCGCACGCCAGGATTCCGTGTTCGGCAACTGAATTGATAGTGAATTCCGAGGGTCACTAGTCCTTCGGCATTTTTCGTGGCTGGCCATTGTCGTCAATGGGCTGCAAGCGATCAGATGCTTCGCTCCATACTGGTCACTCAATAGTCCGTTCAGCGTTAGCGCTCGGCATGAGCAAGGGTTAAGCGGCGCTGTTCGCACGCCGCGCATTGACTCAGCGGTGTTGATCGATAAGTATCTGATTTCCGTCCGGGTCAGTCGTTGTTAGACTTGCGGGACCTGTAGTGTTCTCATCCACTTCAGTTGATAGCTGAACGCCATGACTCTTCAAGTGGCGCTGAATCTCTCTTACATCATCGAAGGCGTCGAGATTCTTTGCATTGCTATCCCACCCGGGATTGAAGGTCAGCATGTTTCCTTCGAACATTCCTTGAAACAGGCCTATCAGGGTGCCTTCATTCTTCATGATCAACCAGTTCTGTGCTTGGTTGCCGCCGAAAACAGTGAAGCCGAACTTCTCGTAGAAGTCCCTTGAGGCAACGATGTCTTTGACAGCGAGGCTTATGGAGAAGGCGCCGAGTTTCATGGGATTTCCTTTCGTTGGGAGAGGGTTTAGTTCAACAGTGAATGGTGGACTTCTGGCGACGCCAAACGTAATGTAAACCGCAAAACTTGCGGGACTTTCTGGACATGAAAACTTCTTGAGAATGGCCGCTGGCTGTCTGGTGGCAAAGGGCTGAAAGCGACTGTAGAAATCTCCAGACATCGGTTAGTCGAAATGAAGTGGCGATTTAACGCCCAAGCTCACCGCCGGTGCAGCGCCTTGTTAGCTGGTTGCACTGTGAATGAGTGTAGGTGTTGGTCGCAAAGGTTATGACTTAGGTGTCAAGAAGCGCACGGCGGTGACCGTTGCCTTGAAAAACACAAAGTGTTCGTCCGTGCCAAACATGTTGCCTGCCTCTACACTGAAGGGAATGCGAAAACCCTGAACTTCGCGAAAATCCGACATTTGCCCACCAAAAGGCTGAAGCCGGTGCTTCTTATCGGGGTTGGCATTGCTCCATCGCATGAAGTGAACCACCAAGGGACGACCTTCGGCATCCACCTTAATGTCCACTGCCTGCGATAGCCCGTTGTGAGTCACTGTCACGCGGGCAGTGTCCTGATGTAGTGCTTCCCAAACAACACCTGACCTTGGGAGCAATGCGGCTGGAGTCCAAAACACCGCCTCGGCAACATATCGGCCATATGCGGCCCTTGCGTGGTTTGTGTCACCGCCCATGCGGGCAACCGGTATCAGGCCGAGAATTCGGAAGCGGGTCCAGCTACCGGTGTCAGCGCCAGACACCGACACGACTCCGGGCATCTTGACTTTCCAGACAAAACCCGTTGGTGCCGCCAGAATCTGCTTGGCATCCATCGGTTGATAGTTTGGGTTGTCCCGAGTGCCCAGACTGAATTCGCCACCCATGTCGATTTCAGCCACAGTCAGCAACGGTGTGCCGGGCTTGATGGCAAAGTTGAAGAACCGCTGCACCGGCTCAGGCAAATCGGCCACCATTACCGGGTCATACCGAGCGGGGGTTTGCGGCTGCGATGCGGCTAATCGAGCCCACTCCACACGCTCGACACGCTCATCCCACAGTCGAAGTGCTATCAGGGAGAGTAGAAATAACGCCAGTACCACCAAGATCGAATACACAATCTTCTTCCCTATAAGCAGCCATCTTGAGTCATTCGATTTTTCACCGGCTAACCCTGCTACGCACCCGTAAATAGTACTGGACTTTCCGTGACAAATTGTTTACCCTTGCGGGATGCACCAACAAAACCAAATCAAACGAACCCTCTCACAACCCGAATCGCTCGCCGTCATTCACCGTGAGCTCGCGAGC
>JAIPCE010000321.1 GCA_021738345.1 Rhodoferax sp. | reverse complement strand
CCCAATCGGGCTCGATGTGCACCCCATCATCCATCTGCGCATCACCACAGTCGTCCCACAGTGGTGGCCCGCGCGCCGGGGATATGTGCGGGTGCTCGGAGTCGACCCCGATGTGATCAAGGATCTTGCGGATCTGTGTGCCCTCGGTGATGAATGCAATCAGCCGCATCTGCCCGCCACAGATGGGGCTCAAGAGCGGGAACACCTCGTAGATGCGGGCGATGAGCAGGGCCCAAAGGTATGGGCTAGGCGCTAGGTCACAGTGTGCGGCTATTGCATGCAAAAAATGTTCGCCCATTCGTGAGCGGCAACAAAACCGATGCGACCGACGCCCGAGCCATCTGGCTGGCCGTGCAGCAAACGGATGTTAAATTCGTTGGTATCAAAACCGCAGCGCAACAAGCCACGCTCACCCTGCACCGCCAGCGTGAACTGCTGATGAAGATGCGCACCATGCAGACCTATGCTTTGCGCGGGTTGTTGTACGAATTCGGAGCCATCTTTGCCCAAGGGCGCAAAGCCTTGTTCAAAGACGTTGAGCAGGCACTCGAAGACTTGTCAGCGCAGTTGCCGCAAATGGTCAGAGACAGTCTGCGCGAACAAGTCGTACGCATCAAGACAATCGGCGACGACATACTGGCCATTGAGAAGCGACTGGCACTGCAACTCAAGGAAGACCCGAAAATGCAGCGCATTGTTCAGATTCCTGGTGTGGGCCTGCTCACGGCCACAGCGGCAATCGCCACCATGGGAGAGGCCAGCGCCTTTAAGTCGGGACGGGAGTTCTGTGCCAGGTTGGGTTTGGTTCCCAAGCAAATAGGCAGCGGGGGCAAAGTGCGACTGGGGAGCATCTCCAAGCGTGGGGACACGTACCTGAGAACATTGCTGATTCACGGTGCCAGATTCGTGCTGCCCCATGCCAAAGAACCCGGCCCATGGCTGGAGCAAATCAAGGCGCGCAGGCCAGCCAATGTTGTGATCGTGGCGCAGGCGGCCAAGATGGCCAGGACAATTTGGGCCGTAACGGCCAAGGATCAAGATTACCAACGGGGCTTCAAGAGCGTCAGGCCGGTAGCGGCCTGAGCACGCAAAGCCATATTTATCAACCAACCAACCGAAAAGGATATGGTCAGTTTTTGTAGGGTAGTGAGGCAGTAAAGAGTGAAGTGATGTGAAATAGGTCAGACTGAGGATGAGCTAAACCTGAGATTTTCCATGGACATAAAAAGTCCGAAACTGAGATAAGGCGCTTGTCAGCGGATATGCATCGGGGCCAGCGGGCGAGTTTGAAAAACAAGCGAACCACGCAATCAAGGCCGAATATGAGGACGCAGCCGACTTTTTCGCAAAATGACACAAATTCTTCTTGCTATCCGGGAGACATCCATATAAGGGATCTAGGATTATCCCTATGAAGTCCTGAACCACAGTCAATCTAGGCCAAAAGACAAGTTCGCAATGCCGAGCGAGGAGCACCTGAATGGCTTGTTCTAGTGTACTTGTTACACTATAAGCAATCATGACCAATTACGGCCCGATCACAGACTGGCAGGCGCGCATAAATGGGCGCGAGGGCTCGCACAATGTCGCGCATATCCAGGTCCAATTCAATGACGGAAGCCGGGTATCCATTGCAATTCAGTCGCGCGAAGTGTTAGCCGGTTCAGTTGTTCCACAAGTCCGATTGAAACCAGTCTTTGAATGGGTAAAACACAACGAAACGGCTCTATTGGCCGAATACGAGAGGCTAAATCCATGAATAACAAACCACCAAGCATCAAATCGGCGCACATCGTTGGGCCACTGCGGGTATCCATCGACTGGACAACAGGCGAACTCATCGAAGTCGACTTGTCAACCCAAGCGGTCGCGCCCTTCGATGCACTTTTAGACCCGGCATTTTTCAACCAAATGCAAGTTGACGAATGGGGCGCTGGGCTCGACTGGCCGGGTGGCCTTGACCTTGGGTCCGACCGTCTCTATCAACTGTGCCGCGAACAGGCCGGACTACCTACGCCCGAGGCGTTTGATGCATGGATGCGGCGCAACTCATTATCACTGTCAACAGCCGCCGAGTCGCTGGGGATGACCCGGCGCATGATTGCCCACTATCGCACTGGCAGCAAACCGATTCCAAAGGTAGTTGGGCTGGCGTGCAAGGGCTGGGAGGCTGAGCGACGGTCCTGAAGCGGCTTTCTGACTGTAAAACGCCAGTAAATCCAGGCTTCTGATCTTCTATGGTACGAATCGCCGTGAGTCGGAATTGGCATTGCATTTTGTGGGAGTGGCACCAGCCAGGGAATGCGCGCCTCCCGGCGGCTCCTACAGGGGCCTGCCGGTCAAAGTAGTGCCACGCCGGTCAACCACGCAATTTGCCTGCCCTGCGCTGGGCATTGTCCCGGGCTAAGCGGTTCGGTGGGTCTCGCTATACACTGCACCGCTATTCACTTGAAAACCCGTTACGATAGACCGCTTCAGCCAGATTTGTCAGTGTTGCCATGCATCGAAACAACTTGTTTTTGACCCATTGCCGCGACGGTGGTAGACAAACCTTCCGCGTGCCGGCACCTGCTTTGCGTGCGAACTATCCGTGAAAAATTCGACCGGAGGAGTTGAGCTTTTGCGCGGCAGCCGTTGGCTGATCTGGCTGGTGCTTGCGCTAGCGCTCGGTGGCTGCGCCGAGGTCAAGTACACGCTGCATCTTGACCCCGACTTTCGTACCCCCAAGGCAGAAAAAATTTGGCCCGCTGCACCCGAGCAGGCGCGCTACCGCTATGTGGGCCAATTGCTCGGCCAAGACAACCTGGTCGCTGAGGCTGCCAACCAGCGCAACATGGGCATCAAGATATTCCATTGGCTGGTGGGCTTATTTGACGACACCGAAGAAAAAATCACCTTAAAGCGCCCTCAAACCGGAACGGTCGATGCGCAAGGGCGGGTCTACGTCACCGATATCAGCAACCACGCGGTGTTTGTTTTTGACCAGGCAGCGGGCAAGCTGCTGGTCTGGGAGATGGCGCAGGAAACCCGCCGATTTGTCACACCAATCGGCATTGCAGTGGGCGCGGGCGGTCAGATTCTCGTGGCGGATGCGGAGTTGGGGCAGGTCTTTCAGCTCGACCGGGATGGCAAGCCGATTGGCAGCTTTGGCAAGGGGCTGCTGAATCGTCCCACGGGTCTGGCACGCGATGCAGCACGGGGGCGGATTTATGTGGCCGACACGCATGCCCATGACATCAAGGTATTTGACGATGCCGGGGTGTTGCTGGAGGTGATGGCCCAGCGCGGCGATGGTGAAAATGAATTGAACTTTCCGACCCATTTGGCATTCGGAGGAGACAGGCTGTATGTGGCTGACACCATGAATGCTCGGGTTCAAATATTTGACGCAGACGGCAAAAGCGTTGGAATGTTAGGCAAACGGGGGCTGTATTTTGGCAACCTGACTCGGCCCAAAGGTGTCACGGTCGATAGCTCAGACAATGTTTACGTGATCGAGTCTTACTACGACAATCTGCTGGTGTTCAACAAACAGGGCGAGTTTTTGCTGCCCATTGGTGGGGCCGGTCAGCAAGTGGGACAGTTTTATTTGCCGGCAGGCCTTTGGAGCGACTCGCGGGGGCGTATTTATGTGGCTGACATGTTCAACGGTCGGGTCGTTATTTTTCAATTTTTAGGTGGCTCATGATGCCTTTCTGTCAACCCCTATTGGCACTGCTGGCTGGGTTTGCGATGCTGCTCACGGTTGGCACTGCGCAAGCCGCACGAGAATCCAACATTGCAAGCACCAAACACAACCTGTCCGCCAGTGGAACAGGCACGTTGAAGGCTACCTCCGAAACACAGATTTGTGTGTTTTGCCACACGCCGCACGGAGCGACGATCGATGGCAAAGCCCCATTGTGGAACCGTAAGTTGAGTGCAGCCACCTACACTCGCTATAACTCCTCGTCCCTCGACGCGTCTGAAATCACGGATGGTTTCTCGGCACAACCGGGAGGGAGCTCAAAGCTGTGCTTATCTTGCCATGACGGCACGCTCGCTATCGGCAACGTCAATGTGCTGAGTGGCAAAGGCTCAAGCACCACGCCGGGCACCCAGTCAATCACCATGACTGGAACCGGCGATGGAACCGGCGGTACCGTGTCAGGCGGCATGCGGGCCGGCAGCGGAACAACCACCGGGTTCACCCGGTTTCTCGGCGTCGACCTCAGCAACGATCACCCGATCTCGGTCACCTACAGCCAAGCGCTGGTCACCGCCGATGGCGAAATGCGCGCCGTCACTAATGAACAAAGCACCAACGAAACATCCTTGAACTTGCCCGGTGGCAAAACTCATGCTGTCGGCATCCGCGATTTCGCTGGTGGCATACGGCCCTTGCTGCCGCTGGAGGAGACTAGCGCATCGAATGCGGGACAAGTTCAGTGCGCCACTTGCCACGATCCGCATATCCGAGACACATCGGAATCAGTCAGCATCAAGTTCCTGCGCGCCAACCGTTTCCAGAAGAATGCCGGACCAAGTGGCGGAGTTTTCAATTACAACAACGACATCATCTGCCTGGGCTGCCACGACAAGGCTGGCGCGGTATGGGCAAACTCGGCGCATGCCGTCAATACGACTACTCAGGCCTACAACGACACCGCTGCAGGTTTGCGTGAATTTGCCACAGGCACCCAAGTCTGGCAGGCCGCCTGCCTGAACTGCCACGACACCCACACAGTACAGGGCGCTCGCCGACTGTTGCGCGAGGGTACCGACAGCACCGCCAATCCAAAAACAGGCGGAGGTTCCGCAATCGAACAGACTTGTTATCAATGTCACCAGTTGCGCACAAATACCGCTGCATCAACACCGCCGATGGTGTTGAATCTGGCCACGCAGACCGTACCGAACATCATGTCCGACTTTACCGATGCTAATTCTTACCATATGCCGATCACAACCGACGAACAATGTGCCAGCACCGAGAAACACAGCATCGGCGATACCGGTGTGGATGGAAAAGCGGTGGCGCGTGCCGGCAAGGACTTTGTGGAACGTCCGGAGTTGCTGGGCGCGGGTGGTAACGACTGTAACCGCCACGTTGAATGCACCGACTGCCACAACCCGCACCGGGTGAAGAAAGGCAATCACGTCGTAAATCCGGAGAACATAGACATCCGCGGCACCGCCGGCGGCAATGCGGTCTCCAATGCCTTGCTTGGCGGCTTCGGCGTCGAACCGGATTACTCTGGGTTGACAGATACCAAGTTTGGCCGTTTGCCCAGTTTTCCGACCACCTCGCTCCGTTGCGGCAGCGGCAGCGGTTCAAGCAACTGCTCGGCAGCGGTCACCAAGGAATACCAGATTTGTTTGAAGTGCCACTCAAATTACGCGTACACCGATACCGATGATCCGGTGGGAGACGCCACGGCGACCATGTA
>JAIPCE010000320.1 GCA_021738345.1 Rhodoferax sp. | reverse complement strand
GTGCTGAGCGACAACGTCGTACGCCAAGAAACTAAACAGGTCCCCAACAGGGAGTTCGTCCCGCTCAAACCGTTCCGCCATGTCGAGGGCTTTTGCCACCAGTTCCTGATGGCACCGGGCGTGATGTTCGATGTCAGGGAAATTGGTGGTGGCCAGCAGTGCTTCCTCATCACTGAAGTGCGTCACCACGGCATTCAGCAGTTGATTCAGCAGGAGCGTACATTCCTCCTTCGAGGCCCCTTCGACGGCAGCGGAAAGGAGCAGATTGGCCAGATCGAACAAGGACTGATGCTCTCGGTCCAGTGACTCGTTGCCGCTTTCGGCAATATCTTTCCAGACCAGCCGGACCAGTCCGGGTTGTCCCTTGCGGGGTTCATCGTCGTGCTCCCCGACCGTGATTTCGACCCGGTTCCGGCCGGCTTCCTTGGCCCGGTAAAGCGCCCGATCGGCGAGGCTGACGATAGTTTCCGGTATATCCATCTCTGTCGCATAGCGGGTCACGACTCCAATGCTAATCGTGATATGCGGCGCGGCCGTGTTGGCAGCATGGGGAATTGCTAACGCCTCGACGGACTGTCGGATACGTTCAGCAAGCGATCGCGCGCCGCTGGCATTTGTTTCGGGGGCGATGACGGCAAATTCCTCGCCCCCGTAACGAGCCGCCAAATCAGAGGCCCGCCCGATGACCGAGTGGATGGCCTGCCCGACGGCCGTCAGGCAGTTGTCGCCTGGAATGTGGCCGTAGCGGTCATTGAATTTCTTGAAATGATCGACGTCGATCATGAGCAGTGACAGCTGAGCTTCGGAGCGCTTGAGCCGCAAGAACTCTGCATTCAGCACCTCGTTGAAGCGACGCCGGTTTGCCAGCCCGGTCAACCCATCCGTATTTGACAGTGCTGCAAGCTTCTTATTGGCCACCTCCAGCTCGGTGGTACGTTCGTCCATCATGCGCAAAAGCTTGTCTTGCTCCGCCCTATGAGCTCTATCGAGGGTGGCTTGCCGTTCAGCCAGCGCCGCCTTTTCGAGCGCTGCAGCGTGATCTGCTTCGATGCGCCGGTAATGCAGCAGGATGGCGAAATGCAGGAACAAGACATGGGCCATATTGCTCGCCATGCCGGCGAGGATGTTCCACTCGTTGAACGGGAATATGGCGAGGGTGCCCAGAATGTTGAAAAGAGAGAGCAAGGCATAGAGGAGATAGGCCAGTGCAAGCAGGCGAGCCCAGACCTCGCCCGTTTTCCACAGCCGCCAGATCGGCCAAGGGACAGTGAGGAGAGAAACGGTGCCGACCATCAGGAGGATCGCCATGAAGATTTGATAATAGCCAAGCAGTGTCGCCACGAAGGTGGCGAGGCTGATGGAGATACCGAACTGGCTGAGGCGATGCAGGAAGGGGTGGTATCGCTTGAGTTCGAGAATCATCATGAAGAACAGCCATGCCATGGCCGCTACCAACGAGATCATCAGTCCTACAGACATGTTGGCTAGATCAGGCCGCTCGGGCAGAAGGAACTCAGAGGTGAAGCCGTTGATGCCGAGCCACTGGATGCTGATGATCAGAAGGTATCCGACGTAGACCAAAAAGATGGTGCGTCGCGCCACCAGCCAGTTGGCAGCATTGAACAGCAGCACGGTAAGCATCAGGCTGAAGTAGAGGCCGAAGCCGAAATAGCTGCTGCGCAGGTGTTGCTCGAATTCACGCGGCTGCCACAGTTTAACGATGGCAGCCATGGTGCTGGTGGTTTGCAGGCGGATGAAAATCTCATGATCGCCCGGTTGAAAATCAAGCTTGAACAGGTGGCCCCGGTAAGGCTCCTCCTTGGATGACTGTGGCAGGCTGTCGCCAGAGCGCCGTACGTCGATTTTCCCGTCGGAGCGAAGGTGAAAGAGACGGATGTCGTCGAGGTACGGCGGCATGACTTCAAGCCAGCGCGCCGCCGGGTTTTCTTGCGCAATGGAGACGCGCAGCCAGACCACATCCGGGATGTAGCCAAGGCCCAGGTGGCCGGCGAGTGGTTTGAATTGACCTTCGGCATGCGCCGCCCGTGCTTGTTCCAGGGTTAGTTGCTTCGACTTGTCGCGCAGGACCGTGATTTGTCCTTGGTCAAATGTGATGGCTGGCGGAACTTCGCCGTGCAACAGCGGCGACAAAATCAGAAGCAACAGCCCAAGCAGAAAAGCGCGCATCAAAAGCCTTTCTGTTAGCGCAGCAGGATCTCGCGGCCGGTGCGGAAACCGTTGTCTATATCCTTACCGCGGGCAAAGCGCAGAATGATTTGCTGCTGCTCGGGCAGGAGCAGACTGAGGAGACGAAGGATGGCAAGCATTGAGTGAATATAACGCACGAAAGCGGGTAGCATTCGACCGCATACGTTCGAGTATTACCCAGGTTTGAGGCTTGGAAACACGTTTGGGCTGTGGGTGATGGCTTCCAGCAGGCGCAGGCTGCAGGACCACTGCCCTGGGGCGGCGCAGTTGGACGAGGCGGCGCTGCACGTTGTGGTGCAATCGCTTTCATCCACCGGTTCGGCTCCAGCCTGAACGGGCATGTGCACTTCCACGTCTATGTGGTCGATGGGGTGCATCCAAAATGACACAATTGGCTTACCCGGAAGCTGACCGTGGCGAACGACTCCTGACGCTGACCACCTGCCCCACATCCGACACGCGAGATCGACCGGAATGGGCACGTTTGAGTCGCTGATTTCCCTCAGGTTTAGGGCAAGTCCGCATGGGAAATTTCGACATCCAGATAGCTGCCTTGCGTGGGGGTCGGCAGATGGGCCAGGTACTGTAGCCACTGCTGACGCAAAGCGGGCAAAACAATACCCTACTTGCCTTTTCCAAAGGTGCCATTCAAAGCCGAGTGTCAATGTGGGTCGCAGACATGGTGCGCATGAATTGGGACTCCCGAGGTTGGTCGAAATGCCTATGCGCAATAGCATGAGACCATACACAATATTCAACATGCCACGTCTCGTACAAGCCCCAAATCTGGTCATGGCAACGCTGTGGGTGGATTGACCAAGAGCAGAGGGCATTGGTGCCACCGTCCAGCGCAAGTTTCTCAGGAGGGCGTCTGGTGAATTGCCTCCTGATCAATGTCTGCCTGAAGTATGGATTGATGATGGCGATTACGAAGCTCTGGCGCTTGAGTTGTTGCGGATTCTTCGCCATGCTCCGCAGCGGCGATGGGTCTGTTCCTGCGGCACGATTACGTCACCTTGAATTGGAAATATGCTGTGTGAGTTTCGAGTCGCAATGGGGCGATTGCAGGCATGCGCCCAAATGGTGGCAATGTGAAGCTGGACTTTCACATCTTCAATAGCAAATTCTCCTCAAGCAGCTATCTTGACAAGACGCTTGCCATCCCAGAGTCCCTACTCGGGCAAAATTCGCTGGCTTGTTTACGATGGACCCTATGCCCGAGTCCCTCCAACTTCAATCGTTACCGCTGTTTCCGCTGGGAACGGTGCTCTACCCCAACGGCGTGCTGCCATTGCGAATATTTGAAGTGCGCTACTTGGACATGATTGGCAAGTGCCACAAGAATGACACACCGTTTGGTGTGGTCGCGCTGACCGAAGGGTCGGAAGTCAGGCAATTGATAGCAACTGCGGATCCTGCTACGGCACCAACCGGAGACACTTTCGCACATGAGGCTTTCAACGATGTGGGGACCCTGGCCACCATCACGACGCTCACACGACCCCAGGCGGGACTGATGAAGGTTCAGTGTTTGGGCACCCAACGTATCCGCATTACCAAGCGCGAAAAGCTCAAATATGGCCTTTGGGTCGGTGATGTAGATATTATTCCGCCAGACACCCCGGCGCATATACCGCCAGACCTTCAGGTGACTGCCGACGCACTCGGACAGATCATCCAAAGCCTGCAGGTCAAGGGAATGCAGCAAGAGCAGCTTCCTTTTGGCAAGCCCTATCGGCTGGAAGAATGTGGTTGGGTAGCCAACCGCTGGTGTGAACTTTTGCAATTGCCACTGGAACTTAAACAAAGGCTGATGGCATTGGAGAACCCGCTTGTACGACTGGAGCTGGTGCACGACATCTTGGTCAGGGCAGGAATTCCAGGGCTTGCGCCTTGATGGCAAGACGTTATCTGCGGCGTAAGTTTCTTGGTCCTTAAGTTCGGCAGAGTTGGTCGCCTCAGGACGGGTCAAGAAATAGAACGTAAGAATTCCTACTTCAGTCATTCCCTCTGGAAACTCCTACTATCTAGATCTCGCACCGATCATTTCATGTGCAAATGAATCTCCGTCGTCCACTTCCCCACATTGCTGCAGCAAAGTGCACTGGCTGCGGTAGGTGCGTCGGCACATGCGGTCCACACATCCTGAGCTTGGAGGTCGTGAATTGGATCAAGACAGCACGGCTTGACAATGTTGCCAATTGCACTGGTTGCAGCAAGTGCTCAGGCGTCTGTCCATTCGGCGCTATCAGCATGGTTCAGCGTCTGGTTACCGGAATTTCGCGAATATCGCCAACTGGACCAGACCTGCGGCCGGCATCGGACTAATTCAAATCCTTCAATTTCCGCAGGCGAATGATTTCATTTTTGCCAGACGGGCATTTAACTCCTGAACAGCTCGTGCGAAAGACTTTGCACTCAGAATAGGCTAACGGCAGCCTGTGCGATGCTAGCGCCTTGCTCCTGAACGAAGTGCCCACCTTCGGCAATTTGCAGAGGTTCCGGGCAGTTGCGAATATTGCTCTTTAGCGTTCGCATCACGTCCCATCCCAACACCGGGTCGCGCATTCCGACAGCCATCAAGACTTTGCCGCTCCATTGGTCTCTCCAAAATTCACGGGCTTTGCCCGATGTCTGCGCCCCATCGGCATCTGGGTTGTCGGGAACCATCGTGGGAAATGCGCGAGTCGCTGCCCGGTAGGTTGAGTCCGGAAAAGGTGCCATGTACGCCGCGCATTCTTCAGGCAACAGGGACCGATCACTGCGTGCCATTAGCCTGGCGATGTCAAACTCGGGATTCTTGGCGCACATATCTCTCCATGCCATGAAGCCCTCTGATAGCGCCTGGTCACCGGTGGCAAGCGTCGTGTTCATTACCAATAGCCCTTCGTAGCGGTCCGGTGTGTCCATGGGAAGGGTCAATCCCAAAATACCGCCCCAATCCTGCACCACAAGAACGACCTGGCTCAGATTCAATCGGTTCACAAACTCCAGCAACACTTGGCGGTGCCAGCTAAAGCTGTGAGCGGAATCGTTGATCGGCTTGTCGCTCTTGCCAAACCCAATCATGTCCGGTGCGACGACACGGTATCCGGCCGCCACGAACAACGGAATCATCTTGCGATACAGGTAGCTCCAGGCCGGGTTGCCATGCAAACACAAATAGGTCAACCTTGCATCACGCGAACCCTCATCCAGGTAGTGCATTCGCAGACCGGCCAGGGCT
>JAIPCE010000319.1 GCA_021738345.1 Rhodoferax sp. | reverse complement strand
GTAGGGTTATACGTTCAGTGCCCTTGGGCTGACCGGCAATTTGGGGTGGGCGGCGGCACCCTTGTTTTTTGCCACCACGGCCAGCCTTGTCGAATAGTGCCTATCTGGCGGCAGCGGGTCTATATGCCTTCATCTTTGTCGTCATGCTGTGGCACGGTGACAAGCTCAGCACCAGCGTGCATCACCATGAAACGTCGGTCGCCACGTCGCATGGACTGGCGTTTTTGCGGCTACCCGTGGTGTGGTGGTGCTTTACTTTGTTCGTGTTCTCGACCGTGGCCTTGTCGGTCGTGCAAAGCTTTTCGGTCTCTATTCTTCAGGCTGTGCATGGCGTGAGTTTTGAGGCTGCCTTTTATACCTTGACGGCTTACATGGTGTGTGGCGCAGAGGGCATGTTATTTGGCGGATTTGGCGCGGCGCATAGTGCGCGAAGTGACCAGGTCGTGGCCTATGCCATGGCTGGAGGAGCGGTGTTGCTTGCACTCTGTGGCACTGGTTGGCTGGGGCCGACCCGCACGATGTTTGTTTTGGCCGCCACCGGCCGGGTCTACGGCTTGGTGTATTCCGGTCTGGATACCGGGCTGGCACTCGCTCCTTTGGCGTTTGGCTTGTTTATGGACCGTGGCTGGTATGGGGCCACACTGGTCGGAGCTGCAGCAGTGCTTTCACTAAGTGTTGCCGTTGCGCTTGGTGTTGGACAGATGGCACGCCCCACCTGAATCGGTTAAATGGCTGGCATGATCGAGGGTTGTTTTTTAATTGTTGCTAATTTTCACTATGCTAGATACCCCTACCGAGTCGCTTGAAGAAAATGTCCCCACCGAGACCGTGAGTGTGGCAAGCAAGGAGCCCGCTAAACCCAGTGGCAAAGCCAAATCCAGGACCAAGCCCAGCTCCAAAATGGATGTCTACCCGGTGCTTGAACAACTTGCCGCTTTGTATCCACCACTCTTTGGGTCCGTTTTTTTGCCACTGAAGCGCGGTATTTTTCAGGATTTGCTGGCGGCGCATCCCGACGCGTTTGATAAAGAGGGCCTGAAGGCGGCGCTGGCGTTTCACACCCGGTCAACCCGGTACCTGAGCGCAGTTGCGTCTGGGCAGCAGCGCCATGACCTGCAAGGCGATGCGGTGGAAGCCATGGCACCCGAGCACGTGCACCACGCTTTGCTTGAGGTCTTTCGCCGTCGCCAAATGCGCACCGAGGAGAGTCTGCAACCCAAGCTGGTGCAGCGTATCGTTCAGGCGTTTGAGGCATCGGGTCTGTCGGCTCAGGCCTATGTCGAACTGGTTCGTAGCCGCGATTTATCTGCCAATGCCCTACTGGAAGAAGCGCTGGTGCAGGCACAGACTCGCAGTGCAAAAAATGAGGCCCTATTGCGTGCTTTTGAGGCCAGCGGGAAAACGGTTGAGAGTTTCGCCGAGATGTATGGCATGAACCCGCGCGAGGTTGAGCCCATGCTCGCACGCGCCCGCACGACAAGTCAGCCAGCCTAAAGGACTGGTTTACGAGCCCAATCGGCCAGAGGGAAGTGGCCCTGCGCCATTCCCGCTCACCGCTGAAAGCGGTGGTGCGGGTTTAAAGTGATTTCAGTCGCTGCAAAGCAGCCGCCAAGGTCTGATCTTGCTTGGCGAAGCAAAAACGCACCACTTTTTGGTCAAAGCCATTGCCGTAAAAGGCCGACAGCGGAATTGCAGCTACCCCTTTTTCTCTCGTGAGCCATTGGCAAAATTCGGCTTCACCGAGGTCGCTCACGGCCGAGATGTCGACGCACTGAAAGTAGCTGCCTTGGCTGGGTAGCAACTTGAAACGTGTGTGAGCCAATCCGGTCCGGAATAAATCGCGCTTGCGCTGATAGAACGCTGGCAAGTCCAGGTACGGTGCGGGGTCGGTCATGTAGTGGGCAATCCCGTGTTGCATTGGGGTGTTGACGGTGAACACATTGAATTGGTGTACCTTGCGAAACTCGGTCATCAGAGCAGCGGGGGCAGCGACGTAGCCGACTTTCCAACCCGTGACATGGTAAGTCTTGCCAAAGCTTGAAACAATGAAGGCACGTTCTGCAAGACCGGGATAACGCGCGGCACTCGCGTGTAGGGCCCCGTCAAACACCATGTGCTCATAGACCTCGTCGCTGATCAACACGATGTCAGTGGGCGTAAGCAAAGCCTGCAATGCCAACATCTCTGTGTGTGACCAGACCGTTGCGCTGGGATTGTGCGGACTATTGACGATGATGGCACACGTTCTGGGGGTGATTGCGGCCGCAATTGCGTCAAAGTCGGGTCTGAAAGTCCCCGGGGTCAGCGGCACTCTTATCGTTTTGCCGCCCGCCAGTTCAATATTGGGCACATAGCTGTCGTAGCACGGCTCCAGCACAATCACCTCATCACCGGGGTGCACGATGGCCAAAACGACGGTGATGATGGCCTGGGTCGCCCCCGCAGTAATGGTGATTTCGTCGGCTGCACTGTAGCGGCGCATATACAGCGATTCAATTTTTGCCGCCACAGCCTCGCGCAGTACGGGAACGCCGGCCATGGGCGGGTACTGATTCTGACCACTCCGCATGGCTTGGGTCACATGGTCCAGCAAGGCAGGGTCGCAGGCAAAGTCCGGGAATCCCTGCCCCAGGTTGACCGCCTGGTGCTGAGTTGCCAGTGCAGACATGACGGTGAAAATGGTGGTGCCAACGGCAGGCAGGCGGGATTGAAGTGGTTTCATTGGGACAAAAAATCTATTACGATAGGCGGTCTGGCATCTGCGGCGATCCCGCGGATGCCAGCAATTTTAGGTCGGTGTGAAACTACCCATTGCGCACCGGATTCAAATCAGCGACCATTCGCAAGACACAATCTTGCCAGGAGACACGCCCATGACAGTACCCAAGCCCTTGCGCTTGCATGTACCCGAGCCCTCAGCGCGGCCGGGCCACGAAACCAACTTTTCCTACTTGCACCTGTCGCCCGCCGGTCTGGTGCGCAAACCTCAGCACGATGTGTTGCCGTCGCAAACGGCCGATTTGGCCTTTAGCCTGATCCGGGTGCTGGACGACGACGGACGTGCGGTAGGTCCCTGGGCCTGCGAGGTCGATCCTGCGGTCTTGCGCAAGGGCCTGCGCACCATGCTCAAGACACGCATTTTTGATTCCCGTATGTTGATGGCGCAGCGGCAAAAGAAAATGTCTTTTTACATGCAGAGCCTGGGTGAAGAGGCGATAGGCTCGGCCCATGCCTTGGCGCTGCATGACGGCGATATGTGTTTTCCGACCTACCGGCAGCAAAGCCTGTTGATGGCGCGCGAGGTGCCGCTGGTCGAGTTGATCTGCCAGCTCATGTCTAACGCCCGTGACCCGCTCAAGGGCCGCCAGTTACCGGTGATGTATTCAGTGCGTCGTGCCGGTTTCTTCTCGATTTCTGGCAACCTGGCGACCCAGTTCATTCAGGCGGTGGGTTGGGCTATGGCGTCGGCAATAAAAAATGACACCAAGATTGCTTCGGCCTGGATTGGAGATGGCGCCACGGCCGAGTCGGATTTTCATACCGCGCTCACGTTTGCCCACGTTTACCGGGCACCGGTGATTTTGAACGTGGTGAACAACCAGTGGGCCATTTCCACCTTTCAGGCGATCGCGGGCGGTGAAGGCACCACGTTTGCGGCGCGTGGCAATGGCTGTGGCATTCCGTCCCTGCGGGTGGATGGCAACGACTTCATGGCGGTTTACGCCGCGTCGCAGTGGGCGGCAGAGCGCGCGCGCAGCAACCTGGGTCCGACCCTGATTGAGTGGGTCACTTACCGGGCTGGGCCGCATTCCACCTCGGACGACCCGAGCAAATACCGCCCAGCCGACGACTGGAAGCACTTTCCCCTGGGTGATCCGATAGCACGCTTCAAACAGCACCTGTTGCATCTGGGGATCTGGAGCGAGGCTGAACACGATCAATTGCAGTCCGAGCTAGAGGCCGAGGTTAGCACAGCCCAGCGCGAGGCAGAGTCGTTTGGGACGCTGTTAGATGGCCACACCCCGGGTGCAGCTTCCATGTTCGAAGATGTCTACAAGGACATGCCGCGGCACTTGCGCCAACAACTGAGCCAGGTGGAGGCATGACCATGGACAAAAATCAAGCAATCGCCGTTAAAACGCAACCCATGACGATGATTCAGGCGCTGCGCTCAGCCATGGACGTGATGCTGGACCGCGACCCCAATGTAGTGGTTTTCGGCCAAGACGTCGGGTATTTTGGGGGCGTATTCCGCTGCACGGAAGGTTTGCAAAAAAAATACGGCACATCTCGCGTGTTTGATGCCCCAATCTCTGAAGGTGGGATTGTAGGCGCGGCCGTAGGCATGGGCGCCTATGGGCTGCGACCGGTACCTGAAATTCAGTTTGCCGACTATTTTTACCCGGCATCTGACCAGATCGTGTCCGAGGCCGCGCGCCTTCGATACCGCTCCGCCGGCGAATTTACCGCTCCGATTACTATCCGGATGCCCTGTGGAGGCGGCATTTATGGCGGACAAACCCACAGCCAGAGCCCCGAGGCACTGTTTACCCAGGTCTGTGGACTGCGCACCGTGATGCCGTCCAACCCGTATGACGCCAAAGGTTTGTTGATCGCGTCGATTGAAAACGACGATCCAGTGATTTTTCTGGAGCCCAAGCGCCTCTACAACGGCCCCTTTGACGGTCACCACGAAAACCCGGTTGTGCCATGGTCCAAGCACCCACTGGGCGAGGTGCCTGAGGGTTATTACACCGTGCCGCTGGAGTCTGCCAACATTTATCGACTAGGTGCACAGCTTACGGTGCTGGCCTACGGAACCATGGTGTTTGTCTGCGAAGCCGCAGCGCGTGAAACAGGCATCGACGCCGAGATTATTGACCTACGCAGCCTGTGGCCGCTGGATCTAGACACGATTGTGGCCTCGGTCAAGAAGACCCGCCGCTGTGTGGTGGTGCACGAAGCCACCCGTACCTGCGGCTTTGGTGCCGAGTTGATGTCTTTGGTGCAGGAGCATTGCTTTTACCACCTGGAAGCGCCCATAGAGCGTGTCACCGGCTGGGATACGCCGTATCCGCATGCGCAGGAATGGATTTATTTCCCCGGTCCCAAGCGTGTCGGCGCGGCATTTCAAAGAACTGTGGGGGCGTAATGGGCACTTACATCATCAAAACGCCAGATATCGGCGAAGGTATTGCAGAAGTTGAACTTGTCGCATGGCATGTGCAACCCGGTGACAGCGTCACCATGGACCAAATCCTGGCTGATGTCATGACCGACAAGGCCACGGTGGAGGTTCCGTCCCCAGTGGCGGGCAAGGTGCTTGCATTGGGGGGAGTCATTGGCCAGACGATGGCAGTGGGTGCCGAACTGGTGCGCCTGGAGGTGTCGGGTACCGGCAATTTCAAGGCTAGTTCGGCAGTGACGGAAGCCGAGGCGGCGGTCGTGTCC
>JAIPCE010000318.1 GCA_021738345.1 Rhodoferax sp. | reverse complement strand
CTCTTGCCGTTGCCAAGCGCCAGGGGCGGCTGCACCGAAACTTTCAGGGTTACAGCACACAGCCTGACTGTGACCTGATTGGTCTCGGTGTTTCATCCATCGGCCGCGTTGGTGCGACCTATAGTCAGAACGCGAAGACTATGGATGAGTACTGTGATCTGCTGGACCAAGGGCAGTTGCCGGTAGTGCGGGGATTGGCGCTGACGCGTGACGATTTGGTTCGCAGGGCCGTGATCATGGCCCTGATGTGTCAGGGGCAGGTGCAGTTTGAATCGATCAATCTTTCCTATTTGATTGACTTTCGCACGTATTTCACGAACGAGCTGCAGAGTATGCAGTCCCTGGTCGAGCAGGGACTGGCGGTAGTTGACGAAGCAGGCATTCAGGTCACGGCTCAGGGGTGGTTTTTTGTGCGGGCAGTGGCCATGGTGTTTGATCGCTATTTGCAGGCCGACCGCACCCGGGCGCGGTTTTCCAAGATCATTTAGCATCGCAGGATGCAATCTTCTCTGGCGCTAACCGCTTTACTCATGGGCCTGGTGGGTGGACCGCACTGCATTGCCATGTGCGGTGCTGCCTGTGCGGGGATCAGTCAGTCGGCCGGACCCAACAAAAACTCAGCCCTGTGGATCTTTCAAATCGGGCGCATCGTCGGATATTCAGTACTGGGTGGGTTGGCAGCGGCCTCGCTGCAGGGCCTGGGCTGGCTGACCGTGCAGTCGGCCGCACTGCGCCCGGTCTGGTCGCTTTTTCATGTTGCCGCTCTGGTGCTCGGCCTGATGCTTCTGTTGCAGGCGCGTCAACCTGTTTGGCTGGAGACCAGTGCGCGAAAGGTATGGGCGCGTACCCGGTCTTTTGCGGCGAGCCGCGGAAGAGGCGCGCCACTGGTTCTGGGTGTCTTGTGGGCACTGCTGCCCTGCGGTTTGCTGTATTCGGCCTTACTGGTGGCTGCGCTGGCCGGTAACCCGGTTGGTGGTGCCATGGTCATGGCGCTGTTTGCCGTGGGCACCAGCGTCACCATGGTGATCGGTCCCTGGCTGTGGCTGCGCCTGCGCGGCGCACCGGGCCGTTTGGGCAGCGGCCAGTGGGGGGTGCGTCTGGCAGGTGCCGCATTGGCTGCTAGTTCCGGCTGGGCGCTCTGGATGGGGTTGGCGCATAACGCGGCGCCATGGTGCGCTACGCCGTGATCAGGCGTGCGTGTCGCGAACGGAGCGTTCCAGTTCGGTAAATGCCTCCGTCACGTAGTCCGCCAGGCGCTCCAGGTTCGGCAACTCGTCGGTGGCAATCAATCCGAAAAACAGGTCACCGGCATAGCTGAACAATGTAATGTTCAACAGGTTGCTGGGCGGTAGGGTGCTGATCGGATGCATCTCTTCCATGCGCGCGCCCTTGATGTAGAGGTGCTCCTTGGGACCTGGCACGTTGGACACCAATGTGTTGCCCATGGGTGGCATCTGGTTGCTCAGCTTCAGCATTTCCGCAATCTGGGCTACCAGGCCGGTGATGATGGTGTAGGACTCGATCGCTTCCGGCGCCACGCTGTCGACCATCGTGCGCACATTGCGCAACGAGTAGCCAATGTTGCGCAGACGGATGTAAGGGTCCTCGGTTGGTGGCGACAACTCCACCTGGATGATGCCGATCTTGTTGCCCGCAGTCTTTTCCCCATCTTTGCGCAGATTTACCGGCATCTGGATCGTGATCGGGCGGCCCAGTTCAACACCCTGATCCTTCAGGTATTTGCGCAACGCTCCGTCCAGGCAGGTCAGCGCAATATGGTTCAGTGTGGATCGTGTGCGCGTTCGGATGGCGTTCACGCGCGCCATCGACACCCCCGCAGAGGCGAATTGGCGTCCTGACGTGACCTGCCCAGTTAATGGCGTTTTGGCACTCGAAACAAATGGCAGGGCAATAGCGCTTTTGGTGAGATTGATGCTTTCAAGAAACAGCATGGCTGCCAGTCGCCCGATGCCCAGAAAACGGCGTGTATTGCCGGTTACCTCCTTCCAGGTCATCTGCAGCAGCTCGTTGTTGACCTTGGCGCGCCGGGTGGTATATCCACCGTGTTTGAGCGTCCACACGGGCGTCAACTCCATGTCCGTCGGGGAGGCCGTAAATCCCTCGGCCGTCCATCGTGACATGGTCACACCGTCGGCATAGGCATGGTGCATCTTGTGATAGATCGCAAACAGGCCTTCGGGCAGACCGTCAATCACATGCACCTCCCACAGGGGGCGGCTGCGGTCCAGCATGGGCGTGTGCAATCGGGAGACAAAGTCGTATAGAGATTTACGGTCGTTGTTGCCCTTGGGCATTGCATGGTAGAAAACGTGCTGGTTGAGATCGACGGCATCAGTTGCCTGCCAGTGGGGCAGTGCGCGTATCGAAAAATGAATGATCCGGTTGAAAGGCGGCTTGACATCGGTGGCAGTTAGATACTCCCGGTAAATGCTCCTGACGAAGGCAGCGGGTGATTTGGGTGGACGCTTGAAGATCAACAAGCCGCCCACGTGTTTTGGGCTGGCCTCGGTTTCTGCGACGAAAAAGCCCAGGTCGAGTAGTGACAGTTTGCTCATGGTGTCGTCGTCATTGTTGTTGTTTGAGGCCACCGGTTGCCCGATGACCCGATAATTTGGCCAAAATATCCTGTGGCCAATGTAGGCGATGCCCAGCCAGAGGTCAATTTGGTGCGGCCCTATTTTTCATGAAAATTTCAGTTTGAATTCCTCGCTTCTCCCTCAAACCGCGGCCATGCACCGGCTGTCTGTCGCGCCCATGCTCGATTGGACGGATCGACATTGCCGCTATTTTCATCGCCTGCTAAGCCGCAAGACGCTGCTATACACCGAGATGGTCACCACCGGCGCGCTCATCCATGGCGATATTGCGCGCCACCTGCGCTTTGGCGTTGAAGAGCACCCGGTTGCCTTGCAACTTGGCGGTAGCGATGCGGCTGATCTGGCCCACTGCGCCCGGTTAGGCCAGGACTGGGGTTACGACGAAATCAACCTCAACTGCGGCTGTCCCAGCGAACGCGTGCAGCGCGGCGCTTTCGGTGCCTGCCTGATGGCCGAGCCTCAGTTGGTGGCCGACTGTGTCAAGGCCATGGTCGACGTGGTGGACGTTCCGGTCACGGTCAAGCACCGCATTGGTATTGATAAGACCGAAAGCTACACCTTTGTGCGCGACTTTGTGGGTGCGGTCAGTGAGGCCGGTTGCAGGGTATTCATCGTCCACGCGCGTAACGCATGGCTTAAGGGGCTGAGCCCGAAGGAAAACCGTGAGGTGCCACCCTTGCGTTACGAACTGGTGCACCAACTCACGCGGGACTTCCCTCAACTGACCATCGCCATCAATGGCGGCATTACCAGCAACGCACAAATCGCCGATCAGTTGCAGGTGGTCGATGGCGTCATGGTGGGGCGTGAGGCTTACCACAACCCGTGGCTGATGAGTGATTGGGATGCATCATTCTGGGGCGAGAGCGCATCCAACCATACCCGCGAGACGGTGGAGCAGCAAATGGTGGAATACATGGGGCGTGAGGCCGAGTTGCACGGCACGCCCTGGAATACCATAGCCCGCCACATGCTGGGCCTGCGCCACGGTTTGGCGGGTGCACGCCGGTGGCGACAGGTGTGGAGCGACCACCGCTTGAAGGCCCTGCCTCCCGCCAAAGTGGCTGCTTTGGCGCATTCAGGGGCACCATAGTTGCTACGGAGTGACCTGCAATGATTTCGCCATCCGATTGATCGACGATGTCACCTCGGGGGAGCGAATGAACTCCGCGGTGCGGTTGAGAGCCGGCAGTTCAAGAAAGGCATGCAGGTGAAAGTACTCGGCTGATTCCTGGTTCATGGTGTCGAAAGTTCCAAGGTCAGTTAACTCTCCACTCACCAGCTTTTCCGCTATGCGGCAGCACAGGTAGCACAACGCATTGCGTGTGCGGCGGCTTGTGCTCGTCTCTGATACCGGGGAGACGAGGGTTGCATCGATCTCTTTTACGATATTGATGATGTTTTTTGGCAAGGCCCAGTCTTCCATCAAAAGTCCGCCAATTTCTGCCGACGCAAGCCCCAGTCGCTGTTGCTCAAGCCCCGACCTTTCGAGGAGGCCCTTGGATTCAATTGAAAGTACGTCCGCAGGGTCCATCAGTGAATAGGTCGCTTGCCTGCCCAGGCAGGCAAGCACTATTTGGGTGACAAACGTACCGGGCTCATCGAGCTTGAGCATCTGGGCAAGCTTGAAGCACAGTTCACATGCCAGCGTGCTTTCGTTCCATAGTCGCTCGTAGACCTTTTTAATTTCCGGGCTACTCGTGGTAATCGAGTCGTTCAGGATGTACTGCAGGCAAATGCCGCGAACCGTGTTCATTCCGAGAAACTTGACCGATTGGTCAATGTTGCCGACAAGTTGCTGTAGCCCGTAAAGCGGAGAATTTGAGACTGCCAGCACCTTGGCTGCAACTTCTGGCGCTCCCATGACAATTTCGCTGAGTTCAGCCGATGTTGCCGTGGACAGAAATTCGGCAGAGATTAGTTTATGCAACGCCCCGGGTGGCCGGGGAATCGTCCGCAATCGGACTGTCAGCTCGATGAGCTTTTCAGGTTCAAGCTCGGATTGACGCACAAATCGAAACTGTCGCAACGATTCCGGCATTGGGCGCCATGCCCGCCGCGGTGCCGCTTGCGTCTGTGCCACGGGGGTCGTCGATGTTGATTCCTGCAGCGGTTCTTGCCTTGGGCTGCCCGATGGGCTTGGGGCGGGGGAGGTGCTTCCATGGTCCTTGGCTTGGGTGGTTTTTTTGAAAAAATAAAAACCGACTCCAGCAATGAGCCCCAATGCACCGATTACGACAAAAATCACTGAGCCTGCCTTTCGTTAACGCGTCAATTCAATGTGCGATGGATCACCAAGAATAACCCTTATGCGCGTATTTTCTTCGATGGGCGTGAACTGAATGGAGACCCTCCTCATTCAAGGAAATTACGCGGCTGCTTCCAGTCCATTCGCGAAGTGCTCGCGCATGCGCAGCACGGTGGCGTTGGCGTCGCGCTGTGTCAGCGCGACCATCACGGCGCGATGCTCTGCCAGCGATTCGGCTATGCGTCCGGTCTTGAGCAGCGAATTGTGCCGATTGAGTTTCATGACCTTGCGCAGGTCGGCCACCATTTGGTCACGCCAGCGGTTGTTGGCGATTTCCAGCAGGCGCATGTGGAAGCGCTCGTTTACTGCAAAAAATGTGTCGGTGTTGCTTGCTCCGGGCAGGGCCGCAGTCTCCAGATCGGCGTGCAAGGCTTGCAGCTCTGCTAACTCGGCAGCCGTCGCTTTGGTGGCCACCACGCCAGCGGCGTCGCTTTCCAGTAGGCTCAGCAGGTGGTACACGTCGGCTAGGTCGTTGGCCGACACTTCGGTTACGTAGGCTCCGCGGCGCACTTTCATGGTCACCAAGCC
>JAIPCE010000016.1 GCA_021738345.1 Rhodoferax sp. | reverse complement strand
GTGCCGTCCGAGCGTCGAATGATGCTACCGGTGGTGTCCGAATTGAAGTTCACTTCATAGTCCGAGGCGGCAAACTGGCTCGGGTCGCTGATCGCCAACCCCAAGCTGGCGTCTCCGGTATTGAGTCGCGCAGGTGCGATCGGTTCGAAAATGCTGAGTGTCTCGAAGCTGACCGCGCTGAAGATATTGCCGCCCACGTTGCCGTCGAGGTCCAGGCCCAGCTTGTGCTGGTCGTTCATGGCGGTGGTTACGCCCAGCGTGATGCGGCCCAATAGATTGCGGCCTTCGTTCAAGTCCTTGTTCTGGAAGCGCAGCAGACCGGCCACCTCGCCGCCCTCGAGCGCATCTTCATCCAGGGTGCTGGTTTGCCCTCCAGAACTGATCGCCAGTTTGCTTTTGAGCGGGTCGCCAAAGTCGTCCGAAACGATGGACACGCTCGATGCGCTGGCCCCTAAAACCAGGGCCTGGCTGGCAGCAATGAAGATTCCCACGGTTCCATCGCTGGCTGCCACCGAAGTGGTTTGCACATATTGGTTGAGTTCGCGCACCAGTTGTTCGCGCCGGTCCAATAGGTCATTGGGGGTCTGGCCATTGCCCTGTGTGCGGCTGATGTCGTTATTGATCGCGGCGATGCTTTGCGCCAGGTTATTGATGGCCACGGCCTTTTGTTCGAGAGACTGGGTCACATTTTGTTGCAGATCGTCCAGGCTCTGCGAAGTGGCGCGCATGCGCGCTGCCGCTTCGTCGACGCGGGTCAGTACCACAGTGCGGGCCGTCAGGTCGGTCGGCGCGCTTGCAACGTCCGAGAAGGCGTTGAGCATTTCGCTGATCGATGCGCCCAGACCACTGGAGCCGCTGGCAAAAATGGTCTCCAACTGTTTTAGGTTGTCGGCGCGGGTGATGTCGGCAGACTGCGTGGCACTGGCCAAGGTGGCCTGGCGCGTCAAAAAGGCACTGAAATTGCGTTGAATCGTGAGTACGTCGACGCCCTTGCCGACATAACCTGCTCCGGTGAACTGTCCCTCGACAACTTGCAGCACCACGTTCTGGCGCGAGTAGCCCTTGGTATTGACATTGGCAATATTGTTGCCCGCCGTCTCGAGTGCAAGCTGGTTGGCTTGCATCGCCCGCGTGCCAATATTCATGATGCCCATGGTGGGTCTGCCTTAGGTCTGAACGCGCCGAATCGCCAGCGTGGTGTTGATGGCACGGCTGAGCTTGGCGGCATAGTCGGGGTCAGTGGCATAGCCGGCCTTTTGCAGGCCACTGGCAAAGGCATGGGCCGAGCTGGTCTGTGTCTTGGCCTGGGCGTAGCGGGGACTGTCTGAGATAAGGCGTGCGTAGTCCTTGAAGGCGTCGGCATACGAGTCATAGGCCCGAAACCGCGCCACCCGTTTCTGCGCGACACCGTCGACAAACTCCGTGGTCGTCACCTCTGCGACCTTGCCGGTCCAACTGGCGCCGGCCTTGATGCCGAACAGGTTGTGCGAGGGCGCACCGCCTTTTTGCTTGATCTCGAATTTTCCCCAGCCTGTTTCATGTCCCGCCTGTCCCAGCATGAAGCCGGCCGGTATGCCGGTCGCCCTTTCGATCTCGTTGGCCACCCTGGAATGCTGGCGCACAAAATTGGCTTGGTTTTCGGTGGGTGGGCGGGCTGTTCTGGCCGCGAAACGTGTTGGCGCGCTGCCTGCGACTGCAGCACTGGCGGCAGTTGCAGCGCTGGCGCGTGCCGGTAGGGAGGTGGGCGTGGACGTGGACAGCGGCGAGCTTGCCTTGACAGACGCCGTGTCGGAGTCCGCGTCCGGCATGGGCCGGGTCGCGTCGGGCGGCGTTGTTGTGCCCATCTGGCGCGTCAGTTGTTGGGCGATCAGGTCGGACAAACCGCCGGGCTGCCCCGACATTTGCACCGCAAACTGTTGGTCCAGCAGGTCGGTGCCGAGGTCGCCGCCTGGGCTTTCCAGCAGGCCCGATTTCAAGGTCGCTTCGCGCATGCTCTTCATGAGTTCGCGCATGAACAGCGACTCGAACTGCTTGGCAGTTTCCCGAATCGCTTCCGGGTTGTTTTTGCCCGCTTCAAACTTCAGACCACCCAGTGATTGGGCATCGGCGGCCAAAGAGTGCGCATTGGAGACAGAACCGAATCCCATATCAAATCACCTCCAGCTCTGCGTTGAGCGCCCCGGCGGACTTGATGGCCTGCAAAATGGCCAACAGGTCCTGCGGCGTCGCGCCCAGGGAATTAAGGGCCCGCACCACATCGGCCAACTGGGCGGCTGCGGGAATCTGGATCAGCTTGCCGGGCTCCTGCTTGATCTCGATGTTGGCCTTTTCGGTCACTACGGTTTGACCGCCAGTGGACATGGGGTTGGGTTGGCTAATGATCGGCGTCGATGAAATACTGATCGACAGATTGCCGTGCGCAATCGCGCAGGCACCCAGGGTCACCGCCTGGTTCAACACGATCGAACCGGTGCGCGAATTGATGATGACCTTGGCTGCGGCGATGGACGCTTCGACTGGAAGCTCTTCCATTTCCGCCAGGAAGGTGATGCGCTCGTTAGGGCTTTGCGGCGCATTGACCTGTACCGTGCGTCCGTCGAGCGCGCGTGCCACGCCTTCGCCAAACTTGCGGTTGATGGTTTGCGCCACCTTGCGTGCGGTCTGGAAATCGCTCGCATTCAGGCTCAGGCTGACGGTGGGTCCGTCTTGCAGTGCGGTAGGGACTAAACGTTCGACCTGGGCACCATCCGGAATCCGGCCGGCACTCAGGTGGTTGACCTGCACTTTGCTGCCGCCCGCAGACGCGCCGGCACCAGCCACAATCAAATTGCCTTGCGCCAGCGCGTAGACCTCGCCGTCGGCGCCCTTGAGCGGCGTCGCAATCAGCGTGCCGCCCTTGAGCGACTTGGCGTTGCCGAGCGACGAGACGTTGATGTCCAGCAGTTGGCCGGGACGGGCAAATGCAGGAAGCTGCGCGGTGACCAGCACGCCTGCCACATTTTTCATTTGCAGTTGGGTCAGCGACGCGGGCGTCAAGGTCAAGCCCAGTTGTTGCATGTAGTTGGCCAGGCCCTGGGTGGTGTAGGGCATCTGGGTGGTTTGGTCGCCGGTGCCGTCGAGGCCCACCACCAACCCGAAGCCGGTCAACTGGTTGCTGCGGACGCCTTCAATGGCCGCGACTTCCTTGATACGGGTCGCGGCGTGCGACAGGCTGGTGAGTGCCGGACCGATTGCCAGGCAAACGGCCAGACCACAGCGCAATGCCTGCCGCAGTCCGGTGATTTCAGCCTTTAAAGTCCAAGTGTTCATGTGCAGAGTCGGTAGCGGGAAGACCCGACTGGGTCTGTTACCCCTCGGCACTATTCTGGTGAACTTTAGAAAGGCATAAAGTTTAAAAAGAACCGGGAAAGCCAGCCAACTGTTTGTGCTTCGCCCTGCGCACCGCGGCCGCGCGACTCGACGCGCACGTTGGCAACCTGGGTCGAGCTCACGATGCTGCCTGGCTGCACCAGGCGTGGGTCCACCGTGCCCGAGAAGCGCAGCACGTCGACATTCTGGTTGACACCAATCTGCTTCTCGCCGGCCACCACGAGGTGGCCGTTGGGCAACACTTCGATCACGGTGGCGGTGATCGAGCCCGAGAAGGTGTTGGCGCTCTCGGTGCCACCCTTGCCCGAGAAGTTGTTATTGGAGCTGGCACCGACCCCCAGCCGGGCAAGGTTGGCCGCATCCATCAGCGGCACCGCCGTGATGCTCGAATCGATCGAGCTGGTGCGGTTGGCGGTGGAGGTGGATTTCTGGCTCGCGGTGACGTTCTCGGCGATCTGAATCGTCACGGTGTCACCGACCAACCGGGCGCGCCGGTCTTCAAACGATGGCCGATAACTGGCGGTCTGAAACAAACTGCCCGTGGCGGGTCGACTTGCCTGCAGCGCGGCAGGGGCGGGTGGTGCGACTTTGGGTTCCACAAAGTCCACCACCACCTTTTGCGGCAGCGTCTGGCAGGCGCTGCACAGCACCGCACCAGCGGCGAGCACGAGGGTTCTGGACAAAATAGCCATGGTGTACCTCAAAGCTGTCCGAGTTTTTGCAGCATTTGGTCCGAGGTCTGGATCGCCTTGGAGTTCATCTCATAGGCGCGCTGGGTCTGGATCATGGTCACCAGCTCTTGCACCACGTTGACGTTGGAGGTTTCTACAAAGCCTTGCATCAGACCACCGAGTCCGTTGGCCCCAGGCGCACCCGCGTTGGGCTGGCCGGAGGACACGGTTTCGGTGTAGATGTTCTGGCCCCGAGGCTCCAGGCCGGCCGGGTTGACGAAGCCGGCCAAGGTGATGCTGCCAATCGGCTGCGGTGCCGTGGTGCCGGGGATGGAGGCGGTCACCGCACCATCGGCCGCTACCGAGACGGCGGTGGCGTTGCTGGGTACCGTGATGCCGTTCGATACCGGCAGACCACCAGAGGTCACAAGGCGTCCCTGGTTGTCGATTTGAAATGCGCCGTCGCGCGTGTAGCCAACCGTGCCGTCGGGCAGGGTGAGTTGAAAGAAGCCGTTGCCTTGAATGGCCACGTCGAGATTGTTGCTGGTTTGCTGCAGGTTACCCTGGGCAAAGTTGCGGCTGGTGGCGACGGTGCGCACGCCCAGGCCAACCTGCAGCCCGGTGGGCAGGGTGGACTGTTCCGAGGTGTTGGAACCTACCTGGCGCAGGTTCTGGTACATCAGGTCTTCAAACACCGCGTGCGACTTCTTGAAGCCGTTGGTCGACACATTGGCCAGGTTGTTGGAGATGACGTCCAACTGCATTTGCTGGGCTTCCATGCCGGTTTTGGAGATCCAGAGGGAGTTAATCATGGTTGTATTCCATTCTGATCAGGTTCAGTTCGACGTGTGCAATTACGGACTCGTCAAGCAATCTAGCCCTGCAGGCCGAGTAGCTGTCCGGCTGAGCGGTCGTTGGATTCGGCAGTCTGCAAGAGGCGCATCTGGGCCTCGAACTGGCGCGCGGTCTGGATCATGCCGACCATGGCCTCAATCGGGTTGACGTTGGAGCCTTCGAGCACGCCGACCTGCAGGCGCGCTGCAGCGTCGTTGTCCAACGGGTCTCCGGATGCAGCACGAAACAGTCCGTCTTCGCCACGGCGCAGCGGGTCGTCGGCTGTGGGGGTGACCATTTTGAGGCGACCAATGGTGTTGGCCGGCTGGTTACCCACCTTGGCGCTGACGCTGCCGTCGCTGCCAATGCTGAGTGTGGCGCCCGTGGGCACGGTAATGGGTGCACCGTCGGCGGCCAGCGCCGGCAAGCCGTTGCCTGTGACCAGGGTGCCCTCGGGCGACACCTCAAAATGGCCATTGCGCGTATAGCCCTCGGTGCCGTCAAGACCCTGGGCCGCAAACCAGGCGTTGCCGGTGGTCATGGCGTCGAGGCTGCGGTCGGTGCGCATGGCAGCACCGGGGTTGTCCAGGTGGCCCGAAGGGGCCTCCAGCGCAAAGACACGCGTGGTGGCACCCTCGCCGCGCAGAGGTACGGCGCGGTAGGCCGACAACTCGGCCCGAAAGCCGTTGGTCGACACATTCGCCAGATTGTTGGCAAGCACGGCCTGCCGGCTGGCGGCCGCGTTGGCCCCCGACATAGCGGTATAAATGATGCGGTCCATGGCAGGTGCCTCCTACCTATATAGTTAGCGCAGGTTGACCAGCGCCTGCAGCGCCTGGTCCTGGGTCTTGATGGTCTGCACATTGGCCTGGTAGCTGCGCTGTGCCGTCATCATGTTGACCAGCTCGGCGGTGAGGTCGACGTTGGATTCTTCGAGCGCGCCCGAGCGCAGCTTGCCAAACTTGCCCTCGCCGGGTGCGCCCTGAATGGGTTGGCCGGAGCGGGCAGTCTCCATCCAGTTACCCGACCCAATAGGTGTCAGGCCCTGCACATTGCGGAAATCTGCCATCGACAACTGCGAAACGATCTGGGCCTGGCCATTCGAAAATACCGTGGTGATCTTGCCATCTTCACTGATATTGATGCCCGTCAACTCACCTGCGGTGTAGCCGTCCTGGGTCAGCTCGGTAATCGAAAAGGCAGTGCCGTACTGGGTGGCTTCCTTGATGTCCAGCGTGGGCGAAAAATCTGGAATGGCGGGATTGGTGGACTTCAAAAGCAGGGTCGGTGCAGTGGTTTCTGCCGGTTCGCCGTTATCGTCTACGGCGTAAATCTTGTCAAGTTTGCCAGAGGCATCAAAGGTCAAGCGGTATTTGGCACCTGTGGCAAAGGTGTTCGGTTCGACGGCTCTTGTAGAACTGGGTAATGGTTCCAACGGATCCAAGGTCCCTGGGTCGGGGGCGGCGGTGGTAAATGTGGGTTTCGCTTTGACCGTCCCAGCCGTGATGGCGACCTCATTGAGGGTATTGAATTCGGTATTCTTTATGTTGAGGTCATAGTTTGTCTTGTTCTTGGCTGCCACGGTGGCATCGGCTGCCAGCACTGCTTCCCCGGTAGCCAGGGTCGTGGCATCAAAGACATCCCAGGTATCGACCTTGACCTCGGAATCTGCGACCAGTGCAGGGTTGGGTCCGATCTTGACAAAATACAAACTGGCGGGGGCCTCCAGGCCTTGCGAGTCAAAGGCGTTGATCGAGGTCCCGTACTTGGTAATCGGCGTGGGCGGTACCACGGTTGCCGCAATGGCGGCTTTGGCCGGCAGGTTAAAGCGTGCCGAGATCGCGGTCGTGGTTTTTGCGGGCAGCGGCGAGCCCGTGGGCACGGAAAGCGGTACCGGTGTGACCGAGGTGGGGGATCCCGTTTCGGCGTTTAGCGGGAACCCTAGCAAGTGGGCGCCATTGTTGCTGATGATTTGTCCCGTGTTGTCAAGCTTGAACTGCCCGTCGCGCGAGTAGGCGACTGATTTGTCCTCGAGCTGCAGTTGAAAAAAGCCGGTGCCATTGATCGCCACATCGAGGTTATTACCAGTAATCGAGATGTTGCCCTGTGAAAATTGCTGTGTCACGGCGGCAATTGACACACCGATGCCATTGCCTGCCTGGTCCCCTGCGCCCAGTGCCGAGGACACCAGGGCGCTGAATTCTGCGCGCGAGGCTTTCATGCCGACGGTCTGGGCGTTGGCGATGTTGTTGCCTATTACATCGAGATTCTTGGTGGATGTATTGAGACCCGACAATCCAGATTGAAAACCCATGGTGCGCTCCTAAAAGTCTAAATTCGGAAAAGTTCAGAGAATGGCGGCAATGTCGCTGTAGGTGACCGCAGCGCGATGTTGTAATTGCACACTCAAGCCGGTGCTATCGGTACCTACTGACGTCACCACATCACGCGCCAGTGCGGTGCTAGGTACCGAGCTGCCGCCCTGGAGTGCCGTCACCTTGAAGACCGGGTTGCCGCCACCCTCGTAGCTTGACGCGTCCCAGGTAAAGGCAACGCGCCCCGCTGCATTGGCGCCAAGTTCCAGGGTGTCAAGCAGTTGTCCGCCGGGCGAGAGAATTTGCACAGATACCTTGTCGGCTTTGCCGCTGAGGTCGACTGCGCCTTGTACCTGTCCGTCCTGGTCGATCGACAAGGTGTTGCCCTGAACCAGTACGCCGCGACCGACCAGCGAGGAGGCTTGCATCACTTGCATGGAGCTGAACTGGCTGGCCAGGCTCTTGACGGTTTCATTGAGCTGGGTAATGCCGGTGACCGTGTTGATTTGTGCCATCTGGCTGGTCATCTGGGCGTTGTCCATCGGATTGAGCGGGTCCTGGTTGTTAAGCTGCGCCACCAGAAGCTTGAGAAATCGGTCTTGCGAGGCATTGGCTTCGCTGAGTGCGGTCTTGGGCGCGCTGGCGCTGCCCAGGAGATTGGCGCTGCTGGTAGCGCTGACATTGGTGGCCATGGCGAGGGTCCTTTAACTTGGGCTTACTGGCCCATTTGCAGGGTTTTGAGCAAGAGGGTCTTGGCGGTGTTCATGACTTCGACGTTGTTCTGGTACGAGCGTGAGGCAGAAATCATGTTGACCATCTCTTCGACCGGGTTCACATTCGATTGGGTGACATAGCCGTCGGTGTCTGCTGACGGGTGTGCGGGGTTGTGCACCCGGCGCAAGGGGTCGTTGCTTTCCTTGATCGCGCTGACCTTGACACCCGAGGAGGCGTCTGACCCCATGGGCACGGTCTCAAACACCACCTGGCGGCTCTTGTAGCCCTGTCCGTCGGGGCCGGCAACGGCATCGGCATTGGCCAGGTTGCTTGCCACCACGTTGAGGCGCTGCGACTGCGCACTGACCGCACTGCCCGACACACTAAAGATGGAAAACATGGACATGGCTTATTCCTTGATCAGCTGGTGTGGGGTTATTGGCCCTGAATTGCGCTCAGAATAGTCCGGGACGAGCCGTTAATAAAGCGCAGTGTGGCTTCGTAGCGCACCGAGTTATCCACGAAATTGGCGCGTTCGCGGTCAAGGTCGACACTGTTGCCGTCCATGGCGGGTTGGGTTTGCACGGTGTAGTCCAGCTTGGACCCGCCCAGGCTGGCGGTCTCGGGCTGCAAGGGAATATGGCGGCGGTGCGTGGTGCCGTCGGGGCTGCCGCCCGCAGGAGCCTTCAGCGACATGGCAAAGGGGTTGTTGCCCAAGGCATCTTCCATTGCGGCCTTGAAATTGAGGTCGCGTCCGGCATAACCGGGGGTGTCGGCATTGGCGATGTTGCTGGCAATCACGCGCTGCCGCTCGGCGCGCAGCACCAGGGCTTTCGATTGAAAGTCAAGTGCGTTGGTGAGATTGGCAAGCATGTGGGGTTCCGTAAATGGTTTCTGGCGGCAGGGGCGGTTCTCGGCCGTTGGTGTCTGGCAATTATGGGAAAAACTTGAATTTCGCAGCCTTTGAATACTGGGGCAAAAGGCGTGCAATTGCTGACTTAGGCCTATGGATGCTTGTTTATAGTTGGTGCCTGAGAGTGCCGGACGGTGCCACTGTGGCACGTGTGCTGGCGCTCCTGAGGACATGCCATGCGTTGTGAAATTCGTCAGTGGGTCGTGCGCGGACTGGCGTCCGCCCTCCAGGCAATGGCCGCAGCGTTGTTGCTGTTTGGCCCTGCGCTGGCACAGCAGGCGCCCGAGCTGGAGGCGCTGGCCCAGCGCTGGGTGCGCGACGCCGTCGAGGCTTCACAAGGCACGATGAACGCCCCTTTGCGCATGGAAATCAGTGTCGGCAAGCTTGATAGCCGCCTCAAACTCGCACCTTGCGGCAACATTGAAGCTTACCTGCCGACCGCAAGCCGCCTGTGGGGCAGCACCCGCGTCGGTCTGCGCTGCGTCGACGGCATGTCGCGCTGGAATGTGACCTTGCCCGTGACGGTCAACGCCTACGGAAAGGCCTGGGTCATCAGGGATCAGGTTCTTTCAGGAACCCCCTTGAACGCTGCCAATGCGGTCGAGGCCGAGGTGAACTGGGCGCAGGAAGCGGCGTCAGTGCTTGCCGACCCGGCAATGTGGGTCGGGCAGGTGGCCACACGCACCTTGCATACGGGTCAAACCTTGCGCGCCGGGATGGTCAAACCTGCTCAGGCGTTTCAGGCTGGAAGTTCTGTACGGGTGGTGGCGCAGGGCACCGGCTTTCAAATTTCTTCCGAGGCGCAGGCGCTGTCAGCGGGTGTGGTCGGTCAGCAGGCTCGGGTGCGCATGGAAAACGGGCGCGTCACCTCAGGCCTGGTGCTGGATGCGCGTACCGTGAGAATTGAACTCTGAGTTTGAAACGCTTTGCAATTAGCTCTAAAGTCCGTCATGATGCTGCCGATAATATTCGTACGAGGCCACACCCATTGTGGTTTTGGAGGGCACCATGAAAATAGGTCAATCAGATTATTCCGCTTCAATCAGTCAAAGCAACGCGGCAAACGCCGCCAAGACAGAGCGCAATGCGAATGCATCGGGCACTGCGAATGCGGCCGCCACACAGACCGCGCGATCACCCAGCGTCGCTGTGACCGTGTCTACCCTGGCGCGGGGCCTCGAGAAGGCCAGCCGCGCGGGTGCGGACATCGACACGCAAAAAGTCGCCAGCGTCAAAGCCTCGATCGAAGACGGCAGTTATGTGGTCAATGCCGAGGCGATTGCCGACAAACTTCTATCCAACGCACAGGAGATGCTCACTCGCACCAAGAGTTGAGCGGCGCCTGTGCACTTTTTGAAAGTGCAGGGGCGCTCTGATGTCAAAGACTCTGTGGGTTGAACAATTGGACCTCGTCGAGCAGCAGCTCCACGAGGTTTCTGCCGTTTTACTGTCCCGAGATGCCCAAGCCCTCCAGGCCTCGGTGGACAGTCTGCAACGATCCGCCGTCGTGCTTTTACAGTTGCTGGACCGTATGCGGGCGGCGGACAAGCCCTCTGTGCAAAGCCTGGCACGTCTGAAGTCGGTGTCGCGCCGCTTACCCGCCCTGCGCGAAGGCCTGCTGCGTCAGGCCGCCGTCGTCGAGCGCGCCTTGCAGGTCGTCATTCCCTCTGCGCCCAAGCCCACTTACGCAGGTACCGGCCCCTACGGCAGCGGCCCCAGACAATCCGGCGCGCTTCGCGGCATGTTGGCTTGAAGCGCTGGGGCGAGCATAGCGGTGCAATGGTGTTGGCGTGAGGATAGCGGTGCAATGGGGGTCGGATCCCGATTCAGGACAATAGCCTGATCGGGGAAGAAAACCTCCAACGAAATCGGGCTCTGACCCCTATTGCAGCGCGGTGGTGGAGGGTGAAAAGGTGTTTGCGCGCAATGGCTTTCTCCGGCGAAGCGGCAAAGCATTGGGGTCAGAGCCCCATTTCGTTCACCATTTTTTTCGCCGATCCGATTTTTGTCTTGAATGGGGATCCGACCCCATTGCCTTGCCTTGCCTCACTCGGACCGCCCCCACTGCATTGCTACGCACATCAATGTGAGTGCATTTTGGCTCTCAGGCGGGCAATCGACTGGCTGTGCAGCTGGCAGACACGGGACTCTGTCACGTCAAGTACGGCAGCGATTTCTTTGAGGTTCATGTCTTGCTCGTAGTACATGCTCATGATGTACTGCTCACGTTCGGGCAACAGCTTGATGGCGGCCACCAGGGCCTGGCGCATGCGCTGGTCGCGTAGCATATTGAGCGGGTCAGCCTCGCTGTCAGCGACATGGCGGTCGAGGTAGGTATCGTCGTCTTCGCCGCCACGCGCCATGTCTTCCAGATAGATCAGTTGGGTGCCGCGCACCTTGCCTAGCAGGGTTTGGTATTCCTCCAGGGACAGACCCATTTCCTGCGCTACCTCGGACTCCAAAGGGGAGCGACCCAAGCGGTGCTCGACCTTGCGGATGGCCCCCTCTATGTCTTTTTGGCTCTTGCGGGACCCGCGTGACATCCAGTCATTTTCGCGTAGCTCATCGAGCATGGCGCCACGGATACGCTGGGTGGCAAAGGTCTCGAACTGGACGCCCTGGGCGGACTCATAGCGTGCCAAGGCATCGGACAGGCCGATCAGTCCGACCTGAATCAGGTCGTCGACTTCCACACTGGGCGGCAATTTGGCCATCATGTGGTGGGCCAGACGCCGCACCAACGGCTGGTACTGCCGAATCAGCGCGGACCGGTCCAGTTGACCCTTGACGGTGTACATCAATGACTCCTGGCCTCCCGGAGCAGGGCGGGACGGCTACCCAACCCGAGGGATAAGCTTGCGCGACTGGACAGGGGAACGGCGCTTTCAAGCAGGCGCAAGGCCAGGCGCTGCAGGTCGTCACCGGCTGGTGTGTCGTCCGAGCGCGCCACAATCTTGATTGGCTTCACGTCATATCCTAAGAAATTTCTTGCACATTCGCCCAGACTTAGCGCCCCGGCACCCCATTCTGACACCAAGTTTACGATAGTTGGCTCGATGTTTCCTCTTTTCAGGAGTCGCTTGAGTGCCAGATAGCTGCTCATGACCGAAGTTTTCGTGGCCGAGACCACCAGCAGGGGTTCGGTGTCGGTGTCGGCCAGCAAGGACACCATCCATTCGGCGTTGCAGTACAAGATGACTACACCGTCGGCCGGAAACAGATGCCCCAGACGGCGCAGCTTGTCAAGGCGGTCTGCCGGGCCGAGGCAAAGCTGTTGTACGCCGATGCCTGCAGGCAGCACGGACCAGTGCGGTGCGTCGACCTTGTCGGTGGCAACCCAGCACGCGTTAGAGAGCGATTGTTCCAGACCCGGATTGCTCGCATCTTCACAGACGGTGGCATCGAGCACGGTGACGGGGTAGCCAAAATCGGTCAGTACCGAGCATAGTCGCCACAGCAGCGGTAGCTCCGCTTGCTCATCGCCATGGCTCACCATTGCCAGCAGGCGTGCAGCACGGGAGGTGGAGAGCGCCAGCAAGCCGTCTGCCTGGCTGAGCGTGGAGTCAAGCATCCAGATGCCCCCTGACCGACTTTTGTCCGCCGGCCTGGCTGAAGAAGAATCCCAGTTCGCTGGCGCTGGGGTCGTAGGCCGACTGGGTGGAACTTTGCAGCGATTGTCGAATGAGCTTGGGCGCGACCGCAGCTTCCCAGTCCTCGGGGACGCGTTGGCCGGTGGTGACACCGCGAACGGTGAGCTGGTGACGGATGGCTGCGTCAATGGCCGGCCCCAGTTTCACGGCTTCGTCAATCTTCGAGAAGATCACTTGCTGGGCGCTGCTTTGTTTGAACGAACTGATGACATCGTCGAGCGTGTCGCCATGGCCACTGGAATTGAGCACCAGCAGGCGTTTGATGTTGGGCAGGTCCAGCAGTTCAAGCAGTTCGCGCTTGCGCGGATCGCGCGGGGCCAGGCCCGAGGTGTCGATCAGGACCATTTTTTTGTTCGACAGCAGTCCCAATAGGTCTTGCAGCGCCGCCCGGTCATGCGCCAGGTGTGCCACCACACCAAGCATCTTGCCGTAGGCGCGCAGTTGCTCATGGGCACCGACCCGGTACGTGTCCAAGGTAATCAGCCCCACACTGGCGGCACCATAGGCGCCTGCGCACAGGCCTGCGAGCTTGGCTGCCGTGGTGGTTTTGCCGACACCAGTGGCGCCAATCAGGGCGAAAATTCCGCCTTCTTCCTTGAGCGCGGGTTTGTCGGCGTCGGTGCGCAAGTTGCGCTCCAGCACGTCAATGACCCAGCGGCCTGAGGCATTGGCATCCATGTCTTCGGGCATACGCTCCAGAATGGTGCGTGACAAAGTGGGTGAGTAGCCGGCACGGATCAGTTTAAGCATCATGTTCGACTGGATCGGGTTTTGCCGGGCCTGACCCAGCCAGGTCAGGGTGTTGAAGCGGTCCTCCATCATCTCCTTCATGGCGTGGAGTTCTTCCACAATGCCCTGCGGCAATGCGCTAGTAGCGGCTGCTGCAGGCGCTGCCGCTGTCTTGCGCACAATCTGGGCGGCCTTTGGCGCAGCAGGCGTTGGCTTGAAGGGCGGCGCTTCGCTGGTGAAGGTGTTGCTGCGCTCTTGCGCGGGCGACTGGCCAGATTCGCTGCGCTTGCGCAGCATGCGCTCGCGCACATAGTCCTGAAACGACAGTGTGCTCATGGCGAGCTGCGTGGCATCGTCCTCGACCTTGCCCGCGACGTCTTTGTAGCTAGGTGGTGCCTCGCGGCGTGGCTGGGGGGCGGTCTTGGCGCTGGCAACGGCCATGTCTTCGTCGAGCTGGGCCAGCGAATCTTCGGCGGTGGCGACCACCTCGACGCCGTGTTCGGTGGGTCGATTCGAGAGGATCAGAGTGCCCTCGCCAAAGGCCATGCGTGCCTTGGCCAGTGCTTCACGGGATGTCGCAGCGGTAAAGCGTTGGATGTTCATGGTAATGCGCCTCTCAGAATCGGACCAATGCGGATCGTATGGGTGTCAGGTATTTCGCTGTGCGACAGCACCTGCAGACGGGGTGCCACGCGCCGCAGCAGGCGGGCAATGGAGCCACGAATCTGGTCAGGAACCAGCAGACACGCGGGCAAGCCCACTTCTTCCTGTTTCATGGCGGTTTCGGCGGCGGTGCGCGTCAGCATGTCGGCTACACCTGGGTCAAGCGCCGGTCCGGCGGAATTGCCCAGCGCCTGAACCAGCAGCCGCTCCAGACCGGGGTCGATGGCGATGACGTTGAGTTCGCGTGTCGGGCCATAAATTTGCTGCACGATCGCGGGCGACAGTGCCACGCGCACGCGCCGGGCCAGCTCGACCGGGTCGGTGGTGGTGAGTGCATGCTCTGCGATCGATTCGATGATGGTGCGAATGTCACGGATGTGGACCGCTTCGTCTAGCAGCAACTGCAGCACTTTTTGGAAAACTGCGATAGAGACCATCTTGGGTACGACTTCTTCAATCAGTTTGGGAGCCAGTTTGGCAACATGCTCCACGAGTTGTTGGGTTTCGGTTCGGCTTAGTAATTTGGAGGCTTGGACCTGCATCAAGTGTGACAAATGTGTGGCCATGACAGTCTCGGAATCAACCACGGTAAATCCGGCCATTTGCGCCGCTTCCTTTTGCCGCTCGTCGATCCAGTGCGCCGGTAGCCCAAAGGCTGGGTCGGTGGTCGGGGTGCCAATCAGCGGGGTCGTGATGCCGCCGGGGTTGATGGCCAGATGCATGCCCGGAAACGCCTCGCCTTCGCCCACAATCACGCCCCGCAGGGTGATGCGGTAGCCGCTGGGTTTGAGCTCAAGGTTGTCACGCACATGAACGGCAGGTGGCAGAAAGCCCACTTCCTGGGCAAATTTGCGCCGCACGCCCTTGATACGCGTCAGCAAGTCACCCTGGCGGTTCTTGTCGACCAGCGCGATCAGGCGGTAGCCCAGCTCCAGTCCCAATTGGTCGACTGGCTGCAGGTCGTCCCACGAGGCCTCGGTATCAGCGGCGGGTGGCGGCACCAGGGTTTGCGCCTCTTCTGGCGGTGGTTTGTGTGCCAACATCCAGGCGCCGTAGGCCAGTACCGCTGCAATCGACAGAAACACGAAGTGCGGCATGTTGGGGATGACGCCCAAGATGAACATGATGACGGCGGTAATGCCCAGCACCCGGGGCGAGACAAACATTTGCCCGACGATCTGCTTGCCGATGTCGTCATCTTTGCCCACGCGCGACACCACCATGGCAGCGGCCACCGAAATCAGCAAGCCCGGTATCTGGGCCACCAGGGCGTCGCCGACGGCCAGCAAAATGTAGGTGTTGGCCGCCTGTGAGGCAGTCAGGTCGTGCTGCAAGATGCCAATCGCAAAGCCACCAAAAATGTTGATCAGCAAAATCAGAATACCAGCCACCGCATCGCCGCGTACAAATTTGGAGGCACCGTCCATGGAGCCAAAAAACTCGGCTTCTTCGCCCACCTCGGCGCGGCGGCGCTTGGCTTCTTTTTCGTCAATCAAACCAGCGTTCAAATCGGCGTCGACCGCCATTTGCTTGCCAGGCATGGCGTCCAGGGTAAAGCGGGCGGAGACCTCGGCAATCCGCTCCGAACCCTTGGTTACCACGACAAAGTTGATCACCACCAAAATCGCAAACACTATCAAACCCACGGCAAAATTGCCACCGATCAGGAAGTGCCCAAAGGCCTCAATCACGGCACCGGCCGAGCCCGGCCCGGTATGCCCTTCCAGCAGCACGACCCGGGTCGATGCCACGTTGAGCGACAGGCGCATCAGGGTGGTCAGCAGCAAGACTGAGGGAAACGCGGCAAAGTCCAAGGGCCGCACCATATAGGCAGCCACCATCATGACCATCAGGGCCACCGCAATGTTGATAGTAAAGAAGGCATCGAGCAACAGCGGGGGCAGCGGCAAGACCATCATCGCCAAGATGGCCACCACCAGCATGGGTGCGGCCGCGCCCTGCACCACATTGGCGTTGGAGGCGTACCACAGCTGCAAGGATTTCAGTTGGGCGTTCATGGTGTGCTCGCCTTCAGCGTTCTAGAAAGCGGATCGAGTTCTGGGGGCACCAAGGGCTGTGGTACCTCGCCGGGCATGGGGCCCGCGCCCCGTAGCGCGGCGCGCAGGCGATAGACATAGGCCAGCACTTGGGCGACAGCCGTAAACAAAGTCGCAGGAATGTCCTGGTTCAGTTCCGCGTTGGCATACAAGGCACGCGCCAGCATGGGCGACTGCAGTACGGGAATGGCATGTTGTTTGGCAACATCCCGAATTTTCAGGGCCAGCAGGTCGGCACCCTTGGAGATGACCTGTGGCGCACCCATGGTGGCCTCGTCGTAGCGAATGGCGACCGCAAAGTGGGTCGGGTTCATCACCACAAAGTCGGCCTTGGGAACGGCATTGACACTATTTTTCTGGGCAATTTCGCGTTGCTTCTGGCGAATTTTGCTTTTGATCTGCGGGTTGCCGTCCGACTCCTTGCCCTCTTCCTTGACTTCCTGGTGTGACATCTTGAGTTCACCTTTGTGCAGGAACATTTGCAGCGGGACGTCAACCATTGCCGCCAGCAATATCACCAGCAGCATCAAGCCCAGCCCCTTGGTCAGCCATTGGGTCAAGTGGGCAATGGCGGCGCTAGAGGGTTGTAGCACCGTGGCAGCCACCGTTTGCAGGCCGGCGCTAAGGTACAGCGTTGCGATGGTTGTCAGAATGGCAGTCAAAAGCGACATCTTGGCCACCGAGATCATTTTTTTCTTGCTAAACAGGTTTCCAAATCCTGACAGGGGGTTGAGGCGACTCAGGTCCGGCATCAGGGGCTTGAGACTATTGACCCAGCCGCCCGAACCCACGGCTGCCGCGATGGCTGCCGAAATCACCAGTGCCGCAAAGGCAACGCATCCGGCCAGGCCAATGCTGGTGGCCTCGCCCAGGCGCGTGACCATGTTGCCGGTCTGTTGCACGGTGCTCGCGTCGAACGACAATTGGCGGCTCAGGTCTTGTTTGAGTTGCTCAAAAAGCACCGGGGCCAGCACCAGCACGGCAACGGCACCGGTACCCAATACCGCCAGGTGCGATAGGTCTTCCGAGCGGCCGACTTGCCCGTCTTCGCGCGCCTTGCGTAATTTGCGCTCAGAGGCGGGTAGGTTGCGATCTTGACTGCCTTGTTCCATGGTAGGGGACTCTAGAGTTCACTACCATTGTCGCGACCACTGCGCCAAACTAAAGGGCGATAAGCGGGGCGGATTCCGCCCTATTCGCCGCAGATCCGAGTTGCGGCGAAGCGACTCAAAAACCGAGGCTGGCCAACAGGTCGTCGACCTGCGACTGATTTGCCACCACATCCGGATTAGTTTCTGGATTGACGGCCGGGCCCTCGAGCGCGGGCACGTAGGGGGCATGGGGAGTGGGTGCCTTGACAGTCGTGTCAGGCGGGGCGGTTTGAATCAATAGCAGCACCAATTGCTCTTCAATGGTTGCGGCGAGGTTCACGACTTTGGCAATGACCTGGCCAGTGAGGTCATGAAAGTCTTGCGCCATCATGATCTCGGTCAGGTGCGCATCCACTTTCTTACTGGTCTGTTCGATGTCATGTACAAAATTCATGACATGACCCTGGGCGACCGCAGCCATCGGGTCCTCGACCATCAGTGCACCAATGCGTCGTACTTCGGCGGCAATGTGGTCGTGCTGCGCCTTGGCCTGATCGACCTGGTTGAGCACTTTTTCTGCGGCCTCCCCGGTCAGTCGGGCAATATACGAGAGCCGGCTCTTGGCATCGGGCAGCTCACCGGCCCAGTCTTTGACTTTTTCGGTCAGGCCCAGACCATTCAGGGAGTCATGGAGTTGCCGGGTGAGGGCGCCGAGCTGTTGATGGACCTCTGCGCTGGTAACCGTGGACGCAGTGGGTGTAGACGCGGGGTCTGTGGCAAGCGAGGAATCGGCACACATATTTACTTGAGTCCCAATTTGGTGAGAATATGGTTGACCTTGTCTTCGAGTGTGGCCTTGGTGAAGGGTTTGACAATGTAGCCGGACGCGCCCTGCTGGGCTGCCATGACGATGTCTTCCTTGCGGGCCTCGGCAGTGACCATCAGGACCGGAATGTGCTTGAGTTTTTCGTCCTTCTTGATTTCCATCAGCAACTGGAACCCGTTCATATTGGGCATGTTGATGTCGCTGACCACAAAGTCAAAGCTCGCATTGCGAAGTTTTTGCAGGGCGATCACGCCATCTTCGGCTTCGTCGGCGTCGGCATAACCGCTTTCTTTCAGCAAGTTGCGCACGATCCTGCGCATGGTGGAGAAATCATCAACGATTAAAAAACGCAATTCTTTGGCCATGGATAACCCTTTCCGGGGCAATTTTCGTATATTTGTGAGTATGACCTAATTTTCGCACCCTTAGAGAAGCGGAAATTTCTGATGGTCTGTTTTATTGCCTTGCTTGCGGCGTGTTTGGCGGGGGCGCCGGTGCCGGTTCGGCTTCGAGTTCTACCGGGATTTTGTTGCCGCCTAGCAGCCGCTCTTCGGCATCTTTGGTCATGACCAAAATACTGATGCGCCGGTTGCTCGGGCTCAAGGGGTTTTCGGGTTCGAGCAGCAGACTCGATGCCATGCCCACTACGCGCGCCAGTTTTTCTTCGGGCATGCCGGCCGCAGCGAGTTCGCGCCGGGACGAGTTGGCGCGGTCGGCAGACAATTCCCAATTGCTATACCCGCGGGCCGCATTGGCATACGAAGACCGGTCGGTGTGCCCGTCGAGACTGATCTTGTTTTCGACGTCGAGAAGTGCTACACCGATTTCTCGCAGGATGTCGCGCATATAGGGTTTGACGGCCGCGCTGCCACTATCAAACATGGGGCGGCGCTGGTCATCTACGATCTGGATTTGCAGCCCGTCGGGCGTGATTTCGAGGCGGATTTGCGAGCTGAACTCGGACATTTTTGGATTGCTGGCAATGGCCGCCGCAATCTTTGCGCTCAGTGCTGCAAGCAACTGGGCATCGCGCCGGGCGACTTCGGCCTTCAATTTGTCGCCGGACATCTTTTTGGCGGTTTTGTCGTTACCATCGCCGCGCCGCGCCTGCCCAGCGGACTGGGTCAGGTCACTGCCCCCCCCGGTAATGACACTGTTGCTGGCACCGGCACCCGAGCCGCCTTGCATGGCCACCTTGAGCGGTGACGAGAAATAATCTGAAAGCCCCTTTTTATCCCCTTCGGTCGTGCTGCCGAGCAACCACATGAGCAAAAAAAACGCCATCATCGCAGTGACAAAGTCGGCGTAGGCGATTTTCCAGGCGCCCCCGTGTGCTACATGGCCGCCCTTCTTGATCCGCTTGATGATGATGGGCTGGAGTTTTTTCGCGTCCCCCGCCATGGTTAACTGCCCTTGGGCCGCACGCGCCTATTTGCGCTTGACATAGGCTTCGAGTTCAATGAACGTGGGTCGCTCGGTGGAATACAGCACCTTGCGGCCAAACTCGATGGCAGTAGAGGGGTTGTAACCCTGCATGCTGGCCAAGAGTGTGGTCTTGATGCACTGCAGCTCTTTGCCCGCCTCTTCTACTTTTTGTTCAAGCACGCCGGCAAGCGGCTCGGCAAAAGCGTAGGCCAACAAAATCCCCAAGAATGTTCCCACCAGGGCCGAGCCAATCATGCCGCCCAGCACTGCCGGGGGTTGGCCCACCGATCCCATGGTGTTTACCACGCCCAGCACCGCCGCCACAATGCCGAAGGCCGGCAGTCCGCCCGCCACCCGTTGCAGGGCCGCCACGGCAGCGTGTTCTTCGTGGTGGTGGGTTTCGATCTCGCTGTCCATCAGCGATTCGATTTCATGGGCATTCAAATTGCCCGAAACCATCATCCGCAGGTAATCCGTAATGAACTCGACGACGTGGTGATCCGAGCCCACCGCCGGATATTTTTTGAACAGGGCCGATTCGTGGGGTTCTTCGACGTCTTTTTCGATCGCCATCAGGCCTTCTTTGCGCGCTTTCTGCAAAATGTCGTACATGAGCGCCATGAGCTCCATGTAGCGGGCTTTGGTGTACTTGCTGCCCTTGAAGCACGACCCCAGGCCTTTCATGGTGGCCTTGACCACCTTGCTCTGGTTGTTGGCCAGGAACGCGCCCACGGTAGCGCCACCAATAGTGATCAATTCAAACGGCAAAGCCTTCAGCACCACCATGATGTTGCCACCGTGGAAGATGTACACGCCAAACACGCATACCAGAATAATGCCCCAGCCAATGAGTACAGACATAGGTGAATTGTGCCAGTGATGCTAGGGCCCTAAAGCGCAAGAGTGGGTTGGTTTACAAGGCATTAGCCATCATATCGGTGAAGTTTGCTCGCGCTTGAATTATCCGTCAGAGCCCGGTGCTCGCGAACCAAAGGTTTTTTTGGCCAAGAAAAAGGGGCCTTGGCCCCTTGGTGTTTAGTGCAACATGATTCCGCCGGCAGCCGCGCCCTTGCCAGCACGTGCCGGCGGGGTGCACAGACCACATTCGTAGTGGCGGGAGTTTTCGTAGGCTTCGCTGACAAAATGGCCACCGCACTTGCAGCACTTGGTCATCGACAGCATGTTGTTGTCAATAAACTTCACCAGACGCCAGGCGCGGGTGATGGAGAGCAGGGGCTCAACACCACAGGCCGCGATTTGCTCGGTGTACAGGCGGTAGGCCGCCATGACCGCGTCAATATCGTCCATGGCGCTGACCTTGGTCAGGTATTCGTAGGTGTTCTGGAACAGCGAGGCGTGGATATTGGGCTGCCAGGTCAGAAACCACTCGGTAGAGAAAGGCAGTTGGCCTTTGCTGGGTGAGCGGCCGGCTACTTCTTTATAAAGGCGCAACAGGCGCTCATAAGACAGATCGGTTTCGCTTTCCAGCACCTGCAGGCGGGCACCGAGTTGGATCAATGCGACGGCGCGTTCGACTTGCTTGGAATCGTTCAAAACACTCTTGGTGGCCATGGTGATGCTCCTGTGCGGTCTGTGTGGGGTTTACATGGCTTCGGCAAACTTGCCGGCCATCAGGATGCTTGCGTGCAGCTTGGTCGTGGCGTCGTTGTCGACTTTGCTGGCAGTGTGGTTGGTCAGCAGGTTCCATACCATGTCATCGTCCACCCGGAATCGACACAGCAGCATGTTGCCCGAGGCAATCTTCAGAATCTGCGCGGGGGAGAGTGCCCCAATCATGTCAGCTGCTTCTTCCGACATGCCCAGGCGAAACAGCGCCTCGGCTTTGTCCTGGCGAATCAGGGTCTGGGCCAGCATCAGGTAGGTCATGTTGGCTTCCCTGATCTCGTTGAGAATTTGCTCGTTGGTCATGTCGGTCTCCGGTTGAGGGGGGTCATTCGTTTGAATCACCATGGAGCAAATTGTGGTCGCTATGCCTCGAAACTTGAATCCGAAACGGGCTAATCAGAATGTCGGGGAAATGGGAAGTGGATGTAGGGGGAATTCCTACAGCGGGGGCGGAGAGGGGTGCAGTCGAGCTACGTGAGTGTCGTACCCGATGTTGACATGAGTGTGGGCGAGTGCGAAGGAAGGGGAGTCTTTCTGTGGCCGATAGGGTGACTAGCGATTATTGGGGTCAGATTCCAATAAGACCGCGAAGCGCCCGTAGGGATGACCGAAGGGCAGGTCTTTTTGGACTCTGACCCCAAAAATTGCGGTTTCATGGAGAAGCCGAAGCCGAGCAGTGTTGGTACTTCCCGGTTTATTGGGGTCAGAGTCCTGGACTTGGGGTTTTGCCAAAATCCACCACACTTCGTGTGTCCCTACGGGTGCTTCGCATGGATATTGGAATCCGACCCCAATAAACCTATATCGCGCGTCCGGGCTGAATTGGCACAACGCCACCCAACCCGTCCGCCTCTAAGTCCTAAGTCCTAAGTCCTCAGTCCTCAGTCCTCAGTCCTCAGTCCTCAGTCCTCAGTCCTCAGTCCTCAGTCCTCAGTCCTCAGTCCTCAGTCCTTACTCAGCTTAACCCTTCAACAACTGCAACACCGCCTGCGGCAACTGGTTGGCTTGGGCCACCATCGCGGTGCCGGCTTGTTGCAGAATTTGGGTGCGGGTCAGGTTCGAGGTTTCCAGTGCGAAGTCGGCGTCCAGAATGCGCGAGCGGGATGCGCTTAAGTTTTCGGACGTGGTGTTCAGGCTGGCAATCGTGGATTCAAAACGCGACTGCAAGGCGCCGAATTTTGCGCGTTGACCGGCGATTACAGAAATTGCCGAGTCTACGGTGGACAAAGTGCGCGTGGCAGCAGCCACTGTGGACACGTCTAGCGATGCCGTGGCCTGAAGCTGGCTGGCCGAACTCAGACCCGTGAAAAAGCTGACTCCACCATTGGGGTTCGGCGCTCCAGTTGAAGAGCCGATGCTGAAACTGCTGTTCGAATCCAGAGTAACGGCACCAATAACGTGGACGCTAGTGTCAGGCGCAACCGGCCTTCCCAGATCTTCAGCGTTGGGTGTAGCGAGCGCAAACTTCCCGATTGTGAAGCTACCAGCAGACGCCAAAGAACTCTTGATGGCAATGTCTGCACCGGAATCATTGGTCAGCGTGATACCGGTTCCTGCAGCATTGATCTTGGCAGTCACACCGGTTTGGGACGATTTGTCGTTGAACGCGGTAATGGCAGCCGCAAGATCGTCAGGGGTTTTCAAACCAGCGCCGATATTAAACGCCACTGTTACTGGTGTTGCTAGTGGGTTATTGGACACTACGTCAAGAGAGTAATTGCCAGCGGGATCAAATCCTTCGATGTCCAGCTCGGTTCGCGCTGAAGCGGTTACACCCGTGGTGCCGGACTGAGCATTTATTTTCGCGGCCACTGACTTGGCGGTGTCTCCGATCAGTGTGCCCGCTTGGGAGCCAGTAATCGCGATCGTGGTGGAACCGGTGGTTCCGCTAATGGACAAGATATCGTCCGTTACTGAGCTGTATCCAAAGGTTCCCGAGGGTACGGCCTCAGTCCGATTGGTACCAGCCATAGCTGTCCCCATGATCAAATCACCAACCCCACCCGTAGATGGTGCCACGATAGCGCCAATGCGGTTGTTGCCGTAGTTGGCCGTGCTGAAGTTGGATGTGGTGGCAATAATGGTTTGGTTAGCGTTCGCACCGACCTGGAAGCTGGCCGAAGTAAAGCTGCCATCCAGAAGGGTTTGTCCGTTAAATTGGGTAGTTTTTGCAATGCGGTCGAGTTCGGCGGTGAGTTGCCCCACCTCGGCATTGAGCGCCGCCCGGTCAGACGCAGAGTTGGTTGCATTGGCCGACTGAACTGCCAGTTCGCGGACGCGCTGCAGCACGCTGGAGGCGCTCCCTAGCGCACCTTCAGCCACCTGGGAGAGCGAGATGCCATCGTTGGCGTTGCGAGCCGCCATGTTGACACCCCGAATTTGCGAGGTCATGCGCTCGCTGATGGCCAGGCCGGCGGCATCGTCCTTGGCGCTATTGATGCGCATACCCGAGGACAGCCGCTGCATCGAAGTGGCGAGCGACATTTGTGACTGACTGAGATTGCGTTGCGCAGTCAGCGACTGAATGTTGGTGTTGATAGTTGAAGCCATTGCGAAACTCCTAAATTAATTGAAACCGGCTCGCCGCCGATTGCAGAGCCTGCTTACCCGCAGACAATCAGTAACGATGGGATGAATTTTGGAGATGCCAAGCATTTGCATTCGAGCGATAAGCACGGCAAAAACCGTCCAAATTGCCAATGCGCAACAGAACTTGATAGGGGTAAACCCTTAATTGCGAGAGGTGCGGGGTAAACACCCTCTTGTTTCGATTTCCTTGGCAAAAGCGGCATGCTAGGAACCATCTTTGGTGCATCGCCATTAAAGTTTTTTGGCAATTGCCCGAAAACAAATCCAACGGACCAAAAGATGGTTCGCCGTCCGGACAACCTCATATGAGGCGCACCGGTCATAGCGGTCAGCAGCAATGCTGGCGTTGAGATCGGCATTTCGCCGGAATAGGTAAGTTTTCAGGAGTTACAAAATGGCAGCCACTATCAATACCAATATCGCTTCGTTGAGTGCTCAACGCAATTTGACGTTGAACCAGGCATCCTTGGGTCAGGCGATGCAGCGCTTGTCGTCGGGTTTGCGCATCAATAGCGCCAAAGATGATGCAGCCGGTCTGGGTATTTCCGAGCGTATGACTTCGCAAGTGCGTGGCCTCAACCAAGCCTCACGCAATGCCAATGACGGTATTTCTCTGGCGCAGACCGCAGAAGGTGCGCTGAGCTCGTCCAACACCATTTTGCAGCGCATTCGCGAACTCGCGGTGCAGTCTGCCAATGCGACTAACAGCGCTAGCGACCGCGCAGCGCTGAATGCCGAGGTGGGCCAGCTTTCCTCTGAACTTGACCGCATTGCAAAGACGACCCAGTTTAACGGTCAGAGCCTGCTCGACGGAAGCTTTGGTTCCGCTACCTTCCAGGTCGGTGCCAATGCCAACCAAACTATCACGGCCATCTCGTCCAATTTCACCACCTCGAAGTATGGTAACAACCGCATGGGTTCTGTCGTCGCCACCACAGCGGGCGCGGCCGGAGATCTGGTGACCGGATCGAAAGCCATGACGACTACATCCCAGGCCTTGGTAGCGACTGCCGTCGCGCTGGGGTCAGGGTCCAAAATCGCAGAAGATGCGGCAGGCTTCGTCATCAACGGTGCTGCCGGTTCTGCAACGATTGCGATTGCGGCAGGGGATAGCGCCAAGACGGTTGCGGCCAATATCAATGCCCAGACCAAGAGCACGGGCGTCACCGCCACTGCTCGGACCGAAATCGATGCCACTGCTTTCACGGTCGACAGTTCTTACACCCTGAATATTTTGTCGGACAACGCGACGACGCCAGCGCAAGTCACTTTTTCCGTCGGTGCAAAAAACGATGCGGACGGCTTGTCGGCGGCAATCAGGGCTTTTAACGACAAGGCATCCATCACCGGGGTGACGGCAAAACTGAACGCGGCAGGCACCGGCATCACGCTGGCCAACGAGTCAGGCAATGATATTGTGATCAGCAACCGCTCAGCGGCAACAAGTTCCATGACGATCGGTGCGGCCGGTGCGTTGGTCGGTTCAGCGCCTGCGACTTCGGCGGATGCGGACGTGGCGGCAAATACCTTTTATATCAATGGGTCCTTGACGCTTGATTCGGATAAGACGTTTGGTACGACATCTACCGCTGCGTCCACCAACGAAGCCAAGACCGGGTATTTTGTTGCGATCTCCTCATCTAGCCAATTACAGGCTGCCAGCACGATGGATGTGTCGACCGTCGACGCTGCCACCCGCACATTGGCTACTGTTGATGCATCGATTGCTGCAGTCAATAGCCAGCGCGCAAGCTACGGCGCCTTGCAATCGCGTTTTGAGACAACGGTCAACAATCTGTCGACCTCTGTGGAAAACCTGAGTGCATCGCGGTCCCGTGTGCAGGATGCAGACTTTGCGACAGAAACTGCCAGCCTGTCTCGCGCTCAGATTTTGCAACAAGCCGGTACCGCGATGGTGGCGCAGGCGAACCAATTGCCACAAGGTGTGTTGGCCCTGCTGCGCTGATTCAAGAATCCGCTAGATTAGTCGATACTTAAGGCGGGAGGAGACCACGGTCTCCTCCCGCCTTTTTGAGTTGTTTGAGAAATCATGGGCTTTTCCGGGTTTACAAACAGGACCAAAGTTAGACAATCCGGTTTTCTAGAATGTGCAGGAGGCTGTTGTGGCAACCATTTCTTCGCTGGGTATTGGTAGTGGCCTGGATGCCGAGAGCATAGTCACAAAGTTGACGGCCTTGGAAAAGGCGCCACTGCAAGCACTGGAGTCGAAAGCAACGCTCGAAAAAGCACAAATATCGGCCTTTGGCGAGATCAAGTCCCAGTTTGCAGCGCTTAGCGATGTCGCCAACCGGATTGCATCGCCCTCGGTCTGGGTTTCGCGCACCGCGTCGTCTTCCAATACCGCAGCCGCTACGATTACTGCCACCGATACGGCCGCGGTCGCATCTTTTACCCTGGATGTCGATGCATTGGCACAAAAGCAGGAAACATCTTCCAGGGCACTGGCTGCAGGTGCGTACGTAGGGGCCGGAACCTTGACGATCAGCCTGGGTAGCTGGACGGGTGTCTCGGGATCTTCGATTGTTGATAGTGCGGCAGTGGCAGCGGCGCAGGCCGCCGTCCCGCTCGCACAGGCCGCGCTGGATTCTGCGCAGGCCGATTTGGTGGCCGCCAATGCTGCGGTGCCTGACCCGAGCGATCTCGACAACGCCAATGCAAGCCTGCTCACTGCGCAGAGTGCCCTCGACACCGCAAATGCTGATTTGACGCAGGCGAACGCCGACCTGCTGCCCTTTACCTCTGCGCTGACTGCCGCCAATGCCACCCTGACTTCTGCTACCAATGCCGTGACGGCGGCCGACACCAATCTGACTTCATTGCAATCTGCCGCCAATGCGGCTGACCAGGCCTACGTAACTGCCCAGAGCGCGACTGTGAGCGCCAACGGCAACCTGGATGCGGCGACCACCGCATCGGACGCTGCCACAAGCGCTGCCAGTGCCGCCATGGTTGAGCTGAACTCGGCTGCAAGCGCCTTGACTGCGTACGCGGTGGGTACACCAGTGGCACAGGGCTACGCCAACGCCTACACCGCCTGGGTGGGTGCCGTGGCCGCAAACGACCATGTCACACCGAGCCTGCAAGCGGCTGAGGATGCCGCCCTTTCGGCGAAAAACATCGCCTTTGGAGCGCTGGGGCTGGTGGGATCTGCCGAGTTGACGGCTGCAAACCAGGCCAGAGACAATGCACTGCTTGCCGATTCCAGCGCCGCCAGTGCTTTGGAAGTTTTTGCCGGAACATCGACCCTTGAGGCAGTGGACTATTCATTGGCCTATACCGCCTGGGTTAACGCTGTGGCGGCTAATGACCATAGCACCCCAAGCCTGCAGGCCGCAGAGGCTGCCGCATTGGTCGCCAAAAACGATGCGTATGCTGTGTTGGGCGCAACCGACCCTGCCGTGCAAGCACTGGCAGATGGATATACCGCGGCGGCAGATTCGACAGACGCCTCGTCGCTCATTGGCTCTGCGATCACTGCTGCGAGCAATGTCGTCAGCGCCCAGGCAGTACAAACGACGGCTGCCGGTTTGACCGCCACGGCAGATCTCACCGATGCATCCGCACTCAAGGGTGCCGCACTGGCCGCGTCGACTGCAAAAACTGCCGCGCAGTCGGCAGCTACAGCAGCAAGCGGGGCAGAGGCGACGGCCTTGACTGGCAAGGTCAACGCCGACGCAGCGGTACTGGCTGCCTCAAATACCCTGACCAATGCCACAAACGACCAGGTAAGCGCCCAGGCCGCTGCAGATTCGGCCGCGCAAGACCTGCTGGCACCCACCGCTACGCGCGACGCAGCGCAGGCTGCAGTCACTGCGGCCACCACGGTGCGGAACGAAGCACAAACGGTAGCCACATCGGTGGCGTTGGTCAGCAGCAATGCGCAATCTGCGGTCTCGACTGCGCAGACGGCCGTTTCGTCAGCGCAAACGGCCCTCACCAACGCGCAAAATAATTTGGCCACCACAAGTGCGGCTTTGCCCACTTTTAACCCTACCAGCGGGACCTCAGATGTGGCGATAGATGTTAAAGACACCGATACGGTGACCACACTTGCCGCAAAGATCAATGCCGCAAATGCAGGCGTAATCGCGACCGCCTTTTTTGACGGGGTCAGCGACCGTTTGCAACTCAGTTCCAAGGCAAGCGGATCAGCCGCTGGCTTCCGGATTCAGGCCACCGACACCGGAGACGGTACCAATAACGACGACTACGGGCTATCGCGCATGGCGTTTGACCCGCTGGCAGGTGCCTTTGGCATGGCCGGGTCGGATGTCACTCCCAAATATGGTGCAGATGCAAAAGCCCGCATTAACGGGGTTGCGGTAAGCTCCAGCACCAACACCTTGAGCGGCAACTTTTCCGGGGTGACGATTACCCTCAACGCCACCACAACGACCCATTACAACAACGTCGGGGGTACCGAAACCAAGTCACCCATCACCATGGCGATTCGGGAAGATGTGACACCCACGGTCAAAAATGCGCAAGATTTCATCACCGCTTTCAATGCGCTCAATAAATCACTGACGGAATTGACCAAGTACGACGTTGCAACCAAAACCTCGTCATTGTTTCAGGGTGACGCGGCCGTTCTGGGCTTGCAAAGCATTTTGCGCAATGTAATGGGCTCGATCAGCGGTGGCTCGGTCTATCGGCGACTGTCGGATGTGGGTATAGAGCGCCAATTGGACGGGTCTTTGACCATGAATACCGGTAAGCTCAGCGTTGCCGCCAATAATGGCAACGAGCTCATCAAGTTTTTTACTCTGGACAACAATAACGCCCAGACCAACGGGTTTGCGTTGAAGTTGGCAGCTCTGGGCAGGGGTGTACTTGGTGCTGGCGGTGCGGTGACCAACAAGTCGACTGCCTTGACAAAGGAACTCGAACGTAACGCAACAGAACAGACCCGGGTTAATAACCGGGCAGCCGTGGTCGAGGCGCGTTTGCGCAAGCAATATGCTGCCCTGGACGCCAAAATGGCGGGGCTCTCGGCGCTCAACGCCTATGTGGCGCAGCAGGTCACTGCCTGGAACAAGTCGACTAGTTAGCAAATCGTGTCAATTTCTTTCTTTGCGTACTTTAGTTGGCACACAGTGTGCCGATAATCAAGACAAGAAGATAAGGAACCGCACCATGTTTACCTCCGTCAGCTCCCGTTCAGCCTCCGCCTACAAGCGGGCTAGCATCGAAGCCAGTGTCGATATGGCTGACCCCCACCAGTTGGTAAATTTGTTGTTTGAAGCGCTACAACGCGCCATCGGCAGTGCCAAGTTGCATATGCAGGCGGGCGACATCCCCAACAAGTGCAGGCAAATTGGCAATGCGGTGCGTATTCTCGAAGAAGGCCTCAAGGCACCCCTGGATCTGGAAAGAGGCGGAGAAATTGCTTCCAATCTGGATGCGCTGTATGGTTATTGCGTGACTCGGCTGGTGCTGGCAAATTCCCGCAACGACATCACTGCACTCGACGAGGTCAGCCGTTTGATCGAACCGGTGGCAAGTGGGTGGAAGCAAATCAACGGCAAGGGTCCTGCTTATTTGCGTCCAGTTTGAGTAGGATGCCTACCATGTCCAAGCAACTTCTTGACTATTACAAAGCAATTGAAAACAGCAGTGAAAAAATGCTGCAGGCCGCCAAAGTGGATGACTGGGACGGTGTTGCACGCTTTGAAGGCAACTGTGCGGTCTTGATTGAACAACTGCGATTTGAGGCACGCCAGCAAGAACTCGATGCCCAGGCACGGGCCGAAAAGTCTCGCATCATGTTGCGCATCCTCAACAACGACGCGCAGATACGGTACTTGGCCGAGCCCTGGCTTGCGTCAGCACACACTTCGCTGGAACGGGCCGCGCCGTTTTTGCACTGATGGTTCCTGGCGGTTAAACCCTTTTCCTTGCGCTTATTTCGGCATCAAATAATACGCACCCCCTTACACTGCGATCCATTGAATCTCAATAGATGGACGCGTGTGGAATGTTCAGAGCGGTAACTCTCGCTGCGGTGGTGTGTTTGACGGCGTGCGTCCAAACTCAGCAGTTTGTGCGGCCGGACCCCCCGGTTCCCGGCGCCTGGCCCAACGTACAGCCTGAAAGACGTCCCGAAGCGGCCAAAGTGAGTTGGCGCGAATACTTTGCCGACCCTCAATTGCGCGCGCTCATTGCAGCAGCCTTGGAACATAACCGAGACCTTCGCATCGCCGCCGCACGGGTCGAGGAAGCACGCGCGCAGTTTGGCGTCACGCGCTCGGATCGGCAGCCTTCGGTTAATTTGCTGGGTTCTGTGAGTGCGGTCGGCACACCGGCTGAACTGAGTGGCACCGGATCAACGTCCAGCAGCCGGCGTGTCGACATCACGCTCTCGTCGGTGTCCTACGAGGTGGATTTTTGGGGCCGGCTGGCAGGATTGTCCGAGGTGGCACGGACCAATCTCTTGGCCACTGAAGAATCGCGCCATGCGGTTTACCTTTCTTTGGTGGCCGATGTAGCAAGCGCCTACTTCACACTGTGCCAGATGAATGAGTTGGTGGGTTTGGCCCAGTCTGCGGTAGATTCGCGTGCTCAAACGCTCGATCTTGTGACCAAAGGACGCGATTTGGGCGGCACCTACGATCTCGAAGTACAGCAGGCGCTGGGTGCTCTTGAGTCGAGTCGGGCCAACCTGGATGGCATGGAGCACCAGCGCACACTTGCGATCAACCGGCTCAATTTTTTGGTGGGCCATGCGCCAATCTCGCTGACGCCCGGAAAAGCGCTTTCGCTGCAGTTGCTGGACGATGGCTTGGCGGCGGGGCTGCCTGCCGAAGTGCTTTTGTCACGTCCGGATGTCATGGCGGCTGAACAAAGGCTGCTGTCGGCACACGCCAATATTGGTGCAGCGCGGGCCGCCTTTTTACCCAAAGTGCTACTGACCGCCGGCCTGGGTGTGGCGAGCCAGGGTCTGGTTGGGCTATTTCGCGGGGGGGCGTGGTCCTTTCAACCGGCCATTTCCATGCCGCTCTTTGATGGGGGTCGCACCGCCGCAGGTGTGGATGTGGCCGAGGCACGCAAGGTTATTGCCATTGCCGAATATGAAAAATCGATTCAATTGGCGTTTCGAGAAGTGGCTGACCTGCTGTCAGGGCGTTTGACCCTGGCTAGCCAACTGCGCGCATCCCTAGCCACGCAGAGCACCCAACAAAAGCGGCTTGAAATTGCCCAGGCGCGGCACCAGGCGGGTCTGGTCGCCTACCTCGACGTGTTGGAAGGAGAGCGCGAGCTGATGTCCGCCGAGCAAATGGTGGTGCAGGTGCGGCGCGCGCAGCTGGAATCTTCAGCGCAGTTGTTCAAGGCCTTGGGTGGCGGAAATTTCTATGAGTAGCATCCCGGACGTAGTTGGTGCAAAGCAAAAGCGTGTGTTTCTTGACACGTTGAAGTCGGCACGCATCGGAACCCGCGAAGCGCAGTACGAGGTCGGTTTGATGTATGCCAATGGCGTTGGCGTGGCGCAAGATTTCGAGCAAGCGATTTCCTGGATTCGCCAGGCCGCAGAAAAGGGGCTTGCTGCAGCCCAGTATCTGCTGGGTACACGTTACAGCAGTGGCGTGGGGGTTGAACGAGACGAGCACACGGCACTGGAGTGGTACCAAAAGGCGGCAGCGCAAGGGCACGTGAGAGCGTTGTTCAAGATGGGCAAGCACTACGCTGTCGCGCACGGTGAGCAAGCGCGGGCGTTTTACGCCAGGGCAGCGGCGCTTGGGCTAGCCGATGCACAGTTTGCGCTGGCGGGTGAATTAGGCCGTGTAGCCAGCGATCCGCTGGACCAGGCGGAAGTCGCGCATTGGACGCACAAGGCGGCCGAGCAAGGCCTGGCCACCGCGCAATTTGCACTTGCTGAGTGTTACGCCAAGGGTCTAGGCGTGGCGCAGGATATCGAAGAAGCCCTGCGCTGGTACCGCAAAGCAGCGCAACAGCACTTTGCAGCGGCGCAGGTTGCACTCGAACGTCTCGATGAGTCTGGCTTAGGGCGGACCAAGGGGCTCAGCCGTGGGCGCAGAAAGCCTAATGCGAGCGAGCGCAGGCGAGATCCTGCCGGTTGGGAAAAGGCCGCCGAGCAAGGTGACACCGATGCCAAGTACCATCTTGCGCTGATGTATGACCTGGGCTTGAGGGTGGACCCAGACCCAGAACAGGCAGTCGTATGGTACGAAAAATCGGCCAGACAAGGTGACGCGCGGGCGCAACTTGCCTTGGCAAAACATTGTGAAAACAGCGCCATCGACGATGCATTGACCTGGTACCTTGCTGCGGCCAAGCAAGGTAATTGTGACGCACAGTTTGCGTTGGGACGCCTGTATTCGACGGGCGCGGGTGTTCAGAGGGATTTTTTTGAGGGTATGTCCTGGTACCTTAAGGCCGCAGAACAAGGCGACTCGCTGGCGCTCATGACCTTGGGCAATTTATTTGGCAATGGTTTGGAGCATATGGCTGCGGCTTGTTTCCAACGGGTTGCCCAAAAAGGCGTGGCAGAGGCGCAATACCAATGGGCCCAACAACTTGCTACTGGCAAAGGGGTGGACCAGGACAGGGCGCAGGCATTTGTGTGGTACCAAAAAGCCGCCGAGCAGGGCCATGTGCTCGCTCAGGCTACAGTCGGTGCGCTCTATTTAAGTGGCTCGGGCGTTGCGCGCGACTTTCGCCAAGCTTTTTACTGGTGTCAAAAGGCGGCAGAGCAGGGCGATGCCAAATCGCAGTGGAATCTGGGTTCCATGTATGTCAGTGGTGGAAGCGGCCTCAAGAAAGACCTGAAACAGGCGTTTGTATGGTGCCAAAGTGCTGCCGACCTGGGTTTTGCGCCCGCGCAGGCGACCCTGGGCGTGTTGTTTGCCCGCATCAAGGATCCGCAAAGGGCGGTGTTCTGGTGGACCCAGGCGGCAAACCAGGGCGATCCAGAAGCACAGTACAACCTGGCCTTGATGTTCAAAAAAGGGCAGGGTGTCGAAAAAAGTGCCGAACAGGCCTTTGTTTGGTTTGCCAAGGCAGCAGAGCAGGGCGTTGCAGGTGCCCAGTCGCGCCTAGGCTTGATGTATGTCACGGGAGAAGGGGTCGCCCAGGACCCGATCGAAGCACATAAGTGGTTCATATTGGCCGCAGACGGCGGAGACGCCGCAAGTCAGGCCAACCGTACGCGCTCGGAGTCGCAACTGTCAGAGGCGCAATTACTTGAGGCAAAGCGACGCGCGCAACTGGCTGCCAAGGTAACGACGGCGTGATGCCCGAGTTTTCGACGGTCGTCATTCCCGCGACGGTGTGAATCCGTGCGCCATTGCAAGAAACCAGCCGGTGTGTTGTTTTCCACCGACGATTACGTCCTGCGCAAATGAGAGTCAGTCAATTTGATCGCGATGATACAGATCACAAAAGCCGGGAATATCACCGAATTCGCGGCCTTTTGACGGGTTAGGGTGCACGACATGTGCGATAACCTCCTTTCAGCCTTCAACAGGTGGGCGCGTTTAGGCTATTAAGTTTTCAAAGAACGTGCCGATGACTAAGTTAGGGTGAAATCCGCCGTAAAGGGCGACTGTCGACCGTAAAAACCGCAGGCAATTGACTGGAGTCAAGGTTTTTCTGACCGAAAAGTTGTTGCGACCGGAACCAGTCATCATTAAACGTTCCCAACCTGGTGTTGGGCTGAATAAAGTTTGTGGGGTGTAAAAATGGCTTTTAGCATTCTTGGGTTTACGACAGACGGTATCGCTGCGTTAGGAACCGACTCCATCCAGTCGCTATCGACCAGCGACATTGCGGCATTGCGTACGGACCAGGTGGCAGCCCTTACCACCGACCACATTGCCATCCTTTCCACCTCCCAGATTAGGGCTCTGACGACTGCAGGTATTGCAGCGCTCAGGACAGACCAGGTCGCTGCAATTGAGACTGCCGATGTGGCGGCAATGAAAACCAGCCAGTTGCAGGCGTTGACGACGGACGGTGTCGCGGCATTGACCACGGACCAGATAAAGGTCGTTGAGAATGGCGGTATCGCTGCGCTTAAAACGTCGCAAATTGCAGCGCTTACTAGCGACCAAGTAATGGCACTGACCACGTCTCAAATTGGCATGTTAAGTACAGCCAGCATTAGTGCGTTGACCTCGGATCAGGTCGCGGCAATAGAGACAGCGGATATCGCTGTTTTAAAAACGTCGCAAATTTCAGCGTTAAGCACCGCGAGCATTGCTGCCTTGACGACCGATCAGGTCGGCGTGGTAAGTACCGCAGGTATTGCATCGCTCAAGACGGCGCAAATAGCGGCGTTGACGACGGACCAGGTGGTTGCGCTGACCACTGCACAAATCAGTGGACTGAGTACATCTGGAATCAACGCATTGACGACGGACCAGGTGGCGGCGATTCAGACGGAAGACGTTGCGGTACTCAAGACAGCGCAAATAGCGGCGCTCAACACAGCCAACGTCGCGGGCCTGACCACTGACCAGGTGGGGGCGATGACGACGACGGGGGTAGCTGCTCTAAAGACGAACCAGGTTGCAGCGCTGACTACCAATCAGGTGGCGGCACTTGGTACCAACCAGATCACGGCGCTGAGCACGGCTGGAATAGCGGCGCTGAGCACCGACCAGGTTGCAGCAATTCAGACGGAGGACGTAGCGGTACTGAAGACCTCACAAATTGGCGCACTCAAGACGGCGCAAATAGCGGCCTTGACGACGGATCAAGTAGTGGCTTTGACGACTACGCAAATTAGTGGGTTGAGCACTGCGGGCATCAATGCTTTGACAACCGACCAGGTGGCTGCGATTCAGACCGAAGACATAGCGGTGCTCAAGACAGCGCAAATAGCGGCGCTCAACACAGCCAATGTGGCTGCACTGACCACCGACCAGGTGGGGGCGGTGACAACGGCTGGAATTGAAGCGCTCAAAACCGCACAGGTAGCAGCGCTAACCACCAATCAGGTGGCCGCTCTCGGGACCAACCAGATCACGGCCGTGACCACATCGGGCATAGCTGTGCTAAGCACTGATCAAGTCGCAGCGATCCAGACAGAAGACGTGGCGGTACTCAAGACCTCGCAAGTAGGAGCGCTCAAGACTGCACAAATCGCAGCACTCACTACCGACCAGATGGTGGCGCTCACCACCACGCAAATC
>JAIPCE010000015.1 GCA_021738345.1 Rhodoferax sp. | reverse complement strand
GGGGGCCTGCCTTTGATTCGCCGCCATGGACAAGCCATCCCCAACCGCACCCCTCCCCAAAGACGGAGGGAGCCAGGCAAAACACAGTAATTCCGGCTTGTCCGGCTTAGCGATTCGGAAACAGCCAATCAGGCCTTTGCCTTCAGCAAGGCACCCGCCATCTGGTCTGCCGCTTTGAACACTGCCAGATTGGCCAGAAAAGTGTTCTTTGCCTGAAGCTGTGACACCACGTCCTGTGTCAGGGGAGTGACAGGATTGTCGGCGGCAGCGACCACTCCCGTTGCGCGCGCGCGCGCTGGCTCGCTTGCCACCGGGTCAGGCTGCCGAAGCCCCTGGGTGGCTGCGTTGGCAATCCGTTGGCCTGATACATTCAAGGCGGTTTGCGCGGCCTGCATTCCGGCTAACGAAATCGAAAGGGCTGAGGGCATGGTGAATGGGAGGAGTAAAGACAGATTTAAGCATGTTTTCCAGTCTCTTTCCAGAATGAATGCATGTGGGTCGCTTTGGGTGCGCTTCAACCTAGATTCCTCAGTTGGACGTGACCGAGTGCGCTGCTGGCGGCCGTGGGCAGCCTACAAAAAGCCGATTTTCTGGGTAGGCGAGACGACGCTGCAGGCTGCAGGCTACCCATTACGCCGCAAGGATACTGGCTTGAACGTCGCTGCGGCTATAGTTCGGGCTTTTTGGAGCGCGCATGATTGACGGACTGATCGCTGGCAAGGTATTTGGCGACCCCGAGCAACGCCGGGGCAAAGGCGAAAGTTTGTTTGTGGTGGCTAAGGTCCGTGCAGCAACGCATGATGGTGAAATCTTATTTGTCAATGTCATAGCGTTTGACGATGCACCGCGAACCGCTCTGGCTGCCCTGCGTGACGGCGACTCTGTGGCCGTAGCTGGCAGCCTGATCCCCAAGGTGTGGACCGACAAGCAAGGCAACACCAAGCCGGCCCTGGACATGGTCGCACAAAGGGTGCTCGCCAGCAGCGAAGCGAACCCAAACGCCTGAGGACGGGTACGCGAACACGCGAAAGGCTGTAAGGCGGCATTGCGGGCGCGGGTAGCCTCACACGACTACTTGGGATTAACGAATTAACCCCGCTCTTGAAATAGTCAAAAAAGGCATTATCATTAGCACTCGTTGGAGATGAGTGCTAACAGCATTTTCCCCACGCTTGAATAAACGCCAACTCAGAACAGTTGGCTTTTGTTTTACCCCTGTTTTTAAACCTAGGAGATTCCTCATGAAACTGCGTCCTCTGGCAGACCGCGTCATTGTTAAGCGCGTTGAAAACGAAACCAAAACTGCCTCTGGCATCGTCATTCCCGATAGCGCCGCAGAAAAGCCTGACCAAGGCGAAGTTTTGGCCATTGGCCCTGGCAAGCGCAACGACAAGGGCGAACTCACCGCCCTGACCGTCAAGGTGGGCGACCGCGTTTTGTTCGGCAAGTACAGCGGCCAGACCGTCAAGGTCGACGGCGACGAGCTGCTGGTGATGAAAGAAGACGACCTCTTCGCCGTTGTCGAGAAATAAAGCGACTGCGCGGCCCGTATGCGTCGTTGGGCGGTGCTCGCAATCCTCACGTACAGAAGTACGTTCCGATTGCTGCGCTCCGTCCGCCTAGCCTACGAACCGCTCGCTACGCTTTCTTCCTCAACAACGAGTCACTTTATTTATCTTTGAAATTATTGGAGTCATAACATGGCAGCAAAAGACGTAATTTTCGGCGGCGAAGCCCGCGCACGCATGGTTGAAGGCGTGAACATTTTGGCCAATGCGGTCAAGGTCACCCTCGGTCCCAAGGGCCGCAATGTGGTGCTGGAGCGCTCCTTTGGCGCCCCCACCGTGACCAAGGACGGTGTGTCCGTGGCCAAGGAAATCGAACTCAAGGACAAGCTCCAGAACATGGGCGCGCAAATGGTCAAGGAAGTTGCTTCCAAGACCTCCGACATCGCCGGTGACGGTACCACCACCGCTACCGTGCTGGCCCAGGCCATTGTGCGTGAAGGCATGAAGTATGTGGCCGCCGGAATGAACCCGATGGACCTCAAGCGCGGCATCGACAAAGCGGTTACCGTGCTGGTTGCCGAACTGAAGAAAGCCTCCAAACCCACCACCACCTCCAAGGAAATCGCCCAGGTTGGTTCCATTTCCGCCAATAGCGACGATGCAATCGGCAAGATCATTGCTGATGCCATGGACAAGGTTGGCAAGGAAGGCGTGATCACCGTGGAAGACGGCAAGTCCCTCGACTCTGAGCTCGAAGTCGTCGAAGGCATGCAATTCGACCGCGGCTACCTGTCGCCCTACTTCATCAACAACCCAGAAAAGCAAGCCGCCTTGCTGGACAACCCCTTTGTGCTGCTGTTTGACAAGAAGATCAGCAACATCCGAGACCTGCTGCCCACGCTGGAGCAGGTTGCCAAAGCGGGTCGCCCCTTGTTGATCATTGCCGAAGACGTCGAAGGCGAAGCCCTGGCAACGCTGGTGGTCAACACCCTGCGCGGCATTCTCAAGGTCTGCGCGGTCAAGGCACCTGGTTTTGGTGACCGTCGCAAGGCCATGCTCGAAGACATCGCCATCCTCACAGGCGGCAAAGTGATCGCCGAAGAAATCGGCCTGAGCCTGGAAAAAGTGACTTTGGCCGACCTCGGTACCGCCAAGCGCATCGAAGTGGGCAAAGAAAACACCATCATCATTGACGGCGCAGGTGCCGCTGCCGACATCGAAGCCCGCGTCAAGCAAGTGCGGGTGCAGATCGAAGAAGCCACCAGCGACTACGACCGCGAGAAGCTGCAAGAGCGCGTAGCCAAGCTGGCCGGCGGTGTGGCCGTGATCAAGGTCGGCGCTGCCACCGAAGTCGAAATGAAGGAAAAGAAAGCCCGTGTCGAAGACGCTCTGCACGCCACCCGTGCTGCCGTCGAAGAAGGCATTGTGGCGGGTGGTGGCGTAGCCTTGCTGCGTGCCAAGCAGTCTGCAGGCACCATCAAGGGCGACAACGCCGACCAGGACCACGGCATTGCCTTGGTGTTGAAAGCGATCGAAGCGCCGCTGCGCGAGATCGTTTACAACGCGGGTGGAGAAGCTTCAGTGGTGGTCAACGCTGTGTTTGCCGGGAAGGGCAACTACGGTTTCAATGCAGCCAACGACACCTATGGCGACATGATCGAAATGGGCATTCTCGACCCCACCAAGGTCACACGCACTGCGCTGCAAAACGCGGCTTCCGTGGCATCCCTCATGCTGACGACCGAGTGCATGGTGGCTGAGGCTCCAAAGGATGAGTCGGGCGCCGGCGGCATGGGCGGCGGCGGTGGTATGGGCGGCATGGGTGGTATGGGCGGCATGGGTGGCATGGACATGTAAGTTCAGGCCCCTGCGTCCGGTGGGCTACGTCCACTGACCAACAAAACCCCGCTCAGCTATTGGCTCTGCGGGGTTTTTTTGTGTCTACGATTTCAGGGGAATCTTTGGGGGGCTGCATCCTCTACAGTTCTGCCGGGTAGAGATTTCTGGCCACCAACTCAGCCTGCAGTTGAGAGGCCGAATGGAAGTGTATCCCCTGCCAGTCCTGTTGTTGTGCGGCCTGCACATTGGCCAGCAGATCGTCGATCAACAGCGTACGCTCTGGCTCCAGAGCATAACGGGCTTGCAAGGACTGGTATATCGCAGCTTCGGGTTTGATCTGCAGCACGTCACTCGAGAAAATGCCTCCGTCAAACCATTGCAAAAATGGGTGCCTTTGCTCCAGCACGCGAGCATAGGGCTCTGGCATATTGGAAAGGTAGTACAGGCGCACGCCCTGGTGTTGCCTGCTGTGTTCGTGCAAGTACTTGAGCACCGCAAGCGTCTCCGGCATAGGTTCAAGGTGTTCGCCAATTCCGCCCACCAAGGTCTCCAGGCGGCGCTGGTCCAGATTCAAACGTTGCGAAGTGCGTTGAACGACATCGTCTGACGTTAACGTTCCACGGTCAAAATTGTGCCAGTCGGTATGACTGAACACCGACCGTGCCAGCGCTGCAGCGGTGTGGGCAGTTGCTGCCTCGCGCGGAAAGTGGTGCGCGAGCATCTCGGCAGGCTTCCAGGCGAAAAGCACCGCACCAAAATCAAACACTATATTCATGGTCTTGGCGGGAGCGTGCAAGGGAAATCGATTTGAGGGAACGGCGGCTGCACGCACTCAAGCGCGCAAACGCGCCAGCAGTCCTGCAGTGGAGCCGTCTAGCCCTGTCACATCACCGCTCGCCAGCCGGGGTTCGATGTCTTTGGCCAGCACCTTGCCCAACTCCACACCCCACTGGTCGAAACTGTTGATGCCCCAGAGCGAGCCGCTGACAAAGACGCGGTGCTCCTGCAAGGCAATCAACGCCCCCAGACTCTCGGGTGTCAGGTCTTCCAGTAACAAAAAAGTGCTGGGCCGGTTGCCCGGAAAATCCTTGTGGCCGCCAACATCTGCCTTGCCCACCATCAAGGCCTGTGCCTGCGCCAGCACATTGGACAGCAGAAGGTCGTGGTGGCCCGGCAAGGTATGGCGCGCCTTTTTGACCGCCACAAACTCCACCGGAACCACGTCGGTGCCCTGGTGCAGCATCTGAAAATAGGCATGCTGGCCGTTGGTACCGGGCTCGCCCCACAGCACCGGCGAGGTATCAAATGCTAAGGCCTCTCCGCCGGCATCCACCCGTTTGCCATTGCTCTCCATTTCCAGTTGCTGTAAATAGGCGGGCAAACGGCGCAGAGCACTGTGGTAGGGTGCGATCGAGCGGCTGGTGAAGCCATGAAAATTGCGGTACCAGACATCAAGCAGCGCCAGGCGCACCGGCAGATTGGTCTCGATCGGCGCGGTTCGAAAATGCTCGTCCATGCCATGCGCGCCCGCCAAAAAGCGGTGAAAGCCCTCGGCGCCAATGGAAATGGCCAGCGGTAGCCCAATCGCCGACCACATCGAGTAGCGCCCGCCCACCCAGTCCCAGAAACCAAAGGTCGTGGTCACGCCAAAGGCATTGGCGGCCGCCACATTGGTGGTCAATGCTGCAAAATGCCGTGCCGTGTCGGTGCCACCCTGGGCCTCAAACCAGGCCTTGGCCGAGCGCGCATTGGTCATAGTCTCGATCGTGGTGAAGGTCTTGCTGGCAATCAAAAACAGCGTGCTGTACACCTTGAGTTGCTTGAGCGTGGCGGCTAACTCATGCCCATCGACATTGCTCACAAAGTGCATGCGCTTGCCACTGTCCGCAAAGGCATCGAGTGCCAAAGTTGCCATTTGGGGTCCCAGATCGGAGCCGCCAATACCAATATTCACCACATCGGTAATGGACGTGTCTGCGCGCACCGACTCCGCATAGGCCAACATTGCGTCAAGGGTGCTGTGGACCTTGGCAAGTTCTGCGTCGATCCGGCCATCAGAGGGCGCGGTAGTACCGAGCGCTGGCTTCGGTGGCCTGCGCAGCAGCACATGCCAGACTTCGCGTTGCTCGGTCGCGTTGACTTTTTCGCCGGCAAACATGGCGTCGCGGTGCTCCAGAACACCGCTTTGCTGTGCAAGCTCCAGCAATAGGTCTTCAGTAACGGCATCCAGACGGTTCTTGGATAGGTCGGCAAACACCAAAGGTGCATCCTGGCTAAAGCGCGCAAAACGCTGGGGATCGTTTGCAAATGCATCGCGCAGATGGAAGTCTTTGCCAGAAGTCTCGTAATACGCCTGTATTTGGCCCCATGCAGCAGTACGGTCACAACGAACGCGGCTCATAACAACTCCTTCGCTAAAGTCAAAACCACCACCCACTGTCATGCCCGCGCAGGCGGGCATCCACTCCGTCTCAGGCTGCAAGCAACAATTGCTCCAACTTGACCGCATCAACACAAAACGCACGGATGCCCTCGGCCAGCTTCTCGGTCGCCATTGCGTCGTCGTTCAATGCGAGCCGGAACTGTGCTTCGTCCAGCGTCACATGCCCGATATCCAGCGACTGTGCAGCTTCAGCGCCCAACGCCTTGGGCAAGGGCTGATCGCTCGCAGCCAGCACGGCCAGCAGGTCGGGGCTGATGGTCAATAAATCACACCCGGCCAGTGCCGTAATTTGCCCCACATTGCGAAAGCTCGCACCCATGACTTCTGTGGCAATGCCGAACTTCTTGTAGTAGTTATAGATTTGCGTCACCGACTGCACACCGGGGTCATTGGCGCCGGCCCGCTCGGTCTCGACCCACGACGCTGCCGCCGACTTCTTGTACCAGTCATAAATCCGGCCCACAAACGGCGAAATCAACTGAACCTTGGCCTGGCCGCAGGCGACCGCCTGGCAAAACGAAAACAACAAGGTGAGATTGGTATGGATGCCCTCTTGCTCCAGACGTTGTGCGGCCGCAATGCCCTCCCAGGTGGCAGCCACTTTGATCAACACCCGATTGATATGGATGCCCTGTGCCTGATACAACTCAATGATGCGTCGCGCCCGGGTCACGGTGGCCTCAGTGTCAAAACTCAAGCGTGCATCGACCTCGGTGGACACGCGACCCGGGATGATCGACAAGATCTCGCAGCCAAAACGCACCAGCAGACGGTCGACGATTTCGTCGATCGCTCGGCCCCGGAACTGGCTGGCCACCTCCTGCAGCAAAGGGGCATAGTCCGGCTTTTGCACAGCCTTGAGAATCAGTGATGGGTTGGTGGTGGCATCTTGCGGCAAGAATACAGCGAGCTGCTTGAAGTCCCCGGTGTCGGCCACCACGGTGGTAAATTGTTTGAGAGTTTCGAGTTGGTTCATGGCCCCATTATCCCGCGCGGCTCGCCCCGTTATGTTGATCCAAAGCCAATCAGGCGGCCCCGACCTGCACCACCGACACGCCATGATCGGCCAGGGACAGCCCGACTTGCGCCCCGAGTTCCAACACCAGCGTCAGATCGGGCGACACCACAAACACCGGTCCCAGCACCGTATCAAAGGTGTACTCAAAGAAACTGCCCAGATAAGCCCGCTTGCGCAGACTAGCAGGCAAGCCCTGCACCGCGCGGTGAATGTGCCAGGCCTCGGGCCGTACCGCAACTTTCACCGCACCGGCAGACACCCGTTGGCGTGGCAGAATGGACAGTGGCCCCAACTGCACACTGCCGTCGTCTGCTGCCACGCCCGAAAAAAGCATGGCCTCGCCCATGAATCCCGCCACAAATTCGCTACCCGGGCGCTCATACATGTCCTGCGGCGTGCCGCGTTGGGCAATCAGACCTTCATTCATCACGATGATCTGATCACTGACTGCGAGCGCCTCACTCTGGTCATGCGTGACATACGCCACCGTCAGGTGCAGACGCTGCTGCAGGCTGCGAATTTCCTCACGCATTTCACGCCGCAAGCGCGCATCGAGGTTGCTCAGGGGTTCGTCAAACAGCAGCACGCCCGGCTCTAGTACCAGGGCGCGCGCCAGCGCCACACGCTGCTGTTGGCCGCCAGAGAGTTCGCTAGGCAGTCGCTCGTTATAGCCCACCAGACCGACATTACCCAAGGTGTCCGCCGCACGGCGCAGCGCCTCAACCTTTTCGACCCCCGACATCTTGAGCCCGTACATCACGTTTTCTATCACATTCATGTGCGGAAACAGTGCGTAACTCTGAAACATCATGCTCACATTGCGGTCTGCCGGCCCCAAAGTGGTGACATCCTTGCCCTGCATCAGAATCTGACCGCCCGACGGAGTCTCAAGCCCCGCGATCATGCGCAGCACCGTAGTCTTTCCGCAGCCCGAAGGCCCCAAAATGGTGGTCAGCGAACCCTGCTCGATCTCGAAGCTCACGCCTTTGATCACCAGCGGTGCGTTGGCATCGAGGCCATAACGCTTGGTAATACTCTTGAATTCAACGCCGTAGTTCATGGTTTGGGTTCACTTGAAATGTTTCGTACCCCGTCATGGCCAACTGGTCCTGCAGACCGGGACAGTACTGTAGCTTGTGGATTCCTGCCTCCGCGGGAATGACGGACCAATTTCATCCATTGAAGTCACTCGGGTGGTGTCTTAAGCTTCAATGTGCCGGCAAAATCTTTGCAATGACACCGGTTCTGCGTCGCCCCAGCTTACGTTCGCCCACCAGCAACTGAATCAGTGCAATCGACAGCGACATCAGGACAATCAGTACGGTGCAATAGGCCAGCGCCACACCATAGTCCCCATTGCCCACCCGCCCGATGATGTAGGTGGTGGCCAACTCATTTTCAGCCGTCACCAAAAAAATTACCGCACTGACCGTGGTCATGGCGCGCACAAAACTGTAGACCAGCGCCGCCACCAGGGCTGGCTTGAGCAGCGGCAGCACCACAAAGCGCAGAGTCTGAAAGGTCGATGCGCGCAGCATGACCGAGGCCTCGTCGAGTGACTTGTCCAGTTGCTTGAAAGCGGCGGTACCTGCCCGCACCCCCACCGGCAGGTTGCGAAACATGAAGCACAACACGATGATCAGTCCGGTTCCCGTCAATTCGACTGGTGGCACGTTAAACGCCAGGATGTAACTTACACCAAGTACCGTGCCGGGAATGGCAAAGGCCAGCAATGCCACAAACTCGAACCAGCCCTGGCCCCGGAACTCGGTGCGTGCCAGCAAATAGGCAATCATCAATCCCACCATCGCCGTCATGGGTGCCGAAAGGCCCGCCAGCTTGAGGGTGGTGAACAAGGAGTTCCAGGCGGTTCCGGCCCACACCAGCCCGAACTCGCTCCACTCAAGACCAAACGCTGTTTTGAAGTGCGCCAGTGTCAGCGTGTAGTCGCGGCCCCAGGTCTGTACAAAACCCCCGGCAAAGGCAAACAGATACACCACGATGGTGAATGCCAACCAAGGATAAACGACAAAATTGAGGACGCGTCGCACGGTGTCGGGCAAGGCCATGGGAATTCCCGCATCTCCCTTGCCACTGACCGTGGTGTAGTTTTGCCGCCCCAGCACGCCACGCTGCAAAGCAAACACTGCCAATGCGAACACCGTCAAAATCCAGGCCAGCGATGCCGCACGTCCCTGGTCATATTGCGCGCCCACAATCGCAAAGAAAATATCGGTCGAAAGCACCGAGAACTGTCCTCCGACCACCACCGGATTGCCAAAGTCAGCAATGCTTTCAATAAAGCCCACCAAAAACGCATTGGCAAGACCCGGCTTGAGCAGCGGCAAGGTAACGGTAAAAAAGGTCTGCCGGCGGTTGGCACGCAAGGTTTGCGCCGCCTCCTCCAGGCTGGGCGCGACACCTTGCACGACGCCGCGCATGATCATGAACGCGATCGGTGTAAACGCAAACAGTTGGGCAATCCAGACCCCCAACAAGCCGTAAAACCAGCGTGTGGGCGCAATGCCAAAGGCGTATTCCAGAAACTGGTTGACGATGCCTGCGCGCCCAAACAACAAGATCAGACCCAGCCCGACCACAAAGGGCGGAGTGATGATGGGCAACAAGGCCACTACACGCAACGGCGTCTGTACCCGCGGCCCGGCGCTGCGCTCGGCCAGCAAGGCCATCATGGTCCCCAAAACAGTGGTGCCGGTGGCCGTCAATAGCGCCAGAAACAAGGTATTCCACGCAACACCGCAGCGCACGCCACCTGCTAGGCAGTTCAGACCCCAGATACGCTCGTGTCCGAGTCGCTCGAAAATGGCTGACAGTGCCCACTGTCCGTCTTCGTTCAAAAAGGCACCGTACAGGGCCTTGGTGACCGGAAACGCAATAAATAGCAACAACAATACCGAGCAACCCACCACTGCCGACGCCACAAACAGGTCACCCTTGAAGTAACCGCGGCGCGCCACCCCGGCCGATCCCAACATCACCAGCGCGAGCAAAGCAACAAAGGCCCCGATCCCGATCCCAAACTGGTTGATGGCCAACTCACCGAACTGCGCATTCAGAAAACCAAACGACCAGCCCCGGGCCCCTACCATGAAGCCGCTCAGCAACAAACCCAGAAATCCCAGCAAACCACCCGCCAACAGCCAGCGGCTCTGCGCTCTGCCCGGGGGTACGGCCAGACTCACCGCGGCCAGGCCCAGACCCAAGAGCCCAAACAAGAGCCACACCCGACCATGCACCAGCGCCTGCCACAGGCCGTTTGCGGTCTCGGCGCCGCCCAGTATCTGGGTTAAAACGCTGTACCACGCCGTGTCCTGAATCGCGTACCACGGCAACACCAGAAAGGCCAACAGGCCGGTAACGAGCCAAAACTGAATTGCGCGATTAGGGGATTTCATGGTGTTTCGAGACTACTCACCTGTCGCCATTCCCGCGAAGGGGGAATGACGGATGGGTGCGATTCAAAGTGACCCACCGTCTGGTACGGTGCATAAGCGCGGCGCATCCGCCGGGATGTTTGAGCCACCACCCTATTGCCCTCTGAGAGTTAGAAGCGTCATTAGCTTGAATCGCACCCATGACAGATGGTAGGCATGACATCTGTAGCTTCGGTGGGCGGTGAATAGTTCCGGAAACTCTATGGCTTGGTGGAAGCACAAATTTGCCCGTCTGCTAGCGTGGCAAGGAATTGACTTCTTTTTCCCACTTCGCAATCAGACGCTTGCGCTCGGCGGACGCACCGTATTTTGCGTAGTCGTAGTTGATGAACTTGATCTTCTTGAAATCAGGCACATTGCGGTCGACCTTGGCTGCCTTGTTCGAAGGCAACTGGAACTGCTTGGCAGCAGCGGCCATTTCTTGGGCTGAGGGGGTCAGCGCCCACTCATAAAACTTCTTGGCCGCATCCAGGTTACGCGCGCCCTTGATGATGCTCATGGACCCGATCTCTGCGCCCGTACCGTCGGCCGGTGTGACGGTCTCCACCGGAAAACCATTGAGCTTTTCCCCTGGCGCGTCGTGCACAAAGCTGATCGAAACCGTGGTTTCGCCGCGCGCTGCCGCCTTGATGGGTCCGGTGCCACTGCGGGTATACTGGCTGATGTTCTTGTGCAGTTGTTTCATGTACTCAAAGGCCTTGTCCTCACCCATCAGTTGCACCAAGGTGGCCACCATGGTGTAGGCCGTGCCACTCGACGCCGGGTTGGCCACCTGAATCTCCCCTTTGAGGGCGGGCACCAACAGATCGTTCCAAGTCTTGGGAATGGCCAACTTTTTCTTGGCGATCAGTTCGGTGTTGTAGCCAAAGCCAAGGGGCCCGGAATAAATACCAACGGTCTTGAATTGTGACTGAGAAGCCTGTTGCTGTGCCCAGCCATGCAGTTGCGGCAACGAGGGTGACTTGTATTCGAGGGTCAGATTTTGCTCGGCAGCCTGCAAATGCGGGTCTCCGGTACCACCAAACCAGATATCGGTCTTGGGGTTGTCACGCTCGGCAATGAGTTGGGCCAAGGCCTCGCCCGATCCCTTCATGGCAATATTGATTTTGGTACCCGTGGTTCGGGTGTAAACGGTACCAATCATGTTGCACCACTCCGCCTGCACCGAGCAGATCACATTGACCTGGCCCTGGGCCTGCGCTGACGCCGCGAAACACGCGACTGCGACAAAAGGAATGAACTTCATCATGGAAACCACCTTGGAGACAAGAATTTTGAAATAGCTATTCTGACACGGTAACCGCGTCAAAAAAGCTGCGAGGTGCGATTCAAAGTGAGGTGGCTTTCTGTGACTTGCGGTAGTGGCGCGACGCGATGCAGGTTTATTGGGGTCGGATTCCAATATCCATGCGCAGCACCCGTCAGGGACACACGAAGTGTGGTGGATTTTGGACTCTGACCCCAATAAACCGAGGCAAACGAAGACTGCATAACTTTAGTGTCTCCATGAACCCGCAGTTATTGGGGTCAGAGTCCTGGACTTGGGGTTTTGCCAAAAACCGCTAGCCGCCACGCCTTGCATCCACATCATCTTGTAACTACGGCTTCAAGCTGGCACCGGCATAGCACGCTCGATCAAACTGGCGTGCAATGCCGAGCCCAAGGGCAGCACGTCGTCGTTGAAATCGTAGCGGTTGTTGTGCAGGTTGCAGGCCCCCCGACCGCTCACATCGCCCTGGCCCAGGCGCAAATAGGCACCAGGCTTTTTTTGCAACATGAATGAGAAATCTTCCGCACCCATGCTGGGTTCCATGTGACGCTCGACCTGGTCTTCGCCCACCAGGGCCGCCGCCGTGTCGCCCGCAAATTGGGCCTCAGGCGCAGAGTTGATGGTGGCCGGGTACATACGTTCAAAAGTGACTTTGGCCGTAGCGCCAAAAGCCTGCGCCACTGCCGCACACAGTTCACCCAGCCGCCGCTCCACCAGGTCTTGCACCGCCACGTTGAAAGTGCGCACGGTACCCACCAAGGTGGCCGAATCGGGCACCACACTCATGGCGCCCAGCTCACCGGCGCGCATGGCACACAGGCTCACCACCGCACTGTCAATGGGCCGCACATTGCGTGAAACAATGCTTTGCGCTGCGGTAATGATGTGTGCCGCGACCAGTACCGGGTCTACGGTCTGGTAGGCATGCGCCCCATGGCCACCGCGACCGATAATTTTTATGGTGACACGGTCGGCCGCCGCCATCATGGGACCAGAATTGATGCCAATGGTGCCGGGGCGCATTGCGGGCCAATTGTGCATGGCGTACACCGATTGCACAGCAAAACGCTCAAACAGACCGTCTTCCATCATCGCCCGGGCACCCGCATAGCCTTCCTCTCCGGGTTGAAAAATCAGCACGGCGGTACCGGCAAAGTTGCGTGTTTCGGCCAAATACCGCGCAGCGCCCACCAGCATGGCGGTGTGCCCGTCGTGGCCGCAGCCGTGCATCAGGCCCGTCGTTGCGGACTTCCAGCCAAAGTCGTTGTGCTCCTGCAGCGGCAAGGCATCCATATCGGCCCGCAAACCCACCATGGCGTCAGAGGCGATGCGACCCCGCACCAGCGCCACCACGCCGGTCTTGCCAATCTGCGGATGAATCTCATCGACCCCGCAGACTTTGAGAGACTCAATGACACGGCGGGCCGTGTAATGCTCCTCGAACCCCAGTTCCGGGTGCGCATGCAGGTCTCGCCGCAAGGCTGTCAGTTCGGGATGAAAGGCGGCAATGTGGGCAAAGGCCCGGCCATGGATCGTAAAGGGGCGACTGAGCATTGGGCATCCTTGAAGTGCTTCACACAATGCAAAAACCCCGCTGTGTTGCCACAACGGGGTTTTATTTCAAATCTTAGCTGACTAAAGTCAGCGTGGGATTAGAACGAGTGACGGACGCCGATATCGAAGCCGTTAGAAGTGCCGCCGGCGGTGGCGCTCACACCATTCAAGCCGGCTGTACCTGTGCCAGAATTGCTGACGGTCGCGAATGTTCCATACAAGGCTGTGCGCTTGCTCAGGTCATAAACGTAACCCACGGCAAATTGATCCGCCTTGTTTGCACCATTGTCGGTATTGGAGAAGGCCAGACGAACGGTGCCAGGTCCCATTGGCAGCAAACCACCCAGAGTCATACCGGTCACGTCTTTTTGATTTGTATTCTTGTCCACATTGTAGAAAGCCATGACAGTGGCAGCACCAAACTTGAACGAGCCAGCGACGTTGGTGGTCTGCACATTGGTGGCGGCGGAACCTTTGGCACTGTTCGACTTGGTGTCGCTGAAAGCAACAGCAACACTCAGCGGACCTGCGTCGTAGCTCAGGCGAACGGCACTGCCGCTACCTGCATCTGGCAGGTCATTGGTGTTCTCACCCATATAAGTTTGCAGCCAGGCACCAAAGCCACCCATGCTGGGAGTCACGTAGCCGATGCTGTTGGATGCGCGAACATTAGTTGGTCCACCACCCGAACCAAGCAGAGCGCGTGTCGTGCCAACGCCGTTGGTTCCGAACGGATCGTAAACCGTGAAGTTCCAGAACTGGGGAGTGTAATCACGACCCAACTTCACTTCGCCGAAGCCACCTGTCAAACTCACGACAGACTTGCGGTTGAAATTCAGACCTCCGTTACCAGCAACAGCGCCACCAGCTTGGTTGTTAGTGCTATTTCCACCACCAAGACCGGTGTCATTATTTACACCAGCTTCCAGGTGGAAGTTGGCCTTCAAACCGCCGCCGAGGTCTTCAACACCACGGAAGCCCAGACGGCTGCTGTTATAACCGGAATTGGTCAATTGGGTCTTGGTGGTAGCACCATCGCCATAGGCAAAAGTCGCGTCAACAATACCAAAAATAGTCACGGAAGATTGAGCAAATGCGCTGGTGGCAGCCAATGCTGCCAAAGCGATGAGGGTTTTTTTCATGTAGAGATACTCCAAGGTTAAACAAAGGGCTCCGGTGCTATGAGGTTTCGGAACCCCGGGCCAACCTCCTATTAAGGAAGTTGACGTATTGCACCACCACGCGGCACTTTTGGCAAAGAAAAGGGCAAAAAAGGTCCGCTAAAATCGGGTTTTCCCTTATTTTCGTTGCAGACCTGCAACATTCTTTCCGTCCGCCAAGGCGCGTTGCCCGGCGCTCGCTGTGCGCACCTAAACACCACAAAGTCACGCCATGGATTCTTTTCTGACTGCGGCCGATACTGCGCTTCGCACCCTGTTTACCGCACATTGGGCGGCACAGCCTTGCCCTACTTTGCCTGAGACATCCACCGAGTTGAATGCAAACGAAAAACGCCTGGCAGCGGCGCTCATGCGGGTGAACCATGTGGGTGAGGTGTGCGCCCAGGCGCTTTACACGGCGCAGGCCTTTGCCACCAAAGATGAAGCGCTGCGCGCGCATTTCACCCAGGCCTGCATCGAGGAGACTGACCACCTGGCGTGGACCGAGCAGAGATTGAAGGAGTTGGGAGGCCGCACCTCCTTGCTCAACCCCCTGTGGTACGCCGGTGCCTTTGGCTTGGGTCTATTGGCAGGAAGGCTGGGTGACAAGGTCAGTTTGGGTTTTGTCGTCGAGACCGAGGTCCAGGTGGGAGCCCATTTGCAGAGTCACCTGCAACGCTTGCCCGAGGGCGACCATGCGTCCCGTGCCATCGTGGCACAAATGCACGATGACGAATTGCGCCACGCCGCCGATGCAAAGAAGGCCGGTGCACTGGAATTACCCCAGCCCGTCAAAGACCTGATGCGCGCCACGGCCAAGATCATGACGACGGTGGCGCACCGGGTCTGAGTTTTGTTTCGGACCGTAACCATACCGAATGCACTGATCATGCTGCGCCGATGCTTTCAGTGCAGGATCGGCTAGGCAGTGGGGTCAGATCCCCATTCAGGACAGGAACCGCCTCGGCGAAAAGGGTTACGAACGAAATGGGGCTCTGACCCCAGTGCTTTGCCGTTCAACCGGAGCGAAGTGCAACTGCAGGAACAATGCAGGCAGGAAACTGATTCAGAAGTGTGAATCCAACAACGCTTAATGCAAAGTGTGTCTCAGCCTCCACCACCGCACTGCAATAGGGGTCAGAGCCCGATTTCGTTGTGACACCGCGCTCTCCGTCCAGACTATTGTCCTGAATCGGTATCCGACCCCTATTACAGCGCTACCAAGCCGCCAACATCAACTGCCATCCCTCCCTTGCCATCGAATTTCAGCAGTAAGGGGTGCGGAAATAGCTGAGGTACCGTTTCTGGTGGTGCTGGCGGGATGCAGTGCGAGACGCCCTGAGTGCAGTGTGGCTTGCCACATAAACGAAGGGTAACGACGCAATGCGCCCGTCGGTGCCGCCAGAAACGGTACTTTGGCTGTTTCCGAATCCCTAAGCGTTGCCAGCAGTCTTATCACCCTCGCGCTTAACCAAGCCAGCCCTTTACTACGACCGCAGGCAACTACTGTGGGCAGGCAAAAGCGCAACGCAGCCTCACCCCGGTAATTCCGTAGTCGGCGCGCAGAAACCAAATGAGGCTCCCCTCTTCCGCCCGGCGGGGCGGGAGAGGGGTTGGGGGAGTGAGTGGGGAGGAGCGAGGTGCAACTGCAAAAAAAGCGCGGCCAGAAAACAAATTCAAGCCAAGGACACAGACAAACTCCACAACGCACCGACCATTTTCGCCCTCCACCACCTCAGTCCAGCTTTGCGCCGCAGGCAGATGCTCAGCCACCACCACCGCAGTTCAATAGGGGTCAGAGCCCGATTTCGTTGAGAGGTCCCGCTCGTCGAGCAAATCATTGTCCTGAATCGGTATCCGACCCCCATTGCACCGCTCCTGGCCCGCTAGCACCCAGAATCCCAATTAGGCTCCCCGCTTCCCTCCGGCGGGGAGTTAGAGCTAAATCTCCACCAATTCAAAGCTGGTGGTGATTTCGGCGGTTTTGGCCAGCATGATGCTGGCGGAGCAGTATTTGTCGTGGCTCATGGCAATGGCGCGCTCGACCGCATTAGCTGGTATGCCTCTGCCGGTAACCGTAAAGTGCATGTGAATTTTGGTGAATACCTTGGGATCGACCTCTGCCCGTTCGGCAGTGAGTTTGACGGTACACCCCTGCACCGGGTGGCGACCGCGTTTGAGGATCAACACCACATCGTAGGCGGTACAGCCCCCGGTGCCCGCAAGTACCGTCTCTAGCGGGCGCGGCGCCAAGTTTTGCCCCCCATTTTCAGGTTTGGCGTCGTCGGGCGCGCCGTCCATTGCAAAAACATGGCCACTTCCCGTTTCAGCCACAAAGCCCATGCCCGAGCGGGTGTTCAAGCCGCCAGTCCAACTCACCGTGCATTCCATGCCCGAACTCCTTTGCGCCACGCGCCCAATAATGTGCCATCTAAGGGGGCGATTATCATCCGGAGTCACCTTTCAGACCCTATGACGACCCAACACCTTACTCCCGCCGACTACCTGAAGAAGATTTTGACCGCCCGTGTCTACGACGTCGCCACCGAGTCTGCGCTGGAGCCAGCGCGCGCGCTGAGCCAGCGCGTGCACAACACCGTGCTGCTAAAGCGCGAAGACCAGCAGACCGTACGCAGTTTCAAACTGCGTGGCGCCTATAACAAAATGGCGCACCTCAGTCCCGAACAGTTGAAGAAAGGCGTCATCTGTGCCTCGGCGGGCAACCATGCACAAGGCGTTGCCTTGAGCGCGCGCAAGCTCGGTGCCCGTGCCGTCATCGTCATGCCAACGACCACGCCCAAGGTCAAGATCGATGCGGTGCGCGGCTTTGGCGGAGAAGTAGTGCTGTTCGGTGACAGCTACTCAGATGCCTACACCCACTCGCTGACCCTGCAAAAACAACAGGAACTGACCTTTGTCCACCCGTTTGACGACCCCGACGTGATCGCCGGTCAGGGCACCATTGCGATGGAAATCCTGCGGCAGATGCAAACGCTCAATGGCGCCACGCTCAACGCCATCTTCGTGGCCATTGGCGGAGGCGGTCTGATTGCCGGAGTGGCCAACTACATCAAGGCGGTCGACCCGCGCATCAAGGTCATCGGTGTACAAATGAACGATTCCGACGCGATGATGCAATCGGTTACGGCCAAAGAGCGCGTGACCCTGTCCGACGTGGGTCTGTTTTCTGATGGCACCGCAGTCAAATTGGTGGGGGAGGAAACGTTCAGGGTGGCGCGTGACCTGGTCGATGAATTCATGACGGTGGACACCGATGCGGTGTGTGCAGCCATCAAGGACATCTTTGTTGACACCCGCTCCATCGTAGAGCCGGCGGGCGCACTGGCAGTGGCGGCCATCAAGCAATACGCTGCACTGCACAAGACCAAGGGCGAGACCTATGCGGCCATTCTGTGCGGTGCCAACATGAATTTCGATAGGCTGCGTTTCGTGGCCGAACGTGCCGAAGTCGGGGAAGAAAGAGAGGCGCTGTTTGCGGTCACCATCCCCGAAGAGCGTGGCAGTTTCAGGCGATTCTGCGAATTGATTGGCACCTTGCCCGGTGGTCCCCGCAATGTGACCGAATTCAATTATCGGATCAGTGACGCGGTAAAGGCCCATGTGTTTGTCGGCCTGACCACGCTCGGCAAGGGTGAGTCGGCAAAAATTGCTGCAAATTTCTGCAAGCACGGCTTTGACACGCTTGATCTGACACACGACGAGTTGGCCAAGGAGCACATCCGCCATATGGTGGGCGGCCATTCGGCCCTATCACAGGACGAGCGTTTATTGCGGTTTGTTTTTCCGGAACGTCCCGGTGCGCTGTTGAAATTCTTGAGTTTGATGCGCCCAAACTGGAACATCAGCCTGTTCCATTATCGAAACCAGGGCGCGGACTACGGACGAATCTTGGTGGGCCTGCAGGTCCCCACGTCCGATGACAAAGCGTTTGCCGAATTTCTGCAAACCCTGGATTACCCGTGCGTCGACGAATCCAATAACCCGGTCTACCGGATGTTCCTGCAAAATTAGGCCTGTGATTTATTTGGCCAAAGCCGTCATCTCGAGCGTCACAGTGGCCGGCCCATCGACACGCGCTCCGAGATTGGCGCGTCGGCCAGTCACGGACTGCAACACGAGATCGCCCTCCACCACCCCACCTACGCGTACCGCCTTGGCGGCTTTTCCATCCACCGCGATCAGCGCTGCGCCGCCACTGGATCGGTCTGCCACAACGCCGGTCAGCACGTAACGGCTGCTGCTAGGCGCTGCCTCGGGCTGCGCAGCTTGTTTGCCGCCCCCCAGCGCCTGTGCAAGCACTTGCGGGTCGAGCGTCGGACTCGCGATCACCTGCGCGACGGGCGACGCCAATGGCGCGGTGCCTGCCCCGGAGCCTTTGAGCACCCAAAAGGCAGCACAGAGACCTGCAGCCACAGAAAGAAGGAAAGTGACTCCCCGGGGCCACCACAGATTGTACGAATTGCTTTGCATGGCGAGATTATGATAGACATCACCATGAATACTCATCCTACCCGCCCCGCCCCCACCCCAAGGCAGCCCTTTTCTGCCGACTTCTCCGCCGTGCCCAAGACCCTCTTTGCCATTCCCGCCAAGGTGGGAACCCAGAATGTCCTGGATGCCAGCCTTCGCGGGAATGACGGTAACTTATCACTCTGTCAACAAAAACCAATGCCCCATTCCGCCAGCCGCATGCACAGTCACCTTGCCAGAGGTTTTACCCTGATCGAGTTGATGGTGGTTCTGGTCATTATTGGCGTGCTCGCCGCGCTGGTGGTGCCCAATGTGCTGGACCGTGCCGACGATGCCCGGGTGACAGCCGCCCGTACCGACGTCAACAACCTGATGCAGGCGCTCAAGCTCTACAAGCTCGACAACCAACGATTCCCCACGGCAGCACAGGGCTTGCAGGCCTTGCTCACCAAGCCCACCACGAGTCCAGTGCCCTCCAACTGGAAGTCCTACCTCGACAAACTTCCCAACGACCCCTGGGGCCGCCCCTATCAGTACATGAATCCGGGTGTCAAAGCCGAAGTCGATGTGCTCTCTTTTGGTGCCGATGGTCAAGCCGGCGGTGAAGGCAAGAATGCGGATATTGGCAGTTGGGAGTGATATAGCCCCCACGCTTGCCACTTCGTGTGCTGCGCTGCCCCCCGAGGCGGCGCGTTTCACCTTGGGGCGGCCCGGCGGTGAAACCATAGCCCCCACGCTAAGGGTGCGCGGGTTTACCTTGATTGAGTTGCTGGTGGTGTTGGCGATCATGGCGGTGGCGACGGCGGGGGTGGTGATGGCGCTGCGGGACGGAGCCTCGGTGGCTTTGGAACGAGAGGCTTTGCGGCTGACCGCCTTGCTGGAGTCGGGGCGTGCGCAGTCCCGCATGAGCGCGAGTCCGGTGCGCTGGCGCGTCACCGCGGGCGGTTTCGAATTTGACGGGCTGCCGGGCACGACACTTCCTACGCATTGGTTAAGCAGCGACGTACGCTCCAATAGGGAGGGCGATGTGTTGCTGGGACCGGAGCCCATCATTGGCCCGCAAAAAATTGTACTGGTTTCGGTGTCAGACCCGTCTCGGCGGTTGACACTTGCCACCGACGGGGTCCACCCTTTTGCCGTATTTGCTGACGAAGAGGCCAAGACTTTTCCATGAATGGACCCCGCCATTTCGTACGCAGCGACGCAAGCCAGCATTTTCAAAGACCGAATTGGCTCAACGTCCACCTTCGGTTTCGCAGCGGATTCGGACACATCCCAATGAAATCCTTTGCCTTGCGCGGTTTTACCTTGATTGAAGTGCTGGTGGCCTTGGGCATCGTGGCGCTGGCCCTGGCGGCCGGGGCCAGGGCCAGCGCTTCGCTGACTCTCAATGCAGGACGTCAAACCGATCAGATGCTGGCCCACCTCTGTGCCGAAAACGCGCTGATCGGCGTACGACTTGCCAAGCAGATGCCCGCAGTCGGCGAAAACACCCGTCCCTGCGAGCAAGCCGGACGGATGTTTGAGGTGCGGCTGGCGGTAGCGGCCACCCCCAACCCCAACTTCATGCGGGTAGAAGCACAGGTCTTGGAAGGTGAATCCCCCATGCTATCCATCGCCACGGTCGTCGGACGTTACTGATGCGCAAATTGGCCGGTTTCACGCTGATTGAGCTCCTTGTGGCACTGGGGGTCATGGCCGTGATGGCCGGTTTGAGCTGGCGCGGACTCGACGGCATGGTGCGCACACAAGAGCAAGTCCGGGTGCGTACCGATATGGCCCTGACCTTGCAGGCCGGCCTATCACAATGGGGGGCTGATCTCGACGCCATGGTGCAATTGCCGCAAACCCCGGCGCAGGACTGGGATGGCCGGGCACTGCGCATCAGCCGCCGCAATACGGCAGCACCTGAGGGCGGCATGCTGGTAGTCGCCTGGACCCGCCGTAGCCTGGATGGCACCGGCCACTGGCTGCGGTGGCAGTCACCACCACTCAAGACACGCGGGGAACTGGATTCCGCCTGGGCACGGGCCGCGCAATGGGCGCAAAACCCGGGCGACGAAGAACGTAAACTGGAAGTGCGCCTGGCACCGCTGGACCAGTGGTCCGTTTTTTATTTTCGCGGCAACGCCTGGAGTAACCCGCTGTCCAGCGAGGGCAACACGGTGATCCCTGGCGTCGCGCCGCTAAGCACCACCGCCGGTGCCGTGCTGCCCGACGGCGTTCGATTGGTGCTGACCTTGCCCGAGGGGGGTGCCATCGGTGGCCAATTGACGCGCGACTGGATTCGGCCAACGGTGGGAGGCGGGAAATCTTGAGGCCACAAACTGCGCGTAGGCAACGCGGTGCGGCGCTGCTCACCGCCATGTTGACCGTTGCGCTGGTAGCCAGTCTGGCCGCTGCATCTCTGTGGCAACAGTGGCGCAGTGTTGAAATCGAATCTGCCGAACGGACCCGGATTCAGGCCCAATGGGTGCTGACCGGGGCACTGGACTGGGCACGCCTGATTCTGCGCGAAGATGCCCGCTCGGGTGGCGCCGACCACCTCGCGGAACCCTGGTCAGTGCCGCTCGAAGAGGCTCGGCTGTCGACGTTTTTGGCGACCGACAAGAGCAGCCCGGTGGATGCCGACAGCATGACAGAGACCTTTTTGTCGGGCCGGATTACCGACCTGCAAAGCCGCCTGAACCTGCGCAATCTGGTCGACAGCGGCAGGGTGTCCGAGCCTGCCTACCAGGCATTCGCAAAGTTGTTTGAAAAGCTGCAGCTCCCGGTGTCGGAACTGACAGCCCTGGCCGAAAATTTGCGCTTTGCACTCGATACCAGCCCCGACAACCGATCCTCACCGCTCTCCCCCCTGATGCCCCAGCGCCTCAGTCAACTGGGGTGGCTGGGCTTGTCAGCGCGCAGCATGGCACTGCTGCAACCCTACATCACCTTGCTGCCGGTCGCCACTCCGGTCAACCTCAACACCGCCGATGCCCTGGTGCTCTACGCCTGCATCGCATCGGCGGATATGGCCTTGGCGCAGCGCATGGTGAGTGCACGTCAAACCAGCCACTTTCGCACGCTCGGCGATGCAGCCAAGCTGGTTGGGGATCCGCCCAGCCAGCTTGTAGACGCCCAGCACAGTGTCGTTTCGCGCTTTTTTGAAGTCCATGGCATCTTGCGCCAGGACCAGGTTATCGTGGAGCAACGCAGTGTGCTGCAGCGCGACGCAATGGCGGTTGTCACGCTGTGGAAAGACGGTGGCCCCGAGTGGGAGCCCGCGAAGCCTCTAAAATGACACAAGAACTTGCTCTGACCCGTTGGGCACCCACAGAAAATAGCCCGTCCACTAGCCCCGCATGCGCACCCTGACCCTAACCCTGCCCCCGTCATCTCCCACCGCTGCAGCGTCCGCCGTGGCCGTGCTGTCCCATGACGGCACCCTGGTGAGTCGCCACGTCGAGGTGCCCTTGGCGCTGCTTCCCCCCTCCGAGGGATCGGAAGTGGTGGCGGTAGTGCCCGCAAGCAAGTTGTCCTGGCATGCACTGGAGCTGCCACGCGGAACCCTGGACAAAAAGCTGTTTCAGGAGGGGGATGGTGCGCGCTTACGCTCGGTGTTGGACGGTCTGCTGGAAGATCGGGTGCTGGACGAACCTGCACAGTTGCATTTTGCAATTGCACCGATGGCCCGAACCGGTGCGCCGATGTGGGTTGCAGTTTGCGATCGTGCCTGGCTGCACGCGTGGCTCGCCGCGATGGAACAAAGCGGCCATTCAGCGGTGCGCATCGTCCCGGAAGTGGCGCCACCCGCCGAGCCGCACGCTGGTGCCAGTGCGCTGTATTTCACCGGGACTTCAGCCTCGACCCAGATAATCTATAGCGGACCGCACGGAGTCTGGCTGCTGCCCTATGGAGCCGCAGCGATGGCACTTGTGAACGGCGCGGGCGAGGGCCCCGCGCAGGTATGGGCCGAGCCCGCAGTGGCCGAGCTGGCCGAGCAGCACTTTGAGGGGCGTGTGACGCTGCAAAGTAATGCGCAAAGATTTCTCGCCGCAGCGCAGTCCGAGTGGGACCTGGCGCAATTCGATTGCTCCGCGAGCCGCAGCGCGCGCTCGCGCAAGAAGATTTCGCACTTTTTTGCTACCTTGTTGTCGGCGCCGCGCTGGCGCGCCGCACGCTGGATGGCGCTCGCGCTCTTGCTGGTGAACCTATCGGGCATTGCACTGTGGAACTGGAGTGAGCAGTCTTCCCTGGCAGCCAAACGCATGAGTGTTCGGCAACTGCTGACCTCCACGTTCCCTGAGGTACGGGTGGTGGTGGACGCGCCACTGCAAATGGCGCGCTCGGTGGCTGATTTGCAGCGTCAAAACGGTGCGGTCACCGGCGCTGACCTTGAAACCATGCTGGTGCAGTATTACTCCATGTCCTCCGGCATGCCGCTACCCACGGCCATCGAGTTTGCAGACGGCGAACTCAAGCTCAAGGGTTTGAACCCGGAGGCAGCGCAGCGTGCCCGCATCACCGCCAAGCTGGAAGGATTGCGTTACCGGGCGCGCATGGATGGTGACACCTTAACCCTGCAACTGGAGCGCCAACCATGACTTTGCTGCCGCGCCTTGACCCCCTGCACAAGCGCTGGAGCGCCCTCGGTTCGCGTGAAAGGACCGCGATTTGGCTTGCCGCAACACTGGTGCTGGCAGCCGCGTGTTGGCAACTCTTGCTCGCGCCCGCGCTCAGCACCTTACGTACTGCTGACCTCCAGGGCCGGGCGTTAGACACACAGATTCAACAGATGCTGACACTGCAAAAACAAGCCCAGGCCTTGCAGGCGCAGCCACCCTTGAGCCTGGACGAGGCCGTTCGTAGCTTGACGCAGGCGACGCGTCAGACACTGGGCACGAGCGCCGAAATGACGGTCGTCGCCGATCGGGCCAAGGTCACCCTCAAAGCCGCCAGTGCCGATAGCCTGGCGCGCTGGCTGACACAGGCCCGGTTGAACGCGAAATCACTGCCACAAGAGGTGCGCCTGACCAGCTTGACTGCCAATGGTGCAACGACCTGGAGCGGCACCGTGTTTATGGGCTTGCCACAGCGCTAATGGCCATACAGCACAGAAATTCGTCGGCGCATTATTGCCCCTGGGGCTGGGCCGCAGCAGGGCTGTTGATCGGTGTGCTGGCCGGCGTCTTGCTGTTCGCACCGGCACGCTGGCTTGCTGCGGCATTGCGCAACGCGAGCAACCTGCAAGTCGAGTTGGTCCAGGCGCGCGGCACCGTGTGGCAAGGGTCGGCCCAATTGGTCTTGTCGGGCGGTGCGGGAAGTCGCGATGCTGTGGTGCTACCGGGCAGCGTGCAGTGGCGCCTGCAACCCCGCTGGGGTGCCCTGTCGCTTGAGTTTCGCGCAGAATGTTGTACTCCTCAGGCCATGCAGTTGCACGTTGAACCTCTGGGATTAGGTGGCGTGCGCATGGTCTTGGCTGACAGCCCTTCGCGCTGGCCTGCGAGTTTACTTGCCGGTTTGGGCACACCCTGGAACACGGTGCGTGCCCTGGGTCAACTGGACCTGTCAAGCCAGCAGTTGACCCTGGAGTGGGTGCGTGGCCGCGTGCACATCGGTGGCAGCCTGCAACTGGACGCCAATGATATTTCCTCGCGTTTGTCGACGCTGCAACCCATGGGCAGCTACCGGTTCACCCTGACCGGTGGTCAAACCACCCAACTCCGGCTTGAAACCCTGTCTGGCAGTCTGCAATTGTCTGGCAGCGGGGTGTGGTTGGGGCAGAGCCTGCGGTTTGAAGGCATTGCCACCGCCGAGCCCCAACGGATCGAAGCATTGTCGAATCTTCTCAACATCATTGGCCGGCGCGAAGGCGCGCGGTCGATCATCAAAGTGGGCTAACCACAAAGGCACGCCGCATGCAATATTCTTTCAAGCATTCCCCCCTATCTGCTGTTGCCACTCTGACTGCCTGTGCGGTGTGGGTCGGGTTTGGTTGTCTGCCCTTTGCCTCCATAGCCCAAGAATCGACACCCATCGCAGCCACGGTGCCAGTCAAACCAGCGCCCAAGCGCGGCGAACCGATCACCTTGAACTTCACAGGTGCAGAAATTGAGGCCGTGGCACGCGCCATGGCCACACTGACCGGCCGCAATGTGGTCGTTGATCCGAGGGTCAAGGGCACAATCACGCTCACCACTGAAAAGCCGGTATCCCCGGCGGTGGCCTACAGTCAGTTTCTTGCCATGCTGCGCCTGCAAGGCTATACCGTGGTCGACGCCGCCGGACTCGACAAGATCGTGCCCGAAGCTGACGCCAAGCTCCAGGGGGGCGGTGTGTTTTCCAACGAAATGGTCGCGGGCAACCAGATTGCCACCCAGGTTTTCAAGCTGAAATTCGATAACGCGAACAATCTGCTGCCCATTCTGCGACCCTTGATCAGCCCCAACAACACGATCAATGTCAACCAGGGCCAAAACGCTCTGGTGATTACCGATTACGGGGATAACCTGCGCCGCATTGCCCAGATCATTGCCGCCATGGACGTCTCCAATGCCACCGACATCGAAGTGATTCCCGTCACCCATGCGATCGCGGTGGACCTGGCACCGTTGGTGGTGCGCCTGCTGGAATCGAGCAGTACTGCTGCTGCCGGACAAGGCGACGGGTCATTCAAGACCACGGTGATTGCCGAACCCCGTAGCAACGCCCTGATTTTGCGTGCCGCAAATGCAGCGCGCATGGCCCTTGCCCGGTCCCTGATCGAGAAGCTGGACCGGCCTGCAGCACTCACTGATGCCGGCAACATCCACGTGGTTTACCTGAAGAACGCGGATGCCACCAAACTTGCGGTCACCTTGCGCGCCGCATTGTCGGGTGAGGTACGCAGCCCGACTGCGGGTGCTGCAGTGGGCAGTGCCCCAGGGGGAGCCGCTGCCAACGCGGCGGCCGCCGCTGCCCAACCCAGTACTGGTGGCCAAATTCAGGCCGATCCTGCCACCAATTCCCTCATCATCAGCGCACCTGAACCCCAGTACCGGCAACTGCGCGCCGTCATCGACAAGCTTGACGCGCGCCGTGCCCAGGTCTATGTAGAAAGCCTGATTGCCGAGGTCAATGCCGACAAGGCGGCCCAATTTGGCATCCAGTGGCAAGGCGCATTGGGCAACAACGGAGACAGCAACATCGGGTTGCTCGGCACCAATTTTGGTACCGCCGGTGCCAACATCATTGCCCTCGCAACACAGGCGGCAACCGGTGCCGTGGTGCCCAGCAAGGGCATGAACGCGGGCGTGGCACACCAATCCAACGGAGTCTATGTGCTGGGTTTTCTGGCGCAGTACCTGCAAACCAATGGCGATGGCAACATTCTGTCCACGCCAAATCTGCTGACCCTGGACAATGAAGAGGCAAAGATTGTGATCGGTCAAAACGTGCCGTTTGTCACGGGCCAGTACACCAACGCGGCGGCCGGCACGGCCAATACCGTGAACCCGTTCCAGACCATTGAGCGTAAGGACGTGGGACTGACCTTGCGTGTCAAGCCGCAGATCAGCGAAAACGGCACGGTCAAGCTCACGATTTTTCAGGAAGTGTCGAGTGTGCAGGCCTCCTCCATCAACTCAGCCTCGGGCTTGATCACCAACAAACGCTCGATCGAATCCAATGTACTGGTCAACGACGGTGCGGTGGTGGTGCTCGGCGGCCTGCTGTCAGACGAGTACGCCGGCAACGAAGACAAGGTGCCCGGGCTAGGCGACGTGCCGCTGCTAGGCTACCTGTTCAAGTCCGAGTCAAGAAGCCGCAAAAAAACCAATCTGATGGTCTTTTTACGCCCGGTGGTGGTGCGAGACGCAGCCTCTGCCCAGTCGTATTCAGCCGACCGCTACGAGCAGATGCGTAGCACACAGCAGCGGGCGCAACCCACCGCCAACCCTATGGTGCCCATCGACGAGGCACCCATCTTGCCAGCCATGGGCAAATAGCAATGGCGCAAGCGATGCACTACCCGCTGCCCTACGGCTTTGCCCGCAGCTACAACCTGCTGCTCGAGGACATTGCCGGCGAGCTGACACTTTGGATGCCTTCGGGCGCTGACGCCGACGGCGTCAGCGAAGTCATGCGCAAATTTGCCTTGCATGACATTCGGCTTGAGTCTGCGGATGCACTGCGCCAGCGCGTAAGTGCGGCCTACGCACAAAGCGAGTCGAGCGCAGCCACCGTGGTCAGTGAAGTCGAGAGCGATATCGACCTGTCGCGCATGATGCAGGCCCTGCCAGCGATCGAGGACCTGCTGGAAACCTCGGACGATGCCCCCATCATCCGCATGCTCAACGCTCTGCTCACGCAGGCCGCCCGCGATGGGGCCAGCGATATCCACATCGAGCCCTATGAGCGCCACTCCAGCGTGCGCTTTCGGGTCGACGGCTCCTTGCGCGATGTGGTGCAGCCCAATCGCGCACTGCACGCCGCCCTGATTTCGCGCCTGAAAATTATGGCTGAGCTCGACATTGCCGAAAAGCGCCTGCCACAGGACGGTCGCATCAGCCTGCGCATTGGGACGCGCGCGGTCGATGTGCGCGTGAGCACCTTACCCAGTGCCCATGGCGAGCGCGCCGTGCTGCGTCTGCTTGACAAAAGCGGTGCAAAACTCAGCCTGGAGTCGGTTGGCATGCAGGGCCATGTGCTGTCGCGCTTCGAACATCTGGTGACGCAACCGCACGGCATCATCCTGGTGACCGGTCCCACGGGTTCGGGCAAGACCACCACGCTGTACGCGGCGTTGGAGCGGCTCGACACCCGGGGCCAGAACATCATGACGGTCGAAGACCCCATTGAATACGAGCTAGCCGGCGTGGGGCAAACCCAGGTCAACCCGAAGATTGACCTCACGTTTGCCAAGGCTTTGCGTGCGATTCTGCGGCAGGATCCGGACATCATCATGATCGGTGAAATTCGCGATTTTGAAACGGCGCAAATTGCAATCCAGGCCTCCCTGACCGGCCACCTGGTGCTCGCTACAGTGCACACCAACGATGCGCCCAGTACCGTGACCCGCCTGATGGACATGGGGGTGGAGCCCTTTTTGCTGAGTTCGTCGTTGTTGGGCGTGCTGGCCCAGCGCCTGGTGCGCAAACTGTGCACCCATTGCAAGGGGGCAGGTTGCAGCGAATGTGGACAAACCGGCTACCAGGGACGCACCGGCGTATTTGAGTTGTTGGTCACGACCGACGCCATTCGTGAACAGATTCACCACCAGGCATCCGAGGCCGATATTCGTGCTGCCGCCCTGCAAGGCGGCATGACCCTGATGCGCGACGATGGCGAGCGGCTGGTGCAAGGCGGTGTGACCTCGCGCGAGGAACTGCTGCGGGTCACGCGCGACTGAGCCGTTGTGCCTTCACGAGATTTGCCATGCCTGCCTACGCATTTGAAGCACTGAGCGCCGACGGCGAAAGCCGCAAGGGCATCATCGATGCCGACACCGCGCGCGCGGCCCGTGGCCTGCTACGTGCACAAAGCCTGGTGCCGCTCAGCGTCGAGGCGGTCGGGTCCGGCACCTCGGGCGCCCAGGGTGGTGCTACAACCAGTAAAAACATTCGGTTCTTTGAGGGCCGTGTTTACAGCCCTAGCGCGCTGGCCATCTGGACTCGCCAGGTTGCCGGACTTGTGGCCTCAGGCCTGCCGCTGGAGCGTGCCTTGACGGCACTGGCGGACGAATCCGATGATGAGCGTCAGCGCCATTTGGTATCCAACCTGCGCTCGGAGGTCAATGGAGGCACCGCTTTTGCGGCAGCGCTGGCGCAACATCCGCGCGAATTTTCGGTCACTTACTGCGCTGTGGTCGGTGCCGGCGAACACAGCGGCAATCTGGGCATGGTACTGGAGCGTCTGGCCGATGATCTGGAGCAAAGCCAGGCACTCAAGTCGCAACTGATAGGCGCAGCCATGTACCCGGCCATTGTTACGCTGGTCGCCATCGTCATCGTGACCTTTTTGTTGGCCTATGTGGTGCCACAGGTCGCAACCGTGTTTGCTGGCAGCAAACGGGCACTGCCGCTGTTGACCGTGGTCATGCTGGGCATCGGTAACTTTGTTCGGAATCAGGGCTGGCTGATGCTGATCGGGTTGGCGTTTGCGGGCGTAGCAGCTCGGCTGGCCTGGTCCCGTGCGGCGTTTCGCGAGCAGTTTGATGCCATGTGGCTGACCCTGCCGGTGCTGGGCAAGCTGGCGCGCGGCTATAACGGGGCACGTTTTGCCAGCACGCTGGCCATGTTGGCCAGTGCCGGTGTTCCCATTCTTAAGGCCTTGCAGGCTGCAGCCGACACGCTGTCCAACCGGGCCATGCGCACGGACGCGTTGGATGCGTTGGTTTTGGTGCGCGAGGGGGCACCGCTGGCAGTCGCGCTAGGGCAGAAAAAACGCTTTCCAGGTTTGCTAGGCATGTTTGCCCGGCTGGGGGAGCAAACCGGTCAACTGCCCGTGATGCTGGACCGGGCCGCCAAACAGCTTAGTGCAGAAGTGCAGCGCCGCGCCATGCAACTCGCCACCCTATTGGAACCCTTGCTGATTGTGGCCATGGGCCTGGTGGTGATGCTGATCGTGCTGGCGGTGTTGTTGCCCATCATCCAGCTCAACCAGCTAGTGCGTTGAAGCGGCGATGCGCTCGCCACCCGTGTGACGCGGCAGGTAAGCCAGTGCCAGGATATGCAAGGTACATTGGTTTTCAAGTATCTCTGTCATTCCCGTGCAGGCGGGAATGACGGTGAATCAATCACTTGGATCGCGTAAAAATTTACCCTGAGAGGACATGCAATGCCTGTGAGTCTGGATGGAAAACTGGTGGTGGCGATTTCGTCGCGCGCGCTGTTTGACTTTGAAGAAGAAAACCTGGTCTTCGAGCAAGGCGACGATACCGCCTATATGCAGTTGCAACTGGAGCGACTCGACATCCCGGCCAAGCCAGGCGTGGCCTTTTCCATGGTCAAGAAGTTGCTGACGTTCAACACCGAAACCGAGCAACAAGTGGAAGTGGTGATCTTGTCGCGCAACGACCCGGTGAGCGGCCTGCGCGTCATGAAGTCGGCTGCGCATTACGCCTTGCCCATCATTCGCTGCGCCTTTACCCGCGGCGAGTCACCCTGGCGCTACCTGCGGCCACTGCGAGCCAACCTGTTTTTGAGCACCCATTTGAGCGATGTCCGAGCTGCCCTTGCAGCAAACGTACCGGCAGCCCAGGTCTACCCGCAATCGGCCCATGCCAGCGATGCCCACCCGCAACAGGTGCGCATCGCCTTCGACGGTGATGCGGTATTGTTCAGCGATGAGGCCGAGCAGGTGTACCAGCGCCAGGGGCTCAATGCGTTTCAGCAACACGAAAGTGACAAGGTCGCCCAACCTTTGCCAGATGGCCCCTTCAAACCGCTGTTGGTCGCGCTGCACCACTTGCAACAGGCCTCCGGCACCCACATGCGCGTGCGCACTGCGCTCGTCACAGCGCGCAGTGCGCCCGCCCACGAACGTGCGATTCGCACCCTGATGAACTGGAACATTGCCGTCGACGAAGCCATGTTCCTCGGCGGCCTGGACAAAGGTGAGTTTCTGCGCGAGTTCGAACCCGACTTTTTCTTTGACGACCAGACCGGTCACATCGAATCTGCAGCGCGGCATGTACCGGCGGGGCATGTTGCGAGTGCTAGTCCACCTCCCTGGCCCAAGCCTGACTGAAAGCCCATCGATTGAGGTCGCAATCCATTTGATCCAGGACAATGACCGCCAGGCCTAAGGGACGCGAAAACCTGAGCCAGAGCTGGGACAGTGCCGATTGAGGCGTGGGGCATTAAGGGATCGATTCGAAGCGCCAACATTAGTCCGAAATTTCCATGAAAATCAACGATCAACGGGTGGACTCGCGAGTTATAGCGCAGTGGAAGCGCGCAATCGAGACGTGCGAAGACGCGGCATTGCAGGCGTTTGCCAGCCAGCACCCGCACGTGTCCGCTGGCTTTCGCAAGGGCAAGGTGCAGCGCGCCGTGGCGGTCGCGCGCATCAGTGCAACTCTGGACCATGCCGGCGACTTGCCAACCTACCTGCTGGAATTTCTTCGCTCCATCACCCTTGCCAATCCCTTGCTCAAGGTGCTCTCGGTCGAAGCCATCGACCAGATTCACCACGATCTGGCCCACGTTGCAGGGCCGGTAAACCTGTACGGCGCCATGCTGCTCGACGAACGACCTGAAGTACGTCAGATCGGATGGGACGGGATAGCGCAGTGGAACAACACACCGCCCAGTGACCAGGACCGCGAGGCCGCCATCATCAAAGTACGGCAAACCTTGCGGACATTTGCCCAGCATTTGATCGAGCCCATCTGGCAGGTCAGTGCCAACACGGCCAGACTGCAAACTCCCGCTGCTGCCACGCAGGGTGTACAGGCGCGGCCCCCGCGTGACCGAAATGCGATAGAGCGCATGCTGGAATTGCGGGAAAAACGGCAGTCGCTGCACCGAGTCCGGCGGGAACTCCAGGAGCTGCAGTCCGAGCGCGACCAACTGCGGCGCCAGACGCGCGATCTGGAAGCCAGCCTTGCAGGCGAAACGGCAGCATTGGCACGCCTGCAGGGCGAACACCACGAGCTGATCGTGCGCTTTGCCGAAAAAACCCAGGCAGCAGTGCGGCAACAACTGCAAGCGCGACTGCTGCCCTGGTTGCAGCCAGCCGTGGCACTGGCAGCATTTCATGCCGCACCCGGGCCTGACCTGGCACAGGAGGTACACGACCTGCTGCAACGCCAGGCCGCCGCCGATCAAAAGTACGGCTTACGCTCGGTCTGGGAGGCCAGGCTTGTGCAATACCAGAATTTGTTGGAGCGCCTGCAGGTTGCCGCCAGAGAATCCCTTTGCCCGCTGGCAGAGTTAAGCGCCTATCGGGAGCGGCTGGAACAACGCATTCGCGAGATTCTGAAAATTCTTCAGCAATCATCGACTACGCCGCAGCGGGCGCGTACGCTGCCGGTCGGTTTGCTTGAGCGATTGCAGCGCGCCGACACCCTCGAAAAGCTGGCACAGGTGCGCAGCAGCCTGGTGGCGGTCGAAGCGAGCGGTTTCCTGGAACCTCAGGACCTGGAAGCGGCCCACACATTGCTCAACGACCATGTCTCGCGCGTGTACTTTCGCACCACCCTGGGGGCAAGATCGGACGGCGCGACAACGAACTGGTCGGGCCTGCCACTGCACTACCTGCAGCGCCAACTGGCGCACGGGCAGCATTGCAGCTTGGTGGTGGACGGCTACAACGTGATTTTCAAACTGCCAGACCTGTTTGGAGGCCATTTTGAAACGGCTGATCCGGGCGCAGCGTCACGCGCGTTGCTGGTGCAACACCTCACCAAACTGGCAAAGAGCTACCCCCACCTGTCGGTAGAATTGTGGTTTGACAGCAGCACGGCCCAGGACCAGACCCTGCTGGACAATTTTCGGCTCCATTACTCGGGGGGCACCGGTGTCGACCGCGCCGACCACAAAATACTGGGCCACCTCGACCATTTGGCGCGTGCAAGCGCGCCGGACCTACGTGCGCTGATCACCGCCGACCAAGACTTGGCCGACCAGTCCCGCCAACTGGGTGCGCTGATCATCTCGCCCCAGGAATTCGCCATGTTGATGACGTGATCTACGTGTGTGTGGTCCAACGGAACCCTCTGCAAGTGGATCACGCCAACCTGCATGACCCGCGGTCAGCCCGAATCGTGCAATTGTCCCCTCATGCCCAAAACACCTGGCCCGCTGCCGCCGTTGCCATTGCGCGCGTCCCGTTTTGGTCTTGGCACGCCCCGTCGCACAGTCCATGCTGGTCCGGCATGGACTGTGCGACTTCGCGCTGGGTGATATAGCCTGTTTTACGATCGGAGTCGCGTACCGTCCACATGAAAGACTGATCAGTTCAGTGGTGTCGGTAACATCACTTTGGCCGGGCTCGTGCTGCCGTTACCTAACTGACCTTCGGCATTGCTACCCCAGCCCCATACCGAGCCGTCGGTCTTGATGGCGAAGGAATGGTTTTTGCCGGCAAATACCCGGACCCAATTTTTTATGTCCTCATCCACCAAAGTGGGGGTTTGTGCGCTGGTGGCCTGCGTTTTAATTCCAAGCTGCCCAAAGGTGTTGTCGCCCCACGCCCAAAGGCGACCATCCGTCGTGATGCCCAAACTATGCGCTGCACCCGCAGCCACTGCAACCCATTCTCCGTCAGGAATCTTGATTGGCGCCAAACTTTCTTTGCTTACGGTTGGCTCTGCACTTCCTAGCTGCCCACTGGAATTGTCACCCCAGGCAAACAAGACGTTGTCCGTCCTAATGGCCAACACGTGGGCGTTGCCGGCAGCTATCGCCGACGCTTTGCTGAATTCTGTTGTCACAACCGGGATCGGAACATTGGATGCAATAGCCACCGCAGTGGTGGTACCACGCCCCAATTGCCCCGATACGTTCCCACCCCAGGTGTATACACTACCGTCAAGCTGGCGACCGACCGAAAAATTCCCGCCTGCCGCCACAGTGGCCCATTTTTTGTCGGCAGCGATGGCTGTCGGAGCAGTCGTTCCCACGGGTGCAGTCACCAAGATCTGCACCGGCGCCGTTCGGTCCGCATTGCTGGCGTCCCCCAATTGGCTGTCAAAATTTCGACCCCAGGCCCACAAAGTCCCATCCTTCTTGACAGCCAGACCATGTGCCTTTCCAGCGGAAATGGCGGTCCAGGTCTTGTCGGTGCCGACCTGTGTTGGAATGGACTTATCGACCGTGCTCTTGTCACCGAGCTGACCATTTTGGTTAAACCCCCAAGCCCACAGGCTGCCATCGGTGCGTGTGGCAAGAGTATGAAAATCGCCTGCAGATAGCTGGGCCCAGTTGGTCGCCAAACTCGAAACCAATACAGGCGAAGTACGATTGGTCAGCGTGCCGTCACCTAACTGACCCGAGCGATTCAATCCCCATGCCAGTAGGCTACCATCCTTCTTGCTTACCAGGCTGTGGCTACCACCGGTAGCCATGGTGACATAGGGATAGTTCACAGTTACCGTGGTTGCGCCAGTGATGGTACCTACCTTGGCCTGCACGCTGTTAGCCGCACCCACCACCAATCCTGTGACCAAACCACTGGCAGACACCGACACTTGGACTGGCGTGCCGATGGCAGTCCAGGTCAGGTCCTTGCTCACGGCGGCAACGCTGCCGTCCGAGTAGGTACCGGTTGCGGTCATCTGAACACTGGTACCAACCTCGATGGTCGGTTTCATTGGACTTACCGCCAGGGATTTCAAAATCGGCGAGACGGTGATCCCCACCGTGCCGACGATGCTGCCCAAGGTTGCGGTCACCGAGTCTGCGCCCACCAGAACGCCTTTGAGCAAGCCGCCACTGATGGTCGCGTTTTTTCCCGCAACCGCCCAGGTCACCTCCGAAGTCAGGGTTTTGGTGGACGCATCGGAGTAGGTTCCCGATGCCACCAGTTGCAAAGTAGAGCCCACCTCCACCGCGATGGGCGCGGTATTGGTAATGCTGATCGACTGCAGCACAGGCGCACTGGTCGTCGTGGTCGATGTCGAGGTCGACTCTGCCGCCCCTCCACAGGCGACCAGAAAAAGCGCACACCACCACGACACAAACCCGATAACAATGGCTTTCATGACAATCCGTTCCAAAAATGGGCCGGCCCTGCACTGTCCAGCCCTTGAGCAAACCCGTAGTCTAGAGGCAAGCGGATGCGAGAGTAGACAGAGAAACCGCCTGTTTTGCTGTTAATTTTTCGCAATGCAGGGGGAAGGCCCCTTCCAGCAACCCTAAGGAGTCGAGCAACAATAACTTGAACAGTCTGGACGTTCTGGCGGGCGCACTGCGTCGTTGCAAACCGCTTGTGCAGCCAAGCTGCACGGCGCGCTTTGCGCCTCGCATTGCATCCCTCCAGTACGCCCATCTTTG
>JAIPCE010000317.1 GCA_021738345.1 Rhodoferax sp. | reverse complement strand
GCTTGAGCATTCCGGTGCGCAGGGTAAAGATTCCTATCGCGGCACCACTTTCCTGAAACAAGGACGCCCCGACCCGAAAATCAAGATCGTCGATCGGTGCATGAATCAGTCCGAAATCCTGTTCATTCAAATCGGCGAACAACACCATGTCGCGAATCCCGCAGTGGCGACAATCAGAAATGCCCTTCCAGGCGGACTCGGTCTTGATGGGAATCATGGTGCTATTGTGCCGGAGAGTTCAAGCGCTTGACGCCTGCGACAAAACGCTGCAGGGTGGGGGACAACACGCCCCGGGGGATACTGATTTCGATCAATTGAAAGCGACCGCGCGTTGCCACTGCCTTTTCCAGTGCCTGGCCCAGTTCAGCACGGGTACTCACCCGAACGCCGTCACCACCCAAGCCGGCTGCCATCTCAGCGTAACCCCAGTGTCCGAGATCGTTGAACGCAGACTCGGGCTGAAAGGTACGCAGCATTTCCCAACTCGCGTTATTGAACAGCAGCACGATGGGGTCCCAGCCATAGCGCTTGCAGTTGCCAAGTTCCATGCCGGTCATCTGAAACGCGCCGTCTCCGACCAGGATCAGGGGGCGTTGGCCGGTCGCTGCCTGTAGACCGAGTCCCGCTGGCACCCCAAAACCCATGGTCGCGTAGTAACCCGGTGCAACCAGTGCCGTGTGCTCAATGTCCATGGCGGTAAAAAAACAATCGCCCATGTCGCTGGCGATCGGCATCTTGCCATGCACGGCCATCAGGTCATTGACGGCGGTGGCAATATCCAGTGGTGCAATGCTGGCGCCGTCAGCTACCAGCCCGCGCGGAAACGCGTGCTTCTCGAAAATAGGCGCGGGTTGCACTGTGCCCATCCGTTCGAGCAGACGCTTCACCAGGGCTGCTAGCGGAATCTGCGCATAAGTGTGGTAGCCCATGGAGACCTGGCCACCCAGCGCCTGAATGGTTTTTCGCATGTCGATCTTGGTGGAGGACACCCCAAAATTGGTATCACACACAATCACGCCCAACAGGAACAGTCCGTCCGAGTGCTCAACCCGCGCGGTGACATCGGGCAGCCCGGCTACCCCCATGTAAGTCCCCATCAAAGGGGTGTCGGCGTCAGCCAGCAGTCCGCGCCCCATCAGGCTTGTGACCACCGGCAGACCCAATCCTCTGGCCAACTCTGCCACCTGGGACTCCAGACCAAACCGGCGCACTTCGACGCCCACCATCAGCACCGGGTCGCGGGCTTGCGCGAGCCGGTGCAGGATTTCGTCGACACAGGCATCCAGGGCCTGCGGATCGACGCTTGCCGCCGCAACAGGTGGTACCTCCAGGCACTCCACTGCCACCATGTCTCGCGGGATCTCGATATAAACCGGCTGCGAGTGTTGCAGGCAGGCGGTCAGGGCGTGCGCAATATCGGCGGGTGCGCGCCCGGCGTCGTCCAGGCGCACTTGGGCACAGGTAATTTCTCGGAATATCTGAAATTGCGAATCCAGGGTCTTGGCCTGGTGGTGCAACAGCAAACCCGAGGCCGCCTCACCGCGCCCAGGACCACCGGACAGCACCACCAGCGGCGATTTTTCGGCAAATGCGGCCGCAACCGAATTGATCATATTGAGAGCACCCGCTCCATAGGTGACCGCCGCCACCCCCAAACCACCGTGAATGCGTGCCGCCGCATCGGCCGCAAAACCCACGCCAGGCTCGTGCGACAGGGTGATCAGCGGCAAGATGCGGCTTGACTCGATGATGCCAAAGTAGGGCAAGGCAAAGTCACCCGGTATGCCAAAAATCTGGCGCGCGCCATTGCGCTTGAGGGCGTGTAGCAGTGCTTCGGTTAAATTCATGTTGGTTCCATGCAGTCGGGGATATCTGTGGATTATCGGTGCTGGCAATCTTTTCAAACTGTTGCCAAAACCCGACACCACACCCGTTTCACCGGTGATAACTTTGCGCCCTGTTCGCAATAACCACCTTATCACCATGCCCAAAACCCTGATAGAACCATTTCGCATCAAAAGTATCGAACCCATCCGGATGACCAGCCGCAGCGAGCGCGAGACCTTGCTCGAAGCGGCCAAGCTCAATGTCTTCAAGCTGCATGCCGAGGACGTGCTGATTGACTGGCTGACCGATTCTGGTACCGGAGCCATGTCCTCGCGCCAGTGGGGTGCCATCATGGAAGGGGACGAAAGTTACGCCGGTGCGCGCAGCTTTTATCGCCTCGAAGCCGTGATCCAGGACATTACCGGTATGAAGCACTTCATCCCCACGCACCAGGGCCGAGCCGCAGAAAAAGTGCTGTTTACTGCGGTCTGCAAAAAGGGCGATCTGGTGCCCAACAATTGCCACTTTGACACCACGCGCGCCAACCTCGAATACCTTGGCATTGAGGCACTCGACTTGGTCATTGCCGAAGGCCTGCAGCCGGCGCTGGTCTACCCGTTCAAGGGCAATATCGACCTGGAGCGCGTCGAGGCACTGCTGAAAGAACAGGGTCACCGTATTCCGTTTGGCATGCTTACGGTGACCAACAACACGGGCGGCGGGCAACCCGTGTCCATGGCCAACATCAGAGCCTATTCGAAATTGCTCAAAGAACATGGCAAACCCTTCATCATGGACGTGTGTCGCTTCGCCGAAAACGCCATGTTCATCAAGATGCGCGAGCCGGGTTACCAGAACACACCGATCAAAACCATCGTGCAGGAGATGTTTTCTTACTGCGATGGCTGCACCATGAGCGCCAAAAAGGACGGCATGGTCAATATTGGCGGCTTTATTGTGTTGCGCTCCGACGAGTGGATGGATGCCGCGCGCAATGTGCTCATCATGACCGAGGGCTTCCCCACCTATGGCGGCCTGGCTGGACGCGATCTCGAAGCCCTGGCGGTGGGACTGGTCGAAGGCATGGAAGAAGACTACCTGCGTTACCGGCTGCGCACCGCTGAATACCTGGGCGAGCGCTTGGAGGCCTGCGGTGTCGGTTTCGTCAAACCCACCGGCGGCCACGCGGTCTACATCGATGCCAAAACCGTGCTACCCGACATGCCAGTTGCGCACTTCCCGGCCTGGGCGCTGTGCAATGCCTTGTACCTCGAAGGGGGAATCAGGGGTGTGGAAATTGGCTCGGTCATGTTTGGCAAGCGGCTGGCAGACGGCACCGAGACCTTCCACAGCATGGAACTGGTGCGCCTGGCCTTTCCGCGGCGCATGTACACCCAGTCCCACTTTGACTATGCTGCCGAAGTGATTGCCGAAGTCAAGCAAAAAGCCAGTGCCATTCGGGGCGTAAAAATCACCAAGCAGCCGCAGTTTTTGCGCCACTTCACCGCAGAATTTGCCTGGGCGGGTCAATAAGCGCAACGGCCAAAGTCGATCCTAACGTTGAATCGTCACTGCGAGCGAAGCGCGGCAGTCCAGGACCTCCGGACTTCATGGATTGCTTCACTTCATTCGCAATGACCGCGATGCGCGGCGCGTCTGGACGGCAGCCGACAACACGTCCAGGCAGACCAGTGAATCGTCCCACCCAATGCAGGCATCGGTAATGCTTTGGCCGTAGGTCAGGGCGCTGGAGTCGTCCTTGCCGGGGGTGAATTTTTGCGCACCGGCCTGCAAATGGCTTTCTACCATGACACCAAAAACGCTGTTTGAGCCCGCCGCAATCTGAGCGGCAATATCGCGCGCCACATCGACCTGCTTTTGATGCTGTTTACTGCTGTTGGCGTGGCTGCAATCGACCATCAGGCGTGCGGGCAGTTTGGCCTTTTCAAGCTCCTTGCAGGCAGCAGCCACGCTCTGCGCGTCAAAGTTGGGGGTTTTGCCACCGCGCAAAATCACATGGCAGTCGGGGTTGCCATTGGTCTGCACAATCGCCACCTGGCCATTTTTGTGCACTGACAAGAAGTGGTGACCACCGGCAGCCGCCTGAATCGCATCGGTGGCAATCTTGATATTGCCATCGGTGCCGTTCTTGAAACCAATAGGTGCCGACAAGCCGGACGCGAGCTCCCTGTGCACCTGGCTCTCGGTGGTGCGTGCTCCGATGGCACCCCAGGAAATCAGTTCGCCTAGGTACTGCGGGGAAATCACATCCAGAAACTCGCTGCCGGCGGGCAGACCCAGGCGATTGATTTCTATCAGCAACTGGCGCGCAATGCGCAGCCCTTCGTCGATGCGAAAACTCTCGTCAAGGTAGGGATCATTGATCAGACCTTTCCAGCCAACCGTAGTGCGGGGTTTCTCGAAATAGACCCGCATCACGATTTCGAGGGTGTCGGCGTATTTCATGCGCTGCTCCTTGAGGCGCCGGCCATACTCCAGTGCCGCACCCGGGTCGTGGATGGAACACGGACCAATGACCACCAGCAGGCGGTCGTCGGTGCCTGCCATGATGTCGTGAATACTGCGCCGCGTGCTCGCAATCAGGGTCTCGACAGCGCTGCCCTGAATCGGAAAAAAACGGATCAAATGTTCGGGTGGGGGTAACACAGTGATGTCCTTGATACGTTCATCGTCGGTTTGGCTGGTGCGGTCGGCAATCGGGCGGGCGTTTCCGTACCAGTCGCCAGACTGTTTTGCGGACGATGAGGTTTTCGCGGTCATATATCGGACTCCAAAAAGTGAAAAGCAAAGGCACGAAAAAAAACCGCCGGGGTGCCGGCGGTTTTTGAAGATTCAGTACGTCTTGATCAGGTACGTTTAGAACTCTCTACCGCCGCAGGCGCTTGAGAACCAAAAATAGCTAAAGTAAAAACGGGCGGAATGCATGGAATTAATGTAGCACAATCTTAAGGTGCAATACCCAAAATGACCAACGGAACTGAAGGTACGCCTCGGCCATTACGGATTACGTTGTACAACTCGCCTTCATAGTAGCCAGGGCCTGACGACATCTCGGATTGCAAAGACTTCATGGGCAAAATCTCAACGCCCACATCGATTTGATCGCGCACATAGAAGGCCAGATGCTTGACAAACAGGTCATAAGCAACGAAAGCGTACTTGCCAAATTGAACTTCAATGGCCACACGATCCTTTACGAAGTCAGTCTGGTTGTAACTCATGATGGGTGTCTTACCCGCCAGTCTGATAGCCGCTTTTTGCTCTTCCGCCGAGTAAGTCAAGGTCTTCCTGATCAACTTCTCGTCGTCCGTTACCCAGTAACTTACCCGACTTTCAGACCAGGACAGGTCGGCTAGCCGCTGGTGAAATTGTCGGTTCATATCGATGGGGCTGAACTTCGCCTGGCCTTTCATCCGCGACTCGCGACTGACTTTGGTTTTACAAATGGACGCGTCAATATCCGCTACAACTGCTTGAATTTCCAGCCATAGCTCTTTTTTATTCTAAGTAGCTTTCAACCTGATACTAATTATGGCAAACTCTTGGGATCATCATTTCCTTCGAGCATTGATCATGACAAGGCCAATACGAGTTGACTTGGAGCTAGCAACGCAAGCTCAAATTGTGGTTATCCATACC
>JAIPCE010000316.1 GCA_021738345.1 Rhodoferax sp. | reverse complement strand
GCCGGTTCTGCTCGAGTCCGGCGGTGTCCTTGCTCATGAAAAGGGTGCAAATGACATTCAGTGGTCGCGCATTGTTGCGTTGGAGATGGTGCCTCACCCGGCGCTGAAGCGACCTGAAATTGTTGCTCGGGACTTTGCTATGACCAACGGCAGTCTCATTGAGAACATTCCTGCGGCGCTAGCAGGCTATGTTTTGCAACAGTGGAGCGTCGATTGCAGTCCAGATCACAGTCTAGATTGCAGGCAGTATCGCCTTTGGCTAAAGGACCCACTGGTGCTTTATGGCGTGACCAATGCAGTGTTGGCACCGGGATATCGGGAGCCGCAAAAGTGACTTCCAGGATTCGCATCTTCAGTTGAACACTACCACTCGGTCGCCACAAGGCCATAGCCCTTTGTGTCGCTCAGTTCGGCGACGAACATCTTGAGGTCCTTGAGACTTTCAACGACCCATGGAAGATTGCTCCCACTTGAACGTTGGGTCGTCAAGGTCACCGACATAAACAACGCAAACTGTCATACCGACGTTCCAATGGTCAAACGGGCGGATTTCTACAAAGCCTGCTGAATTCCTACTGTGTGTCTGAGTTTGGTCGCTCTACTGGGTACCAACTTGGATTTCAGGACGTACTGTTCTTGCTCTGCGGTCTCTATTGCGTGCGGTCTGACCGATCGGATCTGTTGAATAGCGTTCTTCGGTGCGCACCCGCGTTCGACCAGAATGCGGCCAGCAACCAGGCCAGTTCGCCCGAGCCCTCCCCGGCAGTGGATCAAGATCTTTTCACCGGCATCTATGCGATCATGAAGCTTTGGACCTTCACTGAGCCAGGCATCTTCAAACCGGCTGTCTGGGACGCTTACATCGACGATGGGCAGGTGTACCCAATTCATGCCCAATGCGCGCACGTCATCCGCCAAAGATTCAATTCTGAGCAGACGAAACTCGTGGTCTTCGATCAATGTCACAACAGTTGTCGCACCCCAGGCACGTATGGCCCGGAGGTCTGCGCCGAGATCCCGGTTCCAGCTGCGACTGACATCCTTTTTTCCAGGGCAAAGTGTCAAGCCAAGGCTGCCTCCGCCTTGCTCAAGTCGCACTTCTGCAATGTGAAGTGGTGAGTTTTCGCTATTCTTACTTGTCATTGGTTTTGTCCCCCGCAGTTTCAGTGTCTGAATCGTCGTCATTCTTGTCTTCATCTCCATCTTCATCTTCGTCGTCGTCCGATTCCTCATCGTCGTAGACATCTTGGACCGAGACTTTGAGCACGCCATCATGCGTATCAGGGTCAAACCAAAAGCTCAGTTCGTCCTCTGAATAGTCGAAACGCAGGTCATCATCGACCACCGTCTCGAACTTTGCGATCTCGTCAGGACTCAGTGGCACTTCATCAATTCTTGAAATCCAGATGTCGCAATAACCGACAACTCGATAGTCGTTCCATGGCGCACCGTAAAGGTCGGCAAGGTCGACGGGCCGCAGGGACGCAGGAAGATTGAGGCGGGCGTAGGCTTTTCGATGTATGTCGAAGGTCACCTGGTAGGGCATATCGCTTGACTTTCTTGGGTCGTATGTCTGTCGCGCCAGAAACTCGATGACTTCCTGGCCGTCAAGCTCCAAATAGGCAACGCACATTTGAACGAAGACAATGGTCCCGTCCAACAGCATGTTGGGTTTCTCAGGCAGATCCAGACTTTTCAAATGCTTCTGAAAGATTCGGTAGTCATCGGCTTTGGCATCCGCGCGGAAAGACTTTTCCCACTGCGCTAAGGCAAGTTTGGTCGTTCTCTGCTTCTTCATTGTTTCGCTCCCTTTCTGTTGCGGTTATTCAATTCCGGCCAAGGCATTCGTATGTTCTAAGCACCATCACCAACCCGGATACTTGCTAGAGTAATAGTCAACCTCATCCGTCGATGTCTCGTCCTCAAGGTTCCACTCCTCAAGTGTGGCTAAGTCATCGGCCATTTCCTCGATTACTTGCCTAAGTTCCAGAGATCCGGTCCAGGAGGGTGGGATTAGGTGAGCGCCATGGATGGCACCTAGCAACTGGCCTGCGATCGACCCGGTCGAGTCACTGTCGCCACTGTGATTCACGGCTAGGGTCACACCGGAGCGGAAGTCTTTCGCTGACAGTGCGCAATACACCGCAATGGCCAACGCTTCCTCGGCAATCCAGCCGCCGCCCAATTGTGCCAACGCATCGGCGTCATTGGGTGTCTCCAAAGCCAGGCGACATGCATGTTGAATGGCATGCAGAGTTTCTTCGTGATCAGGCTGCTCAATTAGGCATTTGATCGCCGCGTCAATCGCTTGCGGCAACTTCACCCCTACCAAAAGCTTCATCACAATCGCTGCAAAGGTTCCTGATGCCAGTTGTCCAGTAGGATGACCGTGCGTGATCGCGGCTGCCTGGCAAGCCAGCTCAAACGCCTCACGCATAGCCTGGTCGTGTCCTTCTGACTCGCTCCTGACCAGTATTGCGTAATACATCCCGATAGGTGCTACCCGAATTACGCCGCCGCATCCTTTGCTGTCATTCTTTGCGACATCGTTCGATTCCAGCATGCTTTCCAGGCCGGATAAACAAGTATTTCCCGGTGCCCTGCAGGAGAACAACTCCCGATGGCTGATCAACCATCCGTCCAAACCGTCATCGTGCATGGGGTGATGATGCCCTTGCGTGTGATACCACCGCTGGTAGGACCTGGCAATGACACCGGGCATGTAGCAAATACCTCGAAGGTTGCCGCGCAACCAACCGCGCATCAGCCCTTCGGCGGTGAACAGCGTCATTTGGGTGTCGTCTGTAATAGCGCCCAACTTCCCGAAGGCTGCCACATACTCTTGAATGCCAGCGGTGCCAAACTTCCGGATGATCTGATCTCGGGACATAAATTCAACAGGTGCACCAAGTGCATCACCCACGGCACCACCAATCAGACAACCACGATAGATGTCTTGTATGTGTTGGTTCTTGGGCTTTCGCGGAAATTGATCTGCCATGCTTTTTACCCCACTCTTCTAAAGTTGTCGTTGTTCAGGACGGGTTCGCCGTCCCAGCGGTAGGCGACGAGAGGTCCGTCCTTTGCGGCGCTGTAATCAACGCAAGCGGCAGTTGCCGTCTGCATTTGAGGTGTTCCGGTCATCCAGTAGTGCCCAAAGAACACCGGTTTCACTTCGTCGTAACGTGAGCGTGAGTCGGTTTCCAGCGCGACTTCAGGTAGTCGACTGCGAAGGTCATCAGGCATAAGGGCGAGGTCGCGGTACGTGGTGGCATTACTTTCCCACCAGCGAATGCGAACGTCACATCTGACATGCCCATCCTTGTCATTGAAAGTGTGCCCATCTGGCAGTCGAACCTCCAGCCCCTTTGTCAGCCCCTCGACTGTGCGAAATTCCATCCGTCCCGAGCGACTCGCCGAAACCATCAGCTCAGGTGTGAGTTGATTTTTGGGTGTCAAGTGTGGTCGCAGTGCATCCATGTAACCATCGTGCCAGCAAGCATGAACAACGCGAACTCCTGGCAAATCAAGCCACAAGGGGAGTGTCAAGAACCAATCGATCACCTCTTTGTGCAGGCTGGGGCTGTCAGAGACCTCTTTCAGGAAGGCAGAGTGTTGATCACGGTTTTTTTCTCCCCAAGCACCACCATGCGGACGCAAGTATTCGCGCTCCGCCAAGGGGTCCGGCGTGTGCCAGGCAATCGCGTTGAACTCATGGTTTCCCATGACCGCTTGGGCGCATCCAGCATCGACCATGCGGCGTACGGTCATGACGCTTTCCAGTTGCTTGGTTCCGCGATCGATAAAGTCGCCTACGAACAGCGCGCTGCGATCAGGGTGCCGGTAGGCCCCGTCCCGATTGACATAGCCAAGTACGTTCAGGAGAGCATGAAGTTTGTCCGCTTGACCGTGAATGTCTCCAATGATGTCGTATGCCATATTGAGCTTCCCTATGTATTTAGTTGCATAATGCACATATTGTACCAGATTTAAATGCAAAATGCAACTAAACACGATTAGGCGAGAACTTTATCCATCAGTGATGGTGGACATTGCCATCTTTAGTGTCGATGAAAGTGGTCTGCGGGTGCTGCTTGTGCACAGGGCCAATGAACCTCAAAAGGGACTGTGGGCGCTGCCTGGCGGCTTCTTAAAGCCTGATGTGGATGCCACCCTGGAGGCCGCAGCGCGCCGAGTGTTGATCGAAAAGATCGGCGTGGATACTCCCCATCTTGAGGAGGTCTGCACGTTTAGTGGCAAAGATCGCGATCCACGGGGTTGGTCCATCAGTGTTCTGTTCTTCGCGCTGTTGCCGCGTGACCAAGTCCAAGCCGTGGTCAAAGCGAAGGTCGATGCGGTTGAATGGGTGGATGCACGGAATCACGGACTGGCGATGGCGTTTGATCACAGTGACCATTTAAATCGTGCAATTGATGTTCTCAAGCGGAAGGTCGCGAGGCATGCGTTGCCACTACATCTGATGCCTACGAACTTCACGATGACAGCACTTCAACGCGCTTGTGAAGCAATTCTTGGACTCTCATTAGACAAAAGCGTATTTCGGAGACGTCTGAAAGCGGATATAGAGAAGCAGCCCCCTGAAATTCCCGACTTGGTGGAGGTAGCCGGCGCCACAGAAACCGGGCACCAGCGACCCGCACAACTGTACAAGGCCAGAGAAGGATTCGTCTTCTTGGAATGAGGGGCGACCTGCTTGATGGCCACCGCCGATATTCCGAAGCGAGCAGGGTCAGCCCCTCTGCAGGCTTATCGCATATCTTTGGTTCATGGGGTTTTCGATTGGGCGGGTGTATCAACCAGTCTTTTGTGCTTTGATGGGACAGGCCTCGTTGTATTTGAGGGCGTGGTTTCACTGGAAAATAACGGGGGCCTTGCATCGGTGCGGACACCACTACTGAAATTGGGGGCACCAGACACGATCGGGCCTATGGTCTGTCACTTGGGGCGACGGCCACACCTACAAGCTCAATCTGCGAAACGATGCAGGCTTTGAGGGCGTGAATTACCAGGCTGTTTTTGCGCCCGGACCCGGTCGCTGGACGCTAACGGTGCTGCCATCGCTGTTTTGAGCCGACTTTTCGGGGCAGAGTCGTGCCCACTGTGCCACCGCTGCGGCCTGAGGCGGTGCGACAAGTAGGCCTGATGATTTCTGGCATGCAATCGGGGACGTTTCGGCTGCTGGTAAAAACCATCGACGCGTTGGCATACATTTAGCATGTATCGGGTTGCGATTCAAAGTGGTGTGGCAATTTGGTTTTGCCGCCTCGCCCCAGCAGCGAGAGGGAATAAAAGTCCACATCACTTTGAATCGCACCCCTCAAACGTAGGCGGCCCACTATTTCTGCTGCACGCAGCGAAATGTCAGGTTCAAGCGGCGACGCCCAAGCAGGACATGGTCGCCATCGGCCAGTGCATTCACCCCGTGGTAGGCCAGCCGCGACGGTCCGCCCCACACCACCACGTCGCCAT
>JAIPCE010000315.1 GCA_021738345.1 Rhodoferax sp. | reverse complement strand
TGCCGATCGGCAAGAGACTTTTGCCCTCGGTTCGCAGTTTTTGCGCAGCGCCATCGTCCACCACCACCGCACCGCGCATCTGCAAGTGGTCGGCCATCCACTGCTTTCTGGCCTGAGTTTTCTGGGTTTGCGCGACCAATAAGGTGCCAATCGCTTCGCCACGCGCCAAGCGAATCAGTGCATCGCGCTCGCGGCCCCAGGCAATCACCGTTGAGGCACCCGAACCCGCTGCCCGCTTGGCGGCCAAAATCTTGGTAATCATGCCGCCACGACCGATGCTGGAGCCTGCACCTCCTGCCATCGCCTCAAGCGTAGCGTCGCCGGCCTTGGCTTCATGGACAAACTCGGCAGCGGGGTCTTTGCGCGGATCGGCCGTAAACAGACCTTTTTGATCAGTCAGGATCACCAGGGCGTCTGCTTCGACCAGATTGGCTACCAGTGCCCCCAAGGTGTCGTTGTCGCCAAACTTGATTTCGTCGTTGACGACTGTGTCGTTTTCATTGATGACCGGCACCACCCCGAGCTTAAGCAAGGTCAGCAGGGTGGATCGGGCATTGAGGTAGCGCTCACGATCTGCCAGGTCGGCATGGGTTAACAAGACCTGCGCGCTGCCCAGGCCGTTGAGACGCAGCTTGGTTTCGTACATGTGCGCCAGCCCCATCTGTCCGACGGCAGCAGCGGCCTGCAGCTCCTGTATTGCCTTGGGGCGTGACGTCCAGCCAAGGCGTTTCATACCCTCGGCAATGGCACCACTCGATACCATAATGACTTCGCGCCCGTCTTGGATCAGCGCAGCCATCTGGCGACACCACTCGCCAATTGCGGATTCATCGAGCCCGCGCCCGTCGTTGGTCACCAGACTGGAGCCCACCTTGACGACGATGCGTTTGGCATCCCGTAACACGGTCGATTGAGAAAATGAAGTCATAGATAGGGAAAGCCCCGGTGACTGTAGCAAAACGCAGCTTTTTCAAAAACAAAATCAGGATTCGGGCGTATCTACAAAGCGCGGGTCGATGTCCAGCGATGGTTGCTCTGCAATTTGCTGGGCCTTGATGTGCCGGTAGATATCCTTGACCAGGAGGTCGCAGCCTTCGCGGGTCAAGGCAGAGATTTCAAACACCGGCCCCTTGAACTTGAAGCGTTTGACAAAATCCTTGATGCGCGCCGCACGCCCATCGGTGGGCACCATGTCGAGCTTGTTGAGCACCAGCCAACGCGGCTTTTTGTACAGCGCCTCGTCGTACTTCTTCAGCTCATTGACAATCGCCTTGGCCTGCGCCACGGTATCCACCCCGTCATCGAACGGCGCCAGGTCGACGATATGCAATAGCAGTCGGGTGCGCTGCAAATGGCGCAAGAACAAATGCCCTAGTCCGGCGCCCTCGGACGCACCTTCGATCAGCCCAGGCAGGTCTGCCACGACAAAGCTTTGCTCAGGCCCCACCCGCACCACGCCCAGATTCGGATGCAAAGTTGTAAATGGGTAGTCTGCAATGCGCGGCCGCGCATTGGAAATTGCGGTAATGAAAGTGGACTTGCCAGCGTTGGGCAGGCCAAGCAAGCCAACATCGGCCAGCACTTTGAGCTCAAGCTTGAGACTCTTTTTTTCACCGGGCCACCCGGGCGTGCGCTGCCGTGGCGCCCGGTTGATGGCACTCTTGAATCGCATATTGCCAAAGCCACCATCGCCACCTTTGGCAATCGTGATCACCTCACCGGGCGTAAGCAGCTCAAACAGAACTTCGCCCGTTTCTGCATCACTAAGAATGGTGCCCACGGGCATCTTCAGTGTGATGTCATCGCCCGCCGCACCAAACATATCCGAGCCCATGCCATGTTCGCCGCGCTTGGCGTCATGGCGGCGTGAAAAGCGGTAATCCACCAAGGTATTGAGATTGGGATCGGCAACGGCATACACATGGCCGCCGCGTCCACCATCGCCCCCGTTGGGGCCACCAAACTCTTTGTATTTTTCGTGCCGAAAAGAGACGCAGCCTGCCCCGCCGTCTCCAGCAGAGATGTCAATAAAGGCTTCGTCGACAAATTTCATGATGGGCTCGCAATAAACAAAAAACCCCGCGCCAAGCGCAGGGTTTATCCTGGAATCCAGGTCGCAATCAAGCCGAGGTAACGCTAACCGTCTGCTTGTTCAATGCGCCCTTGGTACCAAATGCAACATGCCCGTCGGCCAAGGCAAACAGGGTATGGTCCTTACCAATGCCCACGTTGCTGCCGGGATGAAACTTGGTACCGCGCTGACGGACAATGATGCCGCCCGCACTGATCAATTGCCCGCCAAACACCTTCACACCGAGCATTTTGGGCTTGGAATCGCGCCCATTTCGCGTAGAGCCGCCGCCTTTTTTCTGTGCCATTGTCTTGTCCTTGTTGAGTAGAGGACAGCGCCAAGGGGCTGTCCCGCAAAATGTCAGGCTACGATCGCGCCAATTTGCAGCTCGGTGAACTGCTGCCGATGCCCTTGACGTTTTTGGTAATGCTTGCGACGACGCATCTTGAAAATGCGCACTTTATCGTGCTTACCATGGGCCACGACCGTGACCGTAACTGTTGCGCCCGACACCAAGGGAGTGCCAACCTTCAGCTCGGCGCCGTTTCCGACTGCCAAAACCTGGTCGATCACAATCTCTTGGCCTACGTCCGCAGCAATCTGTTCTACTTTAATTTTTTCGCCGGCAGCAACGCGATATTGCTTGCCGCCGGTTTTTATGACCGCGTACATGTTGACCTCTTCGACTTGGAATACTGTAAATGAATTTTTACAGAGCCTTGGATTATAGCAATTCCTGACCCTTTGCACTGGGGTGCCGGCAGCCAAGGGTGCGATTCAAAGTGATGTGGCAATTCGGTTTTGCCCCCTCGCCCCAGCGGGGATAGGGCTGGGGCGAGGGAATAAGAGTCCACATTACTTTGAATCGCACCCGTGCAAAAGGGTGACACAAGCCAGCCGCAAAGTGCTGCCTTGGTGCATCGCGTTCGCCCCTGCAGTGGTGCAGACCATGCCGCAGTCGGTCGGTCTGCTTCCTATAATCGGACCAACCAACTAACTTGAATGACTGCCTTGCAAGCCCCTCATACCGTTACATCAACGGGCCTCTCGATCGTCGAACAGGACATGCGCCATGTCGACTTGGTCATCGCCAAACGACTCGATTCGGGCGTACCACTGGTTGGCAGTGTGTCCCAGTACATTATTGCCGCAGGGGGAAAGCGTTTGCGTCCCTCGCTGCTGCTTTTGTGTTGCGGCGCCTTGGGTTACGCCGGCGAACAGCGCTTCAACATGGCCGCAGTGGTCGAATTCATTCACACTGCCACCTTGCTGCATGACGATGTAGTGGATGACTCCGATTTACGCCGAGGCCACCCCACTGCCAACGCCAGATTCGGCAATCCAGCGAGCGTTCTGGTTGGAGACTTCCTGTACTCGCGGGCTTTTCAGATGATGGTGGACGCCGACAGCATGCGCATCATGCAGATTCTTGCCGACGCGACCAACGTGATTGCCGAGGGCGAAGTCCTGCAACTCATGAATATGCACAACGCGGCCCTCGACGAAGCCGGCTATTTGCAGGTCATCCGCTCCAAGACAGCGAAATTGTTCGAGGCCAGCGCGCGCGTTGGCGCCATTCTTGCGGGTGCCAATACCGAGCTCGAACAAGCGTGTGCCGACTATGGACAGGCGCTTGGAACTGCCTTTCAGGTGATAGACGACGTGCTTGACTATGCCGGAGACGCTGCCGTCATGGGGAAAAACCTGGGCGACGATTTGCGAGAGGGCAAATCCACCCTGCCCCTGATTGCGGCCATGCAACGGGGCACTCCGGCGCAGCGCGACCTCATCCGTGGCGCCATTGAAACCGGTGACGTAGCGGCACTCGCCGAGGTCGTGAGCATCGTCAAGACCACCGGTGCACTCGACGTCGCCCGCGCTGCAGCCCACGAGGAAGCGCTGCGCGCCATCGACGCTGCAGGTCGCCTGCCCGCCGGCCCGCATACGAGCTGTTTGATACAATTGGCGACTCAGTTACTGGAGCGCAATCACTGATTGCACTCAAGGTTTGAGACACCGCGGGGTGTAGCTTAGTCTGGTAAAGCGCTACGTTCGGGACGTAGAGACCGGAGGTTCGAATCCTCTCACCCCGACCAAAAAAGATCAATGAAATCAACGGTCTTCATCATTTTTCCCCTCCTTGGGACAAGTTTGGGACAAAAAGTTATCGGTGAACGCCGCGCTCGTCGTCTAATGCTCGTTCAAATTGGCCTTGCCTTTGGTCGAGCTAGTACTGGGTACGATTCAAAGTGATGTGGCAATTCGGTGTTGCCCCCTCGCCCCAGCGGGGAGAGGGATGGGGTGAGGGGCTAGCACAGGTTCCAGATTTCTTTCAATCATGCAAAACATGCACCCCTCACCCTAACCCTCTCCCCGCTGGGGCGAGGAAAAAAAGAGTCCGCATCACTTTGAGTCGCACACAGTACTGGGCTAGAACTCGACGGAGTGCCATCTGTGAAAAGTTCCCTCGCAACCAATAGAAATCGCCTGGCTCACAGTGTTACAGTTATCCAGCAGGTTCAAAGACGACCTGAACGTAAACAATGAATGGGGAAGACGGCGCTTGCTTGAGTAGCTCTTCCTCTACGGGGAAGTCCATTGAAGCTAGAACAGTTACAAGTGCAGACCAGTGTCCGTGGCATCATCCCCGATGCACTGGTCATGGTCGTCAGCATCCAGTGGTTTGGCACGGAGGCCCTGGAAATCACCTACAAAACTCCCTCCGGCAAAGTAGCCAACGAGCTGCTTTACCGTCACGACGAGTTCCGCCTTGAAATTGTGGAGCAGGGTCGCCCCTGGAGTTTTGATGGCGATGGTGCCCTATTCCGCCTGGTCTCCGAAGCGCAGCGCATTCGCCTGGCGCATCTGTTTGACCCGGTTCTGGCCGTCCACACCTCGGTGGTCGATCCGCTGCCGCACCAGATCACCGCCGTCTATGAGCACATGCTGCCGCGTCAACCTTTGCGTTTTCTGCTGGCTGACGACCCCGGTGCCGGTAAAACCATCATGGCTGGTCTGCTGATCAAGGAACTGATTGCCCGGGGTGACCTGCAACGCTGCCTGATTGTGTGCCCTGGCAGTCTGGCTGAACAATGGCAGGACGAACTCTACCGGCGCTTTCACCTGCCGTTCGAGATTCTCACCAACGACAAACTGGAAGCAGCACGCACCGGTAACTGGTTTCTGGAAACCAACCTAGTCATTGCCCGCCTGGACAAGCTTTCCCGCAACGAAGAAGTGCAGCAAAAGTTGCAAGCGCCCGATTGCCGCTGGGACCTGGTGGTGTGCGATGAAGCCCACAAGATGTCGGCGACCGTGTTCGGCGGCGAAACAAAGTACACCAAGCGTTACCGACTCGGACAGTTGCTCTCCAGCTTGACCCGGCACTTTTTGCTGATGACGGCGACACCGCACAATGGCAAGGAAGCCGATTTTCAGTTGTTCATGGC
>JAIPCE010000341.1 GCA_021738345.1 Rhodoferax sp. | reverse complement strand
GCAAGAAGAATAAGGCCGGGAAGCGAATTTTGTTGCAGGAAGGCAGGAAGTCACATCTGCCTCCACCAACGCAGTGCAAAGGGGTGAGAAGTCAGAAAGGCACTTCTGCCTCCACCACCGCGCTGCAATAGGGGTCAGAGCCCGATTTCGTTGGGATGGCTCGCGCTCCGATTTGATCCTTGTCCTGAATCGGGATCCGACCCCTATTGCACCGCTCACGGCGCTTGCTCAGTTGCAGGAAGGCACTTCTACCTCAACCACCGCGCTGCAATAGGGGTCAAAAGTCAGACGGTCACTGCTGCCTCCACCACCGCAGTGCAATAGGGGTCAGAGCCCGATTTCGTTGAGAGCTTGCGCGCTCCGAACCGATCATTGTCCTGAATCGGGATCCGACCCCTATTGCACCGCTCACTTCTCGCCAGCGATCATCAGCAGTAGTCAGCAGTCTTATCGCCCTCGCGCTTAACCAAGCCAGCCATTGACTACGACCGCAGGCAACTACTGTAGGCGAGCAAAAGCGCAACGCAGCCTCACTGCAGTAATTCCGTATTCGGCGCGAGGCAACCAAATGAGGCTCCCCTCTTCCGCCCGGCGGGGCGGGAGAGGGGTTGGGGGAGAGAGTGGGGGAGGGCGAGGTGCTACTGCATGAAGAACTAAGGCCGGGAAGCGAATTTTGTTGCAGGAAGGCAGGAAGGCACTTCTACCTCGGCCACCGCGCTGCAATAGGGGTCAGAGCCCGATTTCGTTGCGAGGTCGCGCGCTCCGATCTGACCATTGTCCTGAATCGGGATCCGACCCCTATTACACCGCTCACTTCTCGCCAGCGATCATCAACAGTAGTCAGCAGTCTTATTGCCCCCGCACTTAACCAAGCCAGCCATTGACTACGACCGCAGGCAACTACTGTAGGCGAGCAAAAGCGCAACGCAGCCTCACTGCAGTAATTTCGTATTCGGCGCGCAGAAACCAAATGAGGCTCCCCTCTTCCGCCCGGCGGGGCGGGAGAGGGGTTGGGGGCGAGAGTGGGGGAGGGCGAGGTGCTTCTGCGAGAAGAATAAAACCGGGAAGCGAATTTTGTTGCAGGAAGGCAGGAAGTCACTTCAGCCTCCACCACCGCGCTGCAATAGGGGTCAGAGCCCGATTTCGTTGCGAGGCCGCGCGCTCCGAACCGATCATTGTCCTGAATCGATATCCGACCCCTATTGCACCGCTCACGGCGCTTGCTCAGTTGCAGGAAGGCACTTCTACCTCGACCACCGCGCTGCAATAGGGGTCAGAGCCCGATTTCGTTGGGATGGCTCGCGCTCCGATTTGATCCTTGTCCTGAATCGGGATCCGACCCCCATTGCACCGCTCTGAGCGCTCGCGGCGGTGCCCCCATTGCACCGCTCTCGGCGCTCGGCGCTACGCCCGCTTCGAGGCGATCAGCGACTTCACCTCGGGCGCGCGGACGCTGGGTCGATTGGGCTCGACTTCGGTCAGGGGGGTGACTTCCTGCAGGGTTGCGAGACAACGCAAAGTGAGGTCCTGGTAGGTCTCGGTGCCGGTGAGCTTCCAGGCGACTTCTTCGTCGCGCAAGGGGCGTAACACCTTGGCCGGAACCCCTGCCACCAGGGTGCGCGGCGCGATGCGCATGCCGGCGGGTACAAAGGCGCAGGCGGCGACGATGGATTGCTCGCCCACTTCGGCTTCGTCCATCACCACCGCGTTCATGCCGACCAGGGCATCGCGGCGCACGATGCAGCTGTGCAGCACCGCGCCGTGACCGATGTGGCCGTTTTCTTCGACCACGGTGTCGTGTTGCGGAAAGCCGTGCATGACACAGCAGTCCTGCACATTGGCCCCTGCCTTGAGCACAATGCGACCGAAGTCGCCGCGCAGACTTGCGTTGGGGCCGACATAGCAGTGCGGGCCAATCTGCACGTCACCGATCAGCACGGCGGTAGGGTGCACATAGGCACTGGGGTGAACCACAGGGATCACCCCTTCAATCGAATAGCTGGGCATATTCAGCTCAGGTACGCTTGGCGACCAGGGTCAGGATGTCGTAGCTGGCGACCAGTTCGCCGAGCTGGTTGGTGACTTCCACGTCCCAGGCCACTACGCCCTGCCCGACTCCGTTGGCATCTTTCTTCTGGCGGTCGATCTTGCGCTTGGCGGTCAGGCGGGCCTGGATGGTGTCGCCAATACCCACGGGCTTGACAAAGCGCAGCGTATCGAGCCCATAGTTGGCTAGCACCGGGCCGGGTGCCGGCGACACAAACAGGCCGGCCGCTGCCGACAGCACAAAGTAACCGTGCGCAATGCGCTTGCCAAAAGGCGACTCTTTGGCCGCGATTTCGTCAAAGTGCATATAGAAGTAGTCGCCCGAGATGCCACCAAAGGCCACGATGTCGGCCTCGCCCACGGTGCGGCGGTGGGTTAGCAGCGAGTCGCCAATGGCCAGGTCTTCAAAGTAACTTCTGAACGGGTGGACGGCGGTGTTGTTGACCACCGCGCCACGCACATGTTCGCCAGTGATAGCAGCCAACATCGTAGGCGAGCCTTGCACTGCCGTGCGCTGCAGGTAGTGCTTGACGGCGCGGATGCCGCCGAGTTCTTCGCCACCGCCGGCGCGTCCGGGGCCGCCGTGCTTGAGCATGGGTAGGGGCGAGCCATGGCCGGTGGACTCAACGGCGGATTCGCGGTCAAGTACGTGCAGGCGGCCGTGCCAGGCGGCCATGGCGGGCACGGCCTTGGCGGCAATGTGCGGGTCACGGGTGACCAGCGTGGCAACCAGGCTGCCCTTGCCGCGCGCGGCCAGTGCCAGTGCTTCGTCGAGGCCGTCGTAGGCCATGAGCGTGCTGACCGGGCCAAAGGCCTCTAGGTTGTGCACACCCTCCACGTCCATCGGGTTCTTGCAGGCCAGTAGCATGGGGCTATAAAAAGCGCCGTTGGCGGTGCCTTCACCGGTCCAATCAGCGCTGTTCTGCGCACCAAATACCAGTTCAGCGTCCTGGCGCAACAGGGCGACGCGCTCAGCGACGTCGGCTTGCTGGGCATGCGAGGCCAGGGGGCCCATGCGCACGCCTTCGACCGCAGGGTCGCCGACCGTGGTCTTGGCCAGGCGGGCGGCGAGCTGCTCGCACACCGCATCGAGGTGCTGGCGCGGCACGATGGCGCGGCGAATGGCGGTGCATTTCTGGCCCGCCTTGACCGTCATCTCACGTGCCACCTCTTTCACAAACAGTGCAAACTCTTCGTCGTCGGGCGTCACGTCCGGGGCCAGAATGGCGCAGTTGAGCGAGTCGGCTTCGGCGTTGAACGGGACCGAGTTGCGGATCAGGTTGGGGTGCACCCGCAGCTTGGCTGCGGTATCGGCCGAACCGGTAAAGGTCACCACGTCGGCGCCGTCGAGGCGCTCGAGCAGGTCGCCGGTGCCGCCAATCACCAGTTGCAGACTGCCTTCGGGCAGGATGCCCGACTGCACGATCAGTCGCATGGCGGCTTCGGTCAGGTAGCTCGTCGCCGTGGCAGGTTTGCCAATGCAGGGCATGCCGGCCAGAAAACTCGGTGCAAACTTTTCCAGCAAGCCCCATATCGGGAAATTAAAGGCATTGATATGCACCGCCACACCGCCACGCGGCACCAAAATGTGGGTACCGGCAAAACCGCCTTTCTTGCCCAGCGGCATGGCCGGGCCTTCATGCACCACATTGCCCGACGGCAGCTCGTTACTGCCCATACTGGCGTAAGCAAACAAAGTACCGGCGCCGCCGTCGATGTCGATCCAGCTGTCGGCGCGGGTCGCACCACTGTGGGCTGAGACCGCATACAGCTGCTCCTTGTGCTCCATCAGGTATTTGGCCAGGGCCTTGAGGCGCTGGGCACGTTCCTGAAAATCCAGTGCCATGAGCGCCGGCAAGCCTTTGCGCCGGGCAAATTCCATGGCCTCGGCGAAGTCGATGCCCTCGACATGGGTGTGGGCGATGGTGCTGCCGTTGACCGCGCTGCGCAACGCGGCTGCGGGTTCGCTGCCGAGCCAACGGTCGGCAATGTAACTTTGAAGTGTGGTGGTCATAAAGGGCGGTTTAGCGTTCGTCGTAGCTGATGGTGAGTTGCGCGCTGGTGGGGCGCGACTGGCAGGTCAGCACAAAGCCCTTTTCAGTTTCCCAGGACTCCAGGCCAAAGTTTTTGTCCATGGCGACACTGCCGTCCATGACCTTGGCGCGGCAGGTGCAGCACACGCCACCCTTGCATGAGTAAGGCAAGTCCAGGCCTGCGGCCAGCGCGACGTCCAGCACATGCTGGTCGGGGTTGATCTTGAGTTCGTGGGTTTTGCCATCGAGCAGCACCGTGAGTGCCACCTGGCCACCGGCGGGTAGGCTCAAGGCAGCCACAGCGGCCTGACGCGCCTCGGGTGTGAGGGCTTCGAGCGTGGGCGAGGTAAAGCGCTCGGTATGCACCTGTTTGGCCGGCACACCGGCGTCGAGCAAGGCTTTTTCGGTGACCGCAATCATGGCCTCGGGGCCGCAAACAAACACCTCGTCCATGCTGCCCACCGGCAGCATGGTGGCGATGATGGCGCGCACCTTGTCGCCGTCGATACGGCCTTGCAGCAGATCCACTTCCTGCGCCTGGCGCGACAAGATGTGGATCAGGGTCAGTCGATCGGGGTAGCGGTCCTTGAGATCTTGCAAGGCTTCGTTGAACATCACCGAGGCCATGCTGCGGTTGCCAAACACCAGGGTGAACTTGGAGTCCGCCTGGTCTTCCAGGGTGCTGGCCATGATCGACAAAATGGGCGTAATGCCGGAACCGGCTGCAAACCCCACGCGGTGCAGGGCGCGCGGACGCTTGGAGGTAAATTTGCCTTCGGGTGGCATCACGGCCACCGTGTCGCCAACCTGCAGCTGCCGGGCGGCCCAGTTGGAAAATACGCCACCCTCCATCGGGCGAATGCCCACCACAAGCTCGTGCTGGTTTTTCAGGTGGCCGTGGGTGCAGCAGATGGAGTAACTACGCCGCACGTCGGCACCCTCGATCTTGGCGCGCAAGGTCAGGTACTGGCCGGGCTTGAAATCAAAGGTGTCGAGCAGTGCATCGGGCACGTGGAAGGCGACCGCAACCGAGCCCGCTGCCTCGGGGCTGATGCGGGCGACACGCAGGTCATGAAAACGGGGAGAGGTGGACATGTGGGGGGACGAATACGCCAGATTAATAAGGTTTGAAGTAATCAAAGGGTTCCATACAGCGCAGGCAGCGATACAGCGCCTTGCACGCGGTGGAGCCAAAGTGTGAGGTCTCGGTGGTGTCAGTAGAGCCGCACTGGGGGCAAGCCACTGCAGGATCTTGCGCAGCGCTCGTCTTCTTGGGGGCAAACGCGATCACATTGGACCCCGTGGCACAGCCGCTGGGGTGCGGCGGTGCGATGCCATAGGCGCGCAACTTCTCGCGCGCCTCAGGGGTCATCCAGTCGGCCGACCAGGCCGGCGCCAGCAGCGTGACCACCCGGGCACTGACGCCCGAGCGTGCCAAGGCGTTGACCACATCGTCT
>JAIPCE010000314.1 GCA_021738345.1 Rhodoferax sp. | reverse complement strand
ATGGGGGCAGATGCGGTGGACATTGGCAAGACGATTCACCCGCATCCCACGCTGGGCGAGAGCATCGGCATGGCGGCGGAGATTGCGCACGGCAGCTGCACGGATGTGCCGCCAGCGCGCAAGTAGACTGCTAAGGGGTGCGGAAATAGCTGAGGTACCGTTTATGGTGGTGCTGGCGGGATGCAGTGCGAGGCACCCTGAGTGCAGTGTGGCTTGCTTTATGAACGAAGGGTAACGACGCAATGCGCCCGTCAGAGCCGCCAGAAACGGTACATTGGCTGTTTCCGCATCCCTAAACAGCCAAGTTGTAATGCAAAGCCCGAACTGGCAACGGTTCGAGCCTTTTGCTGTCTGGCGGCGCTGCATGAGTCTTTGCGCAGGTAAACTCAGTCGCACGCAAGGCCCCTTCGCACTACCATGCCGGCCGCAGCGCGGCTGCTGCAGCCCCTGGCGCATCAGCCGCGACGTGCGCCAGGCGTTTCGCAAATACCTCGAATGCGGCATTTTTGCCCACGGCTTCCCTCACACAGCTTTAGACGTAAGGGTAAGCCACAACCCGCCTAACCAAGCCGCCTACGGGCGGTTTTGCGTTACCATTCCACCATGAGCACCATCACATTCGATACGCAAGCCCTAGTGCAGGAGCTTCAGGCTTCGGGTCTGCCCGCAGAGCAGGCGCAGGCTGTAGTGCGTGCTATCGTCAAATCGCACGATGGCCTGGTCACCAAGGCCGACCTGGATCGACTGGAGGCAAAGATCGACGGCAAGTTTGCGGTAATTGATGCCAAGTTTGACAAAATGACTTGGATGATCAGCGTGTTGATCGCCATTGCCGTCGCCAACTTTGCCAAACAGTTCTTTTGACCCACGATTCGCTACACCCAAGCCCTGGCCCTGGCCACACAAGCCCACGGCAACCAAATCCGCAAGGGCACAGAAAACGCCACGGGTCTGGCCGTGCCCTACATCACCCACCCGGTAGCCCAATGGTCCGAACTTAAGCGATGGCCACCGCCTGGATGTCCATGCGATGCGCCGTTGCAAGTAATTCAAATATTCTCAGAACATTTCATGCGGTTTTGCTTCAATAATTTGAATTCGCTGGTGTGCTTGGGTGCGCAGGAGGAGGCTGATCTTGATCAAGAGAATCGGCAATGCAATCGCTCGTATGCGGGCAACTGTTTGCAGCGCTTGATGCCGCGCATTGTGCTGGCTTTGGACAGTTTGGCAGTTCTGCTGGGTAAGGCTTTTGAGCTACTGGGGGCCAATTCAGTGAAACGCAGGCCAGGCATAACAACGCAGCGGCCGAAAAATCACGTCAAACCGCACCCCAAGCTTGCTTACAAGGCCTGAGGGGCTTAAGTTCGCGGCATTGATGCTAGACCTCGTTTGACCTGCACCAAGTTGCAATCCAGATCGGCCAGCATGACCGTGCCGACCTTGCGCCCGTACCTGTCAACCTTGACCCACTCGACCGCCACAGATTGACCAGCGACCGTATCGGCCAGGCTCTGCTTGGAGACATTGCGGCTTCGCCACAGTCGTTGAATAGAAATTCCGTTTGCTAAACTCAAGTTAGACCAGCTTTCAGTCTTTTTCGTCTGAACTCTCCATCACGTATGAAATACCGTCCTGAAATTGATGGCTTGCGCGCAATAGCTGTTGCATCGGTGATCCTCTTTCATGCAGGATTTGCCACCATCAGCGGTGGTTTCTTGGGTGTGGATGTCTTCTTTGTCATCAGTGGCTACCTGATAACCACACTGATAATCAAGGACATACGAGGGACTTGCAGAATTCAAAAGCTGAAGTAACCCGCATCTGTCTCGGTGCCTAAATCACAGTGGGTATATTCCCCGCCCCTTGGGGCGGTATTTGTCCCCGGTTTTGGAAGTACAGTGTCCGTAGGGCACTGTAGAACGTAGGTGAGCCGCGAAGCGTGCGAACCGTAGTGAAGCAATACCCCGCCCCTTGGGGCGCGGATTTTTATTTTTAGGCACTTTTTAGAAATCAGGCACAAGCCATCGCGTTACGGCATCAATTTCACCTTTTTTGTTCATGGACTACCCTCGCAGGGCATTGCGAACAGGTTTTAGAGTTGATTTTGGTTGGATTGTTGCGTTTTGGCATCACACCAGCAACCTTGTGAATTGATCGGCGCATAGCGCCACCACGCCCAGCATCAAGTGGCACATTACCTTGGCATGTCCACGCACCTGAACGTGACGGGCTCCAAATTCATCCTTGAGTCGCGCGTTACAACGCTCAGCCCCTGAGCGGGTCTTGTAGCGTTATGCCTCATGGGGCTCGAACTCGCGCTTCTCTCCTTTGCGCGGGTTGTGGTCAATCAAGGGCACGCGTCCTGCAGCTTGGATCTCCTCGCGGATCACCGTGCTGCAGTAGGCGGCATCCATCAATTCGTAGCAGGCATCAACCCGCTGGGCGCTGATGCGCGTGAGTGGTAACGCCACCCGACTGTCGTGTACGTTCGCACCAGTCAGTATGGCGCTGATGGGTACGCCACAGCAAGCCGTATCAAGGTGCAGCTTGTAACCTTTCCAGCTGATCTTGTAGCCTTGGGCATTTTTCTTTGTGCCCGTGGCGCAAGCTGTGTCGAGCTCAAAAAGCATTTGTTCAAGCGTCTGCCCGCGCTGACGCTCCAGTACGCTGGGCTCAGGTGGTGGGCGAACTTCACCTTTTTTGGGCCGTCCAGGTTTGCCTTTGGGCTTGGGCTGAACCACTTCGACCTTGTCTTTTTTGGCAATCGATTCGCGTGCCTCTATGGCCGTGGAGTCGCGGCTGATGTGGCCGATGAGTTGCTCGCCCAAGGTGTCTTTGATCATGCGGGCATGCACGCGCTGCAGTAGTTCACTGGCGGCAAATTCTTCAAAGGCACGACTGAATGTGGACTCGCTGGGCAGTGCAAAGCGCAAATCAAAGCCGCACAGTCGGCGCAGTTTGCTGTCAGCTTGCAGACGATCTATCAGGGCACGTGTGGTCTTCAGGTCTAGGACTGCTTTGGCAAGAAATGCACAGGCCAACGCACAGCGGTCTGCCTCGGGTTGCCCCACCCCACGACCATGCGCATAGCCCCGGTCACGGTAAACAGCCAACTCAATTTGCGTGAATTCGAAGGCGCGAATGATTTGTTCGAGTTTGGGTGTGAGCCCTGTGTAGTCTTGTTCAACCAGTCCGATGAGTTCGCCTTGCAAGGCGCTAAATCTTTGGACAGTGACGGGACTCAGGGTAGTATTGGCAAAACCCCAAGTCCACATTGGCGCGCAGCAGTCTCTTGATTCGGGGATTAGATTTTCCCGCACTTCGGGGTCGTTGCCTTGATTTTTTTGCCTCAGATTGCAGCAAATTCGACTGGCTTTCTGAATTCTGCAAGTCCCTCAGACTGAAAAACTGACTCCTTAACTTTCCCGCATCTTTTTGAGTGTGAAAAGTCATTCGCGAGTGGGCGGGATCGGGAAACCCAATTCGATGCATCTTGATGCCCCGCGACAAAACGGTGGTAGCAGCAGTCAATTGGACTAGAGATGCGCCAAAATACCCTGACAGCTGCAACGATCGTACGGCCAATCGCCGCCTGAAAGGTGATCTAGACACTCTGCTCAGCGCCTTGGCCGAACAGGTTCTACCTATCGTACCGGCCGGTGGTGGCCGAAAGCCTGAAGGCCGATCGTCTCTACAATCGCCCATCAGGCACGCGCCCTTCAGAACAGGACTGTTCATAAAGGGGTGGCCTCAAAATCAAACACGCGCACATGTTGAATTTGCAATTCAAAACGCTTTTCAGACGCTCGATCAAAACCCGTGTAACGCTGTTCACGCTGACCATCTTCGTGGTCATTATCTGGGGGTTGTCGTTCTACGTCGGGAACGTGATACGCCAGAACATGCAGCGCCTGCTGGGCGCGCAGCAGTTTTCGGCGGTGAGCGCAATCGCAGACGAGTTCAATGATGAACTGCGCGACGGCAAGGACGGGCTCGAGCACCTGGCCCAGCGTATCGATAGCCGCCTGATGGCCAGGCCGGAGGCTTTACAAACCATACTTGAAGACAACGTGTTTTGGGGGCATATGTTCAACGGCGGCTTTTTCGTGACCGACGCGCGCGGCACGGCCATCGCCGATGTGCCGCTGGCAACCGGGCGCATCGGCACCAACTACATGGACCGCGATTCGGTCTCGGTCCCGCTCAAGCAAGGCATCACGGTGATTGGACGCCCGGCAATGGGCAAGAAACTGGGCGCTCCCATATTTAGCATCGTTGCGCCCATTCGCGACGCGGGCGGCCGCGTGATTGGTACGGTGGTGGGAACCGTCAACCTGGGCAAACCCAGTTTTCTGGACAAGATTGCAGGTAAAGCTTTTGGTAAAGCGGGCAAATTTGTGCTGGCCGACCGGCAGCGCCGGGTGTTCATTGCCGGAACCGACAGCAGCCGCACCATGAGCGCCTTTCCGGCCCCAGGTGTTTCCCGAGAACTGGACCTCTTCGCGCAGGGTTACGAGGGCACGCTGGTCTAAGTCAACGCGGTCGGCGTTGAGGTCATGGCATCGGTCAAGGGTATTGCGGTGGCTGACTGGGTACTGGGCATTACCGTTCCCACGGCCGAAGCCCATGCGCCGGTCAACGACATACGGCAGAACTTTATATGGGTTACGTTGCTGCTGACGCTGGTGGCCTCTGGTTTCACCTGGTGGATGTTGCGCCGTGAGTTAAGCCCCCTGCTGACCACGGCAAAACTCCTCGCCCAGACGGCGCAAAGCAACACACCACCGCTTGCACTGCCCGTGACCGGCCAGAACGAAATCGGCGAACTGGTGGGTGGCTTCAACCAGTTGCTGCATATTTTGGGCCAGCGTGAGGCTGAACTTCTCCAGAGCGAAGCGTTCAAGTCCGCCATTCTGAATGCCATGTCCTCTCACATTGCGGTGCTTGATCACAACGGCGTGATCGTCGCAGTCAACGACCGGTGGAGCAGCCTTGCCATGGACAACAGCAACCTACCGGGACACGCAGCACCCCACACCAGCATTGGCGTGAATTACCTGGATATGTGCCATTGTCCTGGCGACATTGGAGAGAGCTCGGCTCAGACAGCCCACAATGGCATCTTGCAAGTGCTGCAAGGCAAGCTGCCGTCCTTCAGCCTCGATTACCCCTGCCATGCGCCTGGTGAGCAACGCTGGTTTCACCTGACTGCGACACCTTTGGAGTCGGGTGTGGTGGTCGTGCACACCAATATTTCGGAGCAAAAACTCAATCAAATCCAGTTGGCACGCTACCGCGATCATCTTGAAGACATGGTGGCGCAGCAGACCGACAGCCTGGAGCACAGCAATGCAGCGCTACGAGACAACGAAGCAAAATTGTATAAATCCGCCCAACTATTGGAGCAGACCGGTGCGGTGGCCAAGGTGGGAGGATGGGAGATTGACTTGAACACCACGATGGTGGACTGGACGACACAGGTTTTTCGAATTTTTGAGCTCGAGCCCTGTGGGCTGCAATCGGTGGACCAGGCAAGCAGTCAATATTTGCCAG
>JAIPCE010000014.1 GCA_021738345.1 Rhodoferax sp. | reverse complement strand
GCCAGCCCATGCTGGCGCACAAGGCGGTGCATGAAGCCCATGTGGCTGCCGAAGTGATTGCCGGTGAATTACAAGGGAACAAGGAATTAGCTGCTGCGGCCTTCAACGCCCGAGTGATCCCGGGCGTGGCCTACACCGACCCCGTAGTTGCGTGGGTAGGCCTGACCGAAGACCAGGCCAAGGCACAGGGCATCAAGGTCAAGAAAGGCTTGTTCCCCTGGACCGCCTCCGGCCGCGCGATCGCCAATGGCCGCGACGAAGGTGTCACCAAGCTGCTGTTTGACGATTCACCTGAAGCGCACGGCCACGGCAAGATTCTGGGTGGTGGCATGGTCGGCACCCACGCGGGAGACATGATCGGCGAGATTGCGCTTGCCATTGAGATGGGCGCGGACGCGGTGGATATCGGCAAGACGATTCACCCGCATCCCACGCTGGGCGAGAGCATCGGCATGGCGGCGGAGATTGCGCACGGCAGCTGCACGGATGTGCCGCCAGCGCGCAAGTAACGCGTAATCACCGTTCCCCATCAAAGCCCGAATCTTTTGCCGGTTCGGGCTTTTTGCTGTGTGGTTGCTTGCTGCGGGTTAGTGTTTGGTCATTTACTGATGCAGATCCGCTGAATTGTGTGTATTTGTGTGTAAAATAAATCACATGACCAGCAAAGAAATAATCGCGCGCTTGACCTCTGACGGCTGGTTTTTGGTCGGCGGCAAGGGCGACCATGAGAAATTCAAGCACGCCACGAAGCCTGGTCATGTGGTGGTGCCGCACCCGCGCAAGGACATTGCCATTGGCACGCTGCGCAACATCTACCGCCAGGCTGGCTGGAGTTGGAAGGAGTAAATTTTGATGCTGTACCCCGTTTACGTTCACCCCGGCGATCACACCCACTCGCACGGGGCGCAAGTGCCCGACTTTCCGGGCTGTTTCAGCGCGGCTGACGATTGGCAAGACCTGCCCCTTAGGGTGCAGGAGGCCGTCGAGGTGTGGTGCATGGGTGAAGATATGGACTTGCCTGCGCCCACTGCTTTGGAGGTGCTGGCGGCCCGCCCGGAGTTTGCAGGTGGGGCGTGGATGTTGATTGACGTAGATGTATCGCGCCTTGAGGTACGTTCCAACCAAAAGCCCATGCGCATCAATATCTCCATCCCGGCGGGTTTGGTACATGACATTGATGCCTACGCCCGCAGCCAGGGTGCAACACGCAGCGGCTTTTTGGCACAGGCTGCACGCGCGGCTATGGCGCAGGCTGCGACTCACGGCAGAGGTCGGTAAACACGCCGACCCGGTCAGGCGCCGCCCCGCAGTGTTGCAATGACCTGACCACACCGCTGCCCCACCTGCACCCCGAGCGCCAGGGCCATCGCATTGACATGGCTGACCACGCCATCCGCCAGCGTGCTTCCGGCTTCACCGATACGCGCGCTGTCGTGTGCCACGGTGCAGGCGGCCAGCGCGTGCGACTGCAGGAACGGCAGCGCCGCCAGGCCTGCGTCGTCCTTGCCGCCACCGGCGTCGTTAAAGACGCTCAACAGCGGCCGTGCCGCCAGAGCATACCGGGCGGAGCTCATGCCGCCGTGCGAGCCGCTGACGGCCAGGCAGCCGGCGTCACCCGGCTGGAGTTCGGTGATGGAGTCGACGACGCGCAAGTGGTTCATATCCGGCATTGGGGTAACTGTGCCAGCCATTGTGCCTACAACTCTTTGCCTTGGCCAATGAATTTTTGCAAGCACAAGGGAAGGCTAAGCTGGCCTTTTGCGCCATGAAACTGTACAAGCACACGCGCGAACATTTTTCACTGGAGGAAGCACTTATGCGGCGCCTTCAGGTGCCGGGTTTGCAGGCGCACGTGGAATGGCACAACAGCATGATCACCCGCCTTAACGCCATGGGTCTGAAAATACAGAGCGACATTCTTCGCGAGCAAGACCTGGTCAATCTGATGACCGACTGGGCAGAAAAGCATATCGCAGTCCAGGATGCAGAATTGGCCCGTTATATGGCGGACAAGCAAGTGGTCTGAACCGAATTTGCAAGTGGGTTTTCTGCCTCCGCATCGGGCCTGGTCGTTTAGCTAGGGTCCGGCCTTGAGTCGCTGGATGCCAGCGAGGGTTGCGCAAGGTCCCGCTGCAGGTCCGTCAGCCAAAATTGGACGGCATACTTTTGACTGCCATCCGATCCGTACTCTGGTGTTCAAGCGGAAAATATCGCTGATGATCACCGACAATGCAGACTATTCGGGGATGTTTAAGTTCCGCTCGCGGCAAAGGATAGGTGAATGAAAATACTGCTGGTCGACGACGCACGTTCGGTGGTCATGGTAATGACCGCGAGGCTGTCGAGTTATGGTTACGAAGTCGTGCACGCGAGCAATGGGCAAGAAGCAGTTGATGTGTTTGCCAGTGCTGCGCCTGATCTGGTGCTGATGGACATCGAAATGCCGGTCATGAACGGTTTCACAGCAACCAACCGTATCCGCGCCTTCGAGGCGACGCAGCAGTGGGCCTGGACACCCATCATTTTCCTCACATCGTCCGATACGGTCGAGAACCTGGTCACAGCCATTGATGCGGGTGGGGATGACTTTATGTCGAAATTTGTACCCGAACCGGTGCTGCATGCCAAGATGAACGCGATGAGCCGAATCGCCGGGCTGCGGCAAAGCTTGTCTCAGGCCAACCGGCGATTGCAGGACCTTGCGAGCCAGGATGGTTTAACCGGCCTGTGCAACCGCCGCAGCATGGATTTTCGTACGGATCAGATGTGGCAGGAGGCCCAGAGCAAGGGGTTGTCGTTTGGTTTGCTGATGCTCGATATCGACAATTTCAAGAAATTTAACGACCACTATGGCCACCAGTCGGGTGATGATTGTTTGCGCAATGTGGCGCATGCCATCGAGACCGCCGTACAGCGGTCCAACGCCTTGAAACACACCGAACTTGCGTTTGCCGCCCGCTATGGCGGTGAGGAGTTTGCCGTGATGGTTCCCAAGGCTGGATCCGAGTCTCTCACGCGCTTGGCCCAATTGATTGTTCAAGCGGTGCGCGCGTTGGCGATTGCGCATGCGGAGAACGCGAGTTGGGGACGGGTGACGATTTCAGTGGGTGGGGCATGGGTAGCATCTGCAAGCGGTCAAGTGGTTGTGCTGTTTCGCGCAGCGGACGCAAGCTTGTACCGGGCCAAGCAGCAGGGGCGTAACTGCGCCGTGGTGCAGGAGCCGCTGTCAGGGCAGTGATGGGAGTGATAATGGCTGCTACTGCACACACATCCCTGGCACAGCCAACCCAAGGGCCTGGGGTTTGTCAACATCGGGTGCACAACTCCACCTTTCCAGAGGTTTTTTCTTTATATAGAAAGCGCACTGCAATGCATTCATTTTTGACGCGATTACAAACGGTCCTGGCGGTGATGGCGATCGTTGGTCTGGTGGCGTGCCAGGCTTCACCGTCTGCCCGTGTGAGTTCCAATCCGCCGAAGTCGACACTTCATTTTGCAGACCTGCAGGGTTTTGATCGTGATTTGGCGGATTCTTTGTCAACGCGCCTGCCGAAGGTGGAAGTCGCGTTTTATGACCGAATCACACCCAGTTCCATCCCGCAAAGGTTGCAACTCTGGATGTCGTCGGTAGAGGCAGGGGGTGGCAGTGTCACGGTGGTTGAACCAAATTCCAGGCTCACGGCGAAAAGCCCGTTTTTGTTGATCAGCGCCATTAGCACACTCTGGACCGCATCCAAGTTGGTGCGTGACATCTCCACCGAAGCCCAGTTCAAGGCAGCCCAAGGCTTCGATGCCCAGATTTTGCTCAAGCAGGATGACAAGGGCGATTCTGTGGTCGATAAAGTGGTATTTACCCATCGCAAGTAGCAGGGGTACCGCCATGCGCAGCATTCTTTTGATCGGGGTGGCCTGGGTCATGATGACCTTAGTGGACGAGCCGCTGGCAGCCGAGCCCAGCGCGGCTGAGATGATTGAGCAATTGTCTGCGCCCCCGGCACGCACCCGTGGTTTGCGCAATCTTTCAGTCGAAGCGGTGGCTCCACCAGCCAAAGCCGAGGGCACCGCCGTGACGCCAATAGCACCACCGCCGGACGTCGCCCAAGCTGCACCGGTACCTGCCATCCCGGCGACAACGGTGCAGAGTGCCCCCCCTTCGTTGTCCCTGATGATTCAGTTTGATTACAACTCGGCCAAGGTCAGGCCGGAGAGTCAGCAGGTGCTGGTCACGCTATCGCAGGCGCTGCAGTCCAGCGCGTTGGCAGGTTCCAGGTTTGCCATCGAGGGGCATACCGATGCCAAGGGCGGTGCAGCCTATAACCTGCGTTTAAGTTGGCAGCGGGCATTTGCAGTGGTAGATTTTTTGACACAGCAAGGGGTTCATGCCAACCGACTCTCAGCGATTGGAAAGGGCGACGCTCAACTTGCCAATGCGGCGCAGCCGTTCGCCCCCGAAAACCGTCGGGTGCGGATTGTGAACTTGAGCCAATAGGGTATTGCAGAGTGACTGATGGCAGCCATGCACCGATTCCGCACCAGGCTATCACCCACCCAATAGCGTTGACAGATTCAACCAGCGGTCTTCGAGCGACCTGAGCTCCTCATTGACGGCCGTGAGCTTGCGGCCTAACTCTCCAATTTCTGATGGATGCGGGTTGCTGGACAGGCGGCCTTCGAGTGCGGCACCCTCGGCGTTGAGGGTCGCCATACGGGCCTCTACCTGGTCGAGCTCCTTGCGGGTTTTGGGCGAGGTGTCAGCCTTGGTTTTGGGTTTTGCAACCGATGCGGCTGGTTTTGCCGGTGCTTTGGCTGCTTCTTTGGCTTCCTCGCGCTGGCGCCGTGCTTCATCGAGCAGATAGCGCTGGTAGTCGTCGAGATCCCCATCGAACGGCTCCACCCCACCGCGCGACACCATCCAGAACTCGTCGCACACCGCACGTAGCAAGGCGCGGTCGTGGCTGACCAGCATGACGGTTCCCTCAAATTCATTGAGCGCCATCGACAGGGCTTCGCGGGTCGCAAGATCCAGGTGGTTGGTGGGTTCATCGAGCAGCAGCAAGTTGGGTCGCTGCCAGACAATCATGCACAGCACCAGGCGCGCTTTTTCGCCACCGCTCATGCTACCCACAGCCTGTTTGACCATATCGCCACTGAAATTGAAGGTGCCCAGAAAACTGCGCAGGTCTTGCTCCCTGGTGGCCTGCCCGGCAATTTTGCCCGCTGCCCCGAGCTCTTTCACAAGACGGATCATGTGCTCCAGCGGGGTGTCCGCTGGACGCAATACGTCCAGCTCTTGCTGCGCAAAATAGCCAATATTGAGTCCTTTTCCCTCGGTGATTTCGCCGCTGAGGGCTTTCAGTTCGCGGGCAATGGTTTTTACCAGGGTCGACTTGCCCTGGCCGTTGGCACCCAATATGCCGATGCGCTGACCCGCCAGCACCGAGCGGTTGACATTGCGCACGATCACGCTGGGGGGTGTGCCGGGCGGCGCGTCCTCGGGTGGCGGGTAGCCAAAGCTGGCGCCGCTCATCGACAGCATCGGATTTGGCAGGTTGGCCGGTTCCTTGAACTCGAAGGTGAAATCTGCTTCGCTGAGCAGGGGCGCGATTTTTTCCATGCGGTCGAGCGCCTTGACCCGGCTTTGCGCCTGTTTGGCCTTGCTGGCTTTGGCCTTGAAGCGCGCGATGAACTTTTGCAGGTGGGCAATCTTGTCCTGCTGCTTGACATAAGCGTTTTGTTGCAGTTCCATCTGCTCGGCGCGCATGTCTTCAAATTTGCTGTAGTTGCCACCATACCGCACCAGTTTGGCAGCATCGATGTGCAGTGTGACATCGGTCACTGCATCCAGAAACTCGCGGTCGTGGCTGATGACGACCATGGTGCCCTCGTATTTTTTCAGCCAGGCCTCCAGCCAGACCAGGGCATCGAGGTCCAGGTGGTTGGTGGGTTCATCGAGCAGCAGCAGGTCGCTGGGGCACATCAGTGCCCGGGCAAGTTGCAGGCGCATGCGCCAGCCACCCGAAAAGCTGTTCACCCGGTTGTCCAATTCCTGGGTCTTGAAGCCCAGCCCCAGAATCAGCGCCTGGGCGCGGGCTGGCGCATCGTGCTCGCCGGCATCGTGCAATTCCATATAGGCGTGTGCCATGCGGTCGTAGTCGTCGGTGGCCTCGGCGGCACTTACTTCCTCGCGCGCTGCCGTTAGCACAGTGTCGCCTTCGACCACAAAGTCGGTGGCACTTTGCTCGGTCTCGGGCATGTCTTGTGCCACCTGGCCCATGCGCCACTGCGGGGGGATATAGTATTCGCCGGAATCCTCGTGCAGGTTCCCGTTGAATAGTGCAAACAGCGACGACTTGCCGGCTCCATTGCGTCCCACCAGGCCGACTTTTTCTCCGGGGTTGAGCGTAACGGTGGCACCGTCGAGCAACACCTTGGCACCGCGGCGCAAGGTCACATTTTTCAGGGTAATCATTGGTAATGGGTGTTTTGAAAATTCATCATGAAAATGCTTGGCGGGTAGGTGCACGGGCTTCTGTGAAGTTCCGTGTCACCCGACCTTCGGTCTCCTCCTTTACCTACGCTTCTCAGTAACCCCGTACTCCTACTTTGAGGCTTGGTTACTCGCTCGTCCATCGTGCACTGAAGCACCTGACTGCGCCAGAAGAGTCTCGCGTGTAACCAGCAGCACTTGGTCTTCCCCGGCACTGGTTGCTAGCCAAACTGCGTCGAGGCGCGGAAATGCGACCTCAAAGTGCGCACGTTCATGGCCGATTTCGAGCACCAGTACGCCAATCTCCGACAAATGGGGCAGGGCGCTGGCCAGCAGCGTCCGCACAAAATCCATGCCGTCGCTGCCACCTGCCAGTGCCAATGCCGGTTCGGCCCGGTACTCTGCGGGCAGTGCTGCCATGCTCAGTGCATTCACATAAGGTGGATTGCACAGGATCAGATCGAACGGGCCACGCGCCAGCAACTCCGGCGCTTTTAGCCCATCCGAGACCAGTAGCGACACCCGCTCCTGCAGAGCGTGTTTCTGCAGATTGATCTGCGCCACAGCGAGCGCATCAGGCGACAGGTCGGAGCCGGTCACTTCGGTGTCGGGGTAGACCATGGCAGCCAGCACGGCCAGGCTGCCATTGCCTGTGCACAGGTCGAGCACGCGACGGGTCGATGGTGTCAGCCAATAGTCGATGCCACCCTCCACGAGCAGCTCGGCAATCAGCGAGCGCGGCACGATGCAGCGTGCATCGACATAAAACGGGACGCCTTGCAGCCAGGCTTCATGGGTCAAATAAGCCGCTGGCACCCGGGTGCGAATGCGCTCGTCGAACAGCGCCTGCACGCGTGCCACAGCGGCAGCCAGGACCGACTGCTCGGCGATCGAGTCGGGGTCTTCTGAGACCGGATCGACTGAGCGACTCAGTGGTTCACCGAGGCACCACAACACCAACCAGGCTGCCTCGTCGAAGGCGTTGGTGGTGCCATGACCAAAGGCGACTTGAGCGTCCCTTAATTGCGAAGCGCCGGATTGAATCAGTTCAATCAGGGTCATGTGCGCCCAAGTTCGTCGAGGTGCACCAGCACCCGGCGGTAGATGTTTTTCAAGGGCTCGACATCCGTGACGTTGATATATTCATTAACCTTGTGGATCGAGGCATTGGGCGGACCCAGCTCGATGACCTGGGGGCAAATTTGTGCAATAAACCGTCCGTCACTGGTGCCACCCGTGGTGGAGAGTTCAGCCTGAAGCCCGGTTTCGGCAAAGATGGCAGCGCGAACCGCATCGACCAGCGGCCCCGGCGGCGTCAAAAAAGGCAAGCCATTGATGGTCCAGCTCAAGTCATATTCCAACTCGTGCTGCTCCAGCACGCGGGTCAGGCGGCTTTGCAGAGAATCTGGTGTCGATTCGGTCGAAAAGCGGAAATTGAAATCCACCACCACCGAGCCGGGAATGACGTTACTGGCCCCGGTGCCGCCCTGAATATTGCTGACCTGCCAGGACGTGGGTTGAAAAAATGCATTGCCCTGGTCCCACTCCATGTGCACCAGTTCGGTGAGCGCAGGTGCCAGCAGGTGGATCGGATTTTTCGCCAGATGGGGGTAGGCAATATGGCCCTGAACACCTTTCACGGTCAGTTTGCCGCCCATACTGCCACGCCGCCCATTCTTGATCATGTCACCAGTGCGCTCGACCGAGGTGGGTTCACCGACGATGCAATAGTCCAATGTTTCGCCACGTTCCTTGAGATGCTTGCATACCACCACCGTGCCGTCGACTGCCGGACCTTCTTCGTCGCTGGTCAACAACAGGGCAATATTCAGCGCCGGCTCGGGCGTGGCTTGCAAGAACTCTTCGATCGACACCACAAAGGCGGCCAGCGAGGTTTTCATGTCGCAGGCACCCCGGCCATACAGTCGGCCTTCGCGGTAACTCGGTGCAAATGGCGCGCTGTCCCAGGCCTGCAGGGGTCCGCTGGGAACCACGTCGGTGTGGCCGGCAAAGACCAGGGTTTTGGCCGGGGTGGGGCGCGACGCCCCCACCCTGCGAATGGCCCACAAATTGGTGACCAAAAAGTCTGGTGGTCCGCTGGCGATGGTTTCGCACTGGAAACCGATGGCCGCTAGACGGCTGCAAATCAAGGCTTGGCAATCGGCATCGAGTGGTGTGACCGAAGCGCGTTTGAGGAGTTGCTCGGTCAGGCGCAGGGTCGGGCTCATGGCAGGCCTTTGCAGCGCTGGCAAGGGATTGGACGCATCAGTGCTTCACATCCAAGGTAATTTCGGTAAACGAAGCTTCTTCGGGTTCGTCGTCCGCGGCCACCGGCGCGGCGGCCTTGGTGAAGTCGTTCTGAAGTCGCCACATCAGATTGGTCGGCGAGTCTGCATGGACCAGTCCTTCCTTGCGGTCGACCACGCCTTGCACGATCAAGCGTGCAATATCTTGCTCGAAACACTGCGAGCCCTCTGCCATGGCTTTTTCCATGGCTTCCTTGACCGCAGAGAAGTCTCCTTTTTCGATCAGCTCGGAGATCAGTTTGGTGTTGAGCATGATCTCGACCGCTGGCGCTCGTCCGCCAGTGGTGGTGCGCAACAGGCGCTGCGATACCACCGCCTTGAGCGCTGCAGCCAGATCGCCCAGCATGGTCTGACGCACTTCCACCGGGTAAAAACTCAAGATTCGGTTCAGTGCCTGGTAGCTGTTGTTGGCATGCATGGTGGCCAGGCACAGGTGGCCGGACTGCGCGTAGGCAATGGCGGCAGACATGGTTTCACGGTCGCGAATTTCACCGATCAAGATGACGTCAGGTGCCTGACGCAGTGCGTTTTTGAGGGCCACCGCAAGCGACTTGGTGTCGGTGCCGACTTCGCGCTGGTTGAAAATGGATTTCTTGTTTTTGAACAAAAACTCGATCGGGTCTTCAATCGTGAGGATGTGGCCCGAAGCGTTTTCATTGCGGTGGTCCATCATCGCCGCCAGCGTGGTGCTTTTGCCCGCGCCAGTTGAGCCCACCATCAGCAGCAGGCCGCGTTTTTCCATGATCAGATCGCCCAGCATCATGGGTACCGAGAGGCTGGCCAGTGGCGGAACATCCACCGTTATGAAGCGAATGACGGCCGCAATCGACCCGCGTTGGCGCATGGCGCTGACCCGAAACCGTCCGACACCGGGCACCCCGACGGCCATATTGAGCTCACCCTCGGCATCGAGTTCGTCCATGCGCTCGGGTGGCACCACCTCGGCGAGCAGGTTGCGCGGCGCATCCACCGGTAAGGATTGGCTGTTGATCGGTACGCACTGGCCGTTAATACGGATCAGCGCCGGCGAAAAGGCGGACAGGTAAACGTCCGATGCTTTTTTTTCACCCATCAGGCGCAAAATCCGCTCCATCGTTCCAGGTGTGGTGGTTGCCATAGATTGCCCTCAAAAAGGAGAAAAATTATGCTAAAAGCCGGCGCCAACTCCAGGGCCGCGCCGGACCATGACCTCAGTCACGCAGCAGGTCATTGAGGGACGTCTTGGCACGGGTTTGCGCGTCCACCCGCTTGACAATGACCGCGCAATACAGGCTGTACTTGCCGTCGGCGCTGGGCAAATTCCCCGACACCACGACCGAACCGGCAGGAATGCGGCCATAGCTCACCGTGCCCGTTGCACGGTCGTAGATTTTGGTGCTTTGCCCCAGGTACACGCCCATGGAGATGACCGAGTTTTCCTCAACGATCACGCCTTCCACCACTTCGGAGCGCGCGCCAACAAAGCAATTGTCTTCAATGATGGTGGGGCCGGCCTGCATCGGCTCAAGCACGCCGCCAATTCCCACACCACCACTCAAATGGACGTTTTTGCCAATCTGGGCACACGAGCCCACGGTGGCCCAGGTGTCGACCATGGTGCCTTCGTCGACGTAGGCGCCAATGTTCACATAGGAAGGCATCAAGATTACCCCCTTGCCCTGGAAGCTGCCACGCCGCGCCACCGCGGGCGGCACCACGCGCACCCCGGCGACCCTGAGCTCGTCTTCGCTCTGGTTGGCAAACTTGGTGGGCACCTTGTCGAAATACGACAAATTGCCCGATTGAACGATGGCGTTGTCCTTGAGGCGAAAGCTCAGCAGCACCGCCTTCTTGATCCACTGGTGGGTGGTCCATTGACCCACCCCCTCGCGGGTCGCGACGCGCAAGCGGCCGGCGTCGAGTTCGTTGAGGACGTGCTCAACCGCGTCACGCACTTCGTCCGAGGCCGAAGTCACAGAAATGTTGGCGCGGTCGTCCCAGGCGGCATCGATAGTAGATTGGAGTGAGTCGGTCATGGAAGGGTATTAAAGGTGAATATCAGGGTCTGGATTGAACAAATTCGGCGATGCGCTGGGCCGCTTCGACACACTCCTCGGTCTCCGCGACCAAGGCCATGCGCACGCGCTGCGCACCTGGATTGTGGCCGCGTGCCTCGCGGGCCAAAAAACTCCCTGGCAAAACGGTGACATTGTATTGGGCCAGCAAATCGCGGGCAAAGTCGATGTCACTGCCCTGCACCTTTGCCCATAAATAGAACGTTGCGTCGGGCAAGGCGACATCAAGCACCGTGCTCAACAGCGGCATGACCTGGGCGAATTTGGCACGGTACTTGGCCCGGTTTTCAACAACATGCTGTTCGTCAGTCCAGGCTGCGATGCTGGCTTTTTGCACTACCAGGCTCATGGCGCTGCCGTGGTAGGTACGGTAGAGCAGAAATTGCCTGACCAGCCGGGCGTCGCCGGCGCAAAAACCGCTGCGCATGCCAGGCACATTGCTGCGCTTGGACAAACTGGTCAACGCAATCAGGTTCCGAAAGTCGGAGCGACCAAGCTTGGCCGCAGCCTCCAATCCACCCAATGGTGGTTCGTCACGGAAGTAAATTTCGCTGTAACACTCATCCGACACGATCACAAAGCCGTGCCGGTCACTGAGTTCAAACAGCTTTCTCCATTCGTCCAGCGGCATGATGGCGCCTGCGGGATTGCCTGGCGAGCAGACAAACAGCAGTTGCGTGCGCGCCCACACGGTGTCGGGTACGCTGTCCCAGTCCTGGGCGAAATTGCGTGCCGGATCGGAGGGCACAAAGTAGGGCTCGGCACCGCCCAGCAACGCAGCACCCTCATAAATTTGGTAAAAAGGATTGGGGCAGACCACCAGGGGCGCGTGTTGCGCCGCGCCCTGGCTCGGGTCAATCACAGTCTGGGCAATCGCAAAAAGTGCCTCGCGCGAGCCGTTGACCGGCAAAACCTGGCTCGCCACGTCCAGTGTCAAGCCATAGCGGCGCTGCAGCCACCCCGCTATGGCACTGCGCAAGCCAATATCTCCGGCAGTCGCCGGGTACACCGATAGGCCACCGTCGGGTGCCATGATGGCCTCGCAATAGGCTTTTTTGATCAGATCGGGTGTGGCATGGCGGGGCTCGCCTATGCCCAGGCTAATGGGTTGGTAGGCCGGATTGGGGGTGATTGGCGCAAACAACTGGCGCAGACGCTCAAACGGATAGGCCTGCAGTTTGGACAAATTCGGGTTCATGGGGCGGCATTATCTCCGAGCACCGGATAAACTCGGCGTACTTGTGATACAGCATTTCGTCGAGACCCGCCATGACCCCAAGCGATCCCCGTGAATCACCTTTCACCTATCTCAATCCGGAGCAGGCGTTGAATAACGTCGGGGATGCAGGTGCGCTACGCGAAATGCTGGTGATGCTGCAAGACGTGTTGGCCAAAGATGTGGCGCTGATCAGCAGCTTGATGGAACAGCACGATTTTGTCGAGGCGCAGCATCTCCTTCATTCGCTGAAAGGGTGCATGCCGATTTTTTGCAATGCCACACTCTGTGAAGAGTTGACGCAGGTCGAGCACATGAGCAAATCAACAGACCGCGCCACGTCGGCGCCCGCCTATGCGGTGCTGCGGCCCAAGCTCGAGCAATTGCAGGCCGAACTTGCCATGCACCTTGGCTGATGCCTATGCGTGCGGGTTTCATTCGAAGGGCGGTAGGCGATTCGTTATAGACTCAGCACCGTAGCTTGGCCTTCGCCTCGGTGTGAGGTGGGGGCAACGATTTGAAAATTTTGAACTGGTTTGGAGTGGTGAGATGGACATCAAGAGAGCGCGAGTGATGGTGGTCGAGGACGAAAACGTGATGAGCACCTTTATTTTGAACAGTCTGCGGCGCCTTGGAATCCTTGATCTGTATGCATTTTCTGACGGCGCGACAGCCTTGCGCGAGGTCGTCAAGATTAAACCTGACCTGATTTTGACGGACGTGCACATGCAGCCGGTTGGTGGCATTGAGTTTGTGCGGCAACTGCGTTCGTTGTCAAACAACCAGTTAAGCAATACCAAGGTGATTTTTCTGAGTGCAGATTCCAGCATGACAACCGTGGGCGAGGCTTTGCCATTGGGGGTATCTGGTTACATTGTGAAGCCACCTGTACTGAATTCGTTGGCGGCTAAGATCGAGCAGGCGCTCAACTCTTAGTCGTCCCCAGCGCGTGCGTCTCAATTCCATCAAGTTATCGGGGTTCAAGTCCTTCGCAGAACCCACCAACTTCCTGTTGCCTGGGCAATTGGTGGGTGTGGTGGGTCCCAACGGGTGTGGGAAGTCCAACATCATGGACGCGGTGCGCTGGGTGTTGGGAGAAAGCCGTGCCAGCGAGTTGCGCGGCGAGTCGATGCAGGATGTCATTTTCAATGGTACAACGACCCGAAAAGCAGCCAGCCGATCAAGTGTTGAGCTGGTGTTCGACAATGGCGACCGACGTGCCGGGGGGCAATGGGGTCAGTTTGCTGAAATCGCCGTCAAGCGCGTGCTCACCCGCGATGGGACCTCAAGTTATTTCATCAACAACTTGCCGGTGCGCCGTCGCGACGTTCAAGATGTGTTTCTCGGCACCGGGCTGGGTCCGCGTGCGTACGCCATCATTGGACAGGGCACGATCACCCGCATCATCGAGTCCAAGCCTGAAGAGTTGCGCCTATTTCTGGAAGAGGCTGCCGGTGTCTCCAAATACAAGGAGCGCCGTCGGGAGACCGAAAACCGGCTTGGCGACACCCGTGAAAACCTGACGCGGGTCGAAGATATTCTGCGTGAGCTCAATGCCAACCTCGAGAAGCTCGAAAAGCAGGCCGAAATCGCGAAAAAATACAACGCCCTGCAAGTGGAAGTCACTCTGAAGCAACATCAGCAGTGGTACTTGAAGCGCGCCGAGGCGTTGGCCGATCAGGACAAGGTGCAGGCCGAGGCGCAGACTGCGGTCAATGCCCTTGAATCCCGCATGGCAGATCTGCGCAGCATCGAGTCCGCGCTGGAAACCGTGCGCCAGGCCCACTATGCAGCCGGTGACCATGTAAACCGCGCGCAGGGCTTGCTGTATGAGGCCAGCACCGATGTGGGCCGACTGGAGGCAGAGATTCGCTTCGTGGTGGAAGGGCGTCAACGGGTAGAGCAGCGACTCATCACGCTGCAGGAGCAGCAGGCGCAGTGGGTGACACGCAAAAACGATGCACTGGCAGAGCAGGAGCGGCTGGCCGAGTTGTCTCTGGTGGGCGACGAGCAGGCGGAGCTGCTGGCCGCCCAGGTGGAAGAGCAGGCACAGCAATTGCCTGCACTGGAAGATGCACTTGCCGCCGCACAGCGCTCTGCCAATGACCAACGCGCCGGCGTGATGCAGGTGCAGCAACAAATTCAGGTGCTGGCGGCCGAACAAAGAAGTGTCGAGGAGCAGTTTCGCCAGGTATCGACCCGGCTTGATCGACTGACCGGTGATCGCAGAGCTCTGGCGGCACCCGATGAAGCCCGTCTGCAGCAACTTCTGGTACAGCTGCAGGATGCAGAGGAATCGGCGGCGATCGCGCAAGGGCGGCTTCAGGAGTTGCAAGACCAAGTCCCTTTGCGCGATGAAGCCCGGCGTCTGCAGCAGCAGGTGCTCAACACCCAGTCGACCCTTCAGGCAGACATTTCAGCCCGCTTGGAAGCGCTCAAATCTTTGCAGGAAAAGGTGAAAACCGATGGCAAGCTGCAACCCTGGCTTGCCAGGCACGGATTGCAGCATCTGCAGGGGCTCTGGAGCCGCATCCACATCGAGCCGGGTTGGGAGAATGCTCTGGAGGGTGCCCTGCGTGAGCGTTTGGGGGCGCTTGAAGTCTCGCGTCTGGAGTCGGTACGCGCTTTTATCAATGATGCTCCGCCTGCCAAACTGGTATTTTTTAGCGCTCCGCTGGCGGCACATCCCGCAGCCGGTGCCGGCTTGCCTCGACTGTCCGATTTGCTGCGACTGCACGATGCGGGCCACCACGCAGTGCTGGCAGATTGGCTGCAGGGCTGCTACACCGCGCCCAGCTTTGAAGACGCCTTGCGCGCGCGCGAGCAGTTGCGGCCCGGCGAATGCATTTATGTGCGGGCCGGGCATGTGGTGCGCGCCCATAGCGTGGGTTTTTATGCCCCGGACTCGGAGCAGGCAGGGCTGTTGGCACGGGCGCAGGAAATCGAGAACCTCGAGAAGCATTTGCGCGCACAAATCTTGATGACAGATGAAGCGCGGTCGGCCCTGATCCGGGCCGAGGCCGCTTACACCGATGCCGCGCAGCGCCTGGTCGGTGCGCGCCGCGAGGCGGCAGACGCCCAGACCCAGACCCATGCACTGCAGGTCGAGACCCTGCGGTTATCACAATTGGCAGAGCAGGTGCGCGAGCGCAGTCAACAAATCGAAGCCGATCTGTCCGAGGTACAAGCGCACATGGACGAGTTGCAAGAGCGCCGTGTCATTGCCGAGGCACGGTTCGAGTCTCTCGACATGCAGCTTGCTGACAGCCAGGAGCGCCACGCGCAGCTCGATGAGCGGGTCATCGAAGCCCAGCGCACCTTGACGCAGCACCGCGACCAGCAGCGCAGCCTGGAGCGTCAGGCCCAGGAGTCGGGTTTCGCGCAGCGCAGTCTGCAAGCCCGCACGGCCGAGCTTTCGCGCGCTATCGACACTGCCGATCAGCAAAGCCTTGCGCTGCAGGCCGAGGCACAAGGCGCGCGCGACGACTTGGCACGCCTTACCGATGCATCGGCCCAGGCGGGACTGCAAAATGCGCTTGCCTTGAAACATGAACGTGAGCAGGCGCTGGGGGCGCGGCGCAGCGAATACGACGACCTCACGGCCAAATTGCGTGCCAGTGACGAGCGGCGCATGCAACTTGAGCGCGAGCTCGATCCCTTGCGCCAGCGGATTACTGAATTTCAACTGAAGGAGCAGGCGGCGCGTCTGGGATATGAGCAATACGCGCAGCAGTTGCAAAACGCACAAGCCGATCTCTCAGCCCTGGAAAAAAGCATTCAGGACGGCAATGTGCGGCTGTTTGGCATGCAGGGTGAAATTGAGCGCTTGCACCGTGATATCGCTGCTTTGGGCGCGGTCAATCTGGCGGCACTCGATGAATTGGCCTCTGCACGCGAGCGCAAGCAGTTTCTCGATTCTCAAAGCGCAGACCTGAACCAGGCGATGCAGACCCTGGAGGATGCGATCCGCAAGATCGACGCCGAAACGCGCGAGTTGCTGTCAGGTACTTTCGAACAGGTCAATGGGCACTTTGGACGTATGTTTCCCGAGCTGTTTGGCGGAGGAAATGCGCGGCTTGTCGTCACCGGGGACGAAATTCTTGACTCCGGCGTACAGGTCATCGCCCAGCCTCCGGGCAAAAAAAACCAGACCATCCATTTGCTGTCGGGCGGAGAAAAGGCCTTGACCGCGATTGCGCTGGTATTTGCCATTTTTCAGCTCAATCCGGCCCCGTTTTGCCTGCTCGACGAAGTCGATGCGCCGCTGGACGACGCCAACACCGAGCGGTATGCGAAACTGGTGACCAGCATGAGCCGGGAAACCCAGTTTTTATTCATTAGCCATAACAAAATCGCCATGGAAATGGCCGAGCAGTTGATTGGTGTGACCATGCAAGAGCAGGGCGTATCGCGCATTGTGGCGGTCGATATGGAATCTGCGATCACAATGGCGGAAATAGCGTAATTCACCATGAGTAACTTACAGATCGGTTTGGCAATTGTCGGCGGCTTGATTCTTGCGGCCATCGTGGCGCATGGTGCCTGGACTTCGCGGCGCAATGCCCCGCGCCAGGCCTTGCCTGAGGCAGCCGCCAACATGCAGGCGGAATCAGCCACCGAGCCCGCTTTGCTCGACGATGCGTCCCTCACGCCCGCGATCGGCTTGCCCGCGGTGCCCAAACGTGCGGCCATGGATTCATTGATCGATGTGATTGCCACGATTGCCCTCGACAGTGCGACCGCTTCGGCGTCGGGCGAGGCCGCAGTCGCGGCCATGCCCGCCACACGCCGGGTCGGCAGCAAGCCGTTTGCCATCGAAGGCTACAACCTGGCCACGCTGGCTTGGGAGCCGCCCATGACAGGCCAGCGCTATGGCGGTTTTCAGGCCGGTGTGCAGTTGGCCAACCGGTCCGGCCCCTTGAACGAAATCGAGTACTCGGAATTTGTCGTCAAGACCCAGGCCTTCGCTGATGCCATCAATGGCACGCCAGAGTTCCCTGAAATGCTCGAGGAAGTAGCCCGTGCACGGGAACTTGACCACTTTGCCAGTGCGCACGACGCCCAATTGGGCTTCACGCTGCGTGCACTGCAGTCGGCCTGGAGCCCGGGCTATATCCAGCAAAATGCCGCACGGCTGGGCTTTATCGCCGGGTCGCTGCCCGGACGCATGGTGTTGCCTGCCTCCGTGGTGGGTGCGCCACCCGTGCTGGTGTTGAGTTTTGACCCGCAGGCTGCCCTGGCTGAGGACCTTGCGCAATCGGCGGTGCGGGAGATTGCCCTGCACCTCGATGTGGCGCAGGTGGACCGCGCCGAGCAGCCGTTCCTGCGCATGCGCGATGCCGCCACTGTGCTGGCCCAGGCGATGGAAGGCGTGGTCACCGACGACCTGGGTCAAGCCCTTGCGCCTGCGTCCATGGATCAGATCAGCCAGGAATTAGAGGGCCTGTACGACACCCTGGCCCAACGCGATCTGGCTGCTGGCTCGATTTTGGCGCGGCGTCTGTTTTCCTGAGCCTTGCCGATCTTGCTAATGGCTGATGTGTCGAGTCGTGCCACAGTGGATGCAACGGCCCAGGATCCGGACTGGCGCCAAATGCAACAGTTGCGCGAGCAGTTGCATCGCTACGCGCACCAGTACTATGTGCTGGACGAGCCGACGGTGCCCGATGCTGAATACGACCGTCTGTTCCAGGCCTTGCAGGCGCTCGAAACCTTACACCCTGAGTGGCTAAGCCCGGACTCCCCGACCCAGCGTGTGGGTGGCCGGCCGCTGGACCAGTTTGAACCGGTGCGCCATGCGCTGCCCATGCTGAGCATTCGTACCGAAACCGATACCCAAAGCTCGGGGGCCGAGAGTTTTGACGCACGGGTGCGCAAGGAGCTGGGACTGGCACCGGGCGATCCTGCGGTCGAGTATGTGGCCGAGCCAAAGTTCGACGGTCTGGCCATTAATCTGCGCTATGAAAACGGCGTGTTGGTGCAGGCCGCCACGCGTGGCGATGGGGAAACCGGCGAGGACGTGACGCAAAACATCCGCACCGTGGGGCAAATTCCCTTGCGCATTCCCGTCATGCAAGCCAAGCAGGACGGCGCATCGCCAGCCAAAAGGTCAGACCTGACCCAGAACCTGGCCAGCCCGCCCCCGGTGCTGGAGGTGCGCGGCGAGGTTTTTATGCGGCGGGACGATTTTGATGCACTCAATGCGCGCCAGCGCCAGCGTATTGTGCAGGGCGACAAGGGCGAAAAGACCTTTGTCAACCCACGCAATGCGGCGGCAGGGGCGGTGCGCCAGCTCGACCCCCGCATCGCTGCGGAACGGCCCTTGAGTTTTTATGCCTATGGCCTGGGGGAGGTCACACCGGCGGACCAGGGTGGTCCCGAGTTTTTGACGCATTACGCACTGTTGCAGTGCCTAAAGGCCTGGGGTTTTCCGGTGACAGACCGGGTCGAGGTGGTGCATGGTGCAGCAGAGTTGGTCCAGTACCATATGCGCCTGGGTGCGTCGCGCGACCAGCTGGCGTTTGACATCGACGGGGTGGTGTACAAGGTCAATCGCCTTATCTTGCAGCAACAAATGGGTTTTGTGACGCGTGAACCGCGCTGGGCGGTGGCGCATAAGTATCCGGCGCAAGAGCAGCTCACCACGGTGCTGGGCATTGACGTGCAAGTGGGTCGCACTGGCAAGCTGACACCGGTCGCCAAGCTGGCACCGGTCTTTGTCGGCGGCGTGACGGTCACCAATGCGACCCTACACAACGAAGACGAAGCCCGCCGCAAAGATGTGCGGATTGGCGACACCGTCATTGTGCGCAGGGCTGGTGATGTGATTCCCGAGGTGGTGGGGGTGGTGTTGCCGCCGGCTGTGACCCCGACGGAAGCGCCTCCTGAGCGCGGTCCCGTTTTCAGCATGCCGGCGAATTGCCCGGTGTGCGGTTCGGCGGCGGTACGAGAAGAAGGCGAGGCCGATTACCGGTGTACGGGTGGCCTGTTTTGCAGTGCGCAGCGCAAGCAGGCGATTCTGCATTTTGCCCAGCGCAGGGCGGTGGAGGTGGACGGTCTGGGCGACAAGCTGGTCGACCAGCTGGTGGACGCCGGCCTGGTGCACACCCTGGCCGACCTTTATCGTATCGATGATGTCGCTTTGGCCGCGTTGGACCGCATGGCGGAAAAATCAGCGCACAACCTGCGCGCAGCGCTCGAGCAGTCCAAGCAGACCACGCTGCCCCGTTTTATCTTTGGCTTGGGCATTCGCCACGTCGGTGAGGCTACCGCCAAGGCACTGGCGCGGCATTTTGGCGGGCTCGATGCCCTGATGAGCGCCAGCGAAGAGGCCTTGCTGCAAGTGGCCGATGTCGGTCCCATTGTGGCGCGCAGTATCTGCACCTTTTTTGCCCAGCCACACAACCGTGAGGTGGTGGAACAATTGCGTGCCAGCGGCGTGACCTGGGAGGAGGGCGCTGCAACGTCCCCGGCCGCCTTACCGATGGCGGGAAAGACCTTTGTACTCACCGGCACTTTTCCTACACTGAGCCGCGACCAGGCCAAAGACCTGCTCGAATCTGCCGGGGCAAAAGTCGCCGGCTCGGTCAGCAAAAAGACCGACTATGTGGTGGCAGGCACCGAGGCGGGCAGTAAGCTCACCAAGGCGCAGGACCTGGGCATTGCCGTGATCGACGAGCAAGCCATGCTTGCATTACTGAAAGTGATTCCAGATGGCGGTTCGTGAACTCTTGAAAATGGGCGATCCCCGGCTGTTGCGGGTCGCTCAGCCGGTGCGCGAATTCGACACTGATGCCTTGCATTTACTGATTTCCGACCTGCTTGACACCATGCGTGCGGCCCATGGCGCAGGGCTCGCAGCGCCACAAGTGGGGGTTGACCTGCAATTGGTGGTCTTTGGCAGCGACCAGATCAACCCGCGCTACCCGCAGCGGCCCCTCATTCCCGCCACCGTGCTGATCAATCCTGTCATCACGCCGCTGGGAGAAGCCCAAGAAAATGATTGGGAAGGATGCTTGTCGGTCCCCGGTCTGCGGGGTCTCGTTCCGCGCTGGAATGTCGTTCGCTACACCGGTTTTGACCAGTATGGCGATGCCATCGACCGCAGCGTGCAAGGGTTTCATGCCCGGGTGGTGCAGCACGAATGCGACCATCTGATCGGCAGGCTGTACCCCACCCGGATGCGGGACTTCACCCAATTTGGCTACACCGAGGTGCTTTTTCCCGACGTTGCCGCAACCGAGTCCGATTGAAGCCGCTCTGGCACTGTTCGTGCATGTATTATGCGGAGCTCAAACCAACCGATATCAACGAGGAGACTGGACATGCAGGATAAGCAATTAGGTCAATGGATTGAAGGCGTACGCACCGGCACGCTGCCACGACGAAAATTCATGGAAAAAATGGCAGCCATTGGTTTGGCAGCGCCCTTTGCCACGCAGTTGCTACTCAATGCCGGTGTGGCACAGGCCCAAACGGTATCGACCTACAAGCCAACCAAGCGCGGCGGCGGTGGCGCGCTCAAGGCGCTGTGGTGGCAGGGCACAACCTTGCTCAACCCCCATTTTGCCAATGGCACCAAAGACCAGGAAGGTTCGCGCATCTTTTACGAACCCTTGGCCGTGTGGGACAACGACGGCAATCTGGTGCCGATTCTGGCTACCGAAATCCCAACCCGAGACAATGGCGGGCTTGCCGCAGACGGAAAATCAGTGGTCTGGAAGCTCAAGAAGGGCGTCACCTGGCACGATGGCCAGCCGTTCACTGCCGACGATTGTGTTTTTACTTGGGAGTTTTCGAAGGACCCCGCGTCGGCCACCATCACGCTTGGTGTGTACAAGGACATCAAGGTCGAAAAGCTCGACTCCCACACCATCAAGGTGATGTTCCAGAAAACCACGCCGTTCTGGGCCGCAGCTTTCGTTGCCGCCGAGGGCATGATTTTGCCCAAGCACCTGTTTGCACCCTATAGCGGCGCAAAATCTCGCGAAGCCCCCATGAACCTCAAACCCGTGGGAACCGGTCCCTACAAGTTTGTCGACTTCAAACCCGGTGACATCGTGCGTGGTGAAATCAACACCAACTACCACATGGCCAATCGGCCGTACTTCGACAGCATCGAAATGAAGGGCGGCGGTGACGCGGCATCTGCGGCGCGCGCCGTGATTCAGACTGGGGAATACGACTACGCCTGGAATCTGCAGGTGGAAGACGAGGTACTCAAAAAAATGGAAGCCGGTGGCAAGGGCCGCATCAATATCATTCCCAGCGGCGACATCGAGTTTGTTCAGCTCAACCAGACTGACCCGTTTACCGAGGTTGATGGTGAGCGTGCCAGCAAAAAGTCCAAGCACTTTGCATTCAGCGACCCTGCGGTGCGCCAGGCCATGGCGATGCTGATGGACCGCCAGAGCATCCAAGACTTTATTTATGGCCGTACCGGCGTTGCCACCAGCAACTTCATGAACAATCCGCCGCGTTTTCGCTCACCCAACACAAAGTGGGAGTTCAATATCGACAAGGCGAACCAGGTGTTAGAGGCAGCAGGCTGGAAGAAAGGCGCCGATGGCATCCGCGAAAAAGACGGCAAAAAAATGAAGTTTGTGTTCCAGACCTCGGTCAATGGCATACGCCAGAAGGAACAAGCCGTCATCAAGCAGTCGTGCCAGAAGGCGGGCATTGACCTGGAGCTGAAATCGGTGGTGGGTTCGGTCTTCTTCTCCAGCGATGTCGGCAACCCCGACACCTACGGGAAATTCTGGTGTGACATGCAGATGTACACCACCACCATGACGCAGCCCGATGCCGAGCGCTTTATGGACCAATACACCTCGTGGGAAGTCTCCAGCAAGGCCAACAAATGGCAGGGCCGCAACATTTGCCGCTGGACCAGTGACGACTACGACAAGACCTACAAGGCCGGTGAGGTCGAGCTCGACCCGGCCAAGCGGGCTGCGCTCTTTATTCGACTCAATGACATGGTGGTCAATGACAACGCGGTGATTCCACTGATCAGCCGGCCACGGGTGCGCGGCTCCAACCTCAAGCTGGTCGTCACCCTGTCGGGCTGGGATCTGGACTTCTCGAACCTGCAAAACTGGTACCGCGAAGCCTGACCTGCCACCATTGTGGGGCCCTATATCCTGCGGCGACTTGCCGTTGCCTTGCCCAGTGTGCTTGGCATCAGCGTGGTGTTGTTCACCGTGCTGGCGCTGGCACCGGGCGATCCGTTTGAAGAGCTTGCCAATAATCCGAACGTGCCAGCCGAGGTGCGAGAAATGCTGCGCGCCAAGTTTGGCCTGGACGATCCGATCTGGCAACGCTATTTCCGCTGGCTGGCAGCCATGCTGCAGGGGGATTGGGGTTACTCTTTTATCAGCCGGGTCGATGTGGATACGCTGATACTGCAACGTCTGCCCGTGACGCTGGCGGTCATTGGTGCTTCGCAGCTGCTGGCGCTGATGATTGCGCTGCCCGTGGGGGTGTATTCGGCGGCCAAGCCCTATTCATGGTTTGACCGCATTGCGAGTACGCTGGCCTTTATCGGGTTCTCCCTGCCCACTTTTTTCACCGGCTTGTTGTTCATTTTGCTGTTCTCGATCAAACTCGACTGGCTGCCGTTCGTCTACCGGTCAGACCTTTCAGCGACGGGAGTGCAGTGGTGGTGGGAGCAATTGCGGCAGTCCATCATGCCGGTCATGGTGCTGGGTCTGTTCCAGGGTGCCAGTTGGACCCGCTATGTGCGCTCGGCCATGCTGGACGTGATCCGGCTCGATTACGTGACCACGGCACGCAGCAAGGGGCTTAAGGAGCGCATGGTCATCATGAAGCATGTGGTGCGCAATGCGCTGATTCCGGTGGTGACTCTGGTGGCACTACAAATGCCGGCGATTTTTGGCGGCGCCATTGTGACCGAGCAAATTTTTCGGATTCCCGGCATCGGTTCGCTGCTGATCGATGCGATCTTGCGCAACGATACCCCGGTGATCATGGCGGTCACCTTTGTGTTTGCATGCCTCGTGATTGTGTTCAACCTGATTTCGGACTTGCTCTATGGCTGGCTCGACCCCCGCATCAGTTACCGCTAGCGCGCCGTCCGAGGTGCGTAGGCCCCAGGTGTCGCCCGCGCGCGAGGCCTGGCGGCGCTTTTGTCGCCACAAAATGGCGCTTGTGAGCCTGATCGTGTTGGCCTCCATGGTGTTACTGGTCGTTGTCGGGCCTCTGGTCTGGACGGTGGCCATCAACGACATCGACTTCAGTGCGCGACTCAAAGGGCCGTCAGCGGCCCACCCGCTGGGCACCGATGACCTGGGCCAAGATTTGCTGGCGCGCATGCTCTATGGCGGACGCATCTCGCTGGCGGTGGGGCTGGCGGCCATGTCCATGGCCATTTTGGTGGGGGTGACGATCGGTGCCATCGCTGGAATTTCGCGCGGCGCGGTCGATGCTGCGCTGATGTGGTTGACCGATCTGTTTCTGTCCCTGCCGCAGCTGCCCTTGCTGCTGCTGCTGATTTATCTGTTCCGGGACCGGCTCAAAGCGGTTTTTGGTCCGGAGGTCGGGGTTTTTATTTTGATTGTGCTGGTGATTGGCGGGTTCCGGTGGATGCCGGTGGCCCGCCTGGTGCGGGCGCAATTTTTCTCACTGCGGGAAAAAGAATATGTCGAGGCGGCGCGGGCCCTGGGGGCGTCGACCACGCGGGTGGTGCTGCGCCATATTTTGCCCAATACACTGGGTCCGGTGATTGTTGCAGGGACCATCGACGTGGCCGCAGCGATCATCGCCGAGTCCACGCTGTCGTTTCTGGGCCTGGGTTTTCCACCGGACATACCCACCTGGGGACGCCTTTTGTTTGACAGCCGGGACTATCTGGATTTTGCGCCCCACTGGGCCATTTTTGCCGGCACGGCCATTTTTCTGGCGGTGGTGACCATCAACTTTATTGGCGACGGTCTGCGCGATGCGCTCGATCCGCGCAAGGTGATGTGATCGTGCCGCAAGCCTCTGTACTTCCTGACGCCCCGCAGCGCCTGCTGGACATTCGCGGGCTCAAGACCCATTTCAAAACCGATGACGGCTGGTTGCATGCGGTCGATGGTGTCGACATTGCGATAGACCGCGGTGAAACCGTGTGTGTGGTGGGCGAGTCGGGTTGTGGTAAGTCGGTGACGGCGATGTCGGTACTCAAGCTGCTGCCCATGCCACCCGGGCGCTTTGCGGCGGGCCAGATACTGTGGCAAGGCCGCGATATCCTGCCGCTCGATGACGATGCCATGCAGCGCATTCGCATGAAAGAAATCGCCATCGTGTTCCAGGAGCCCATGACCTCGTTGAACCCGGTCTATACCGTGGGCGAGCAAATTGCCGAAGGCCTGCGGCTGCACGAGGGCTTGAGCCCCAAGGCGGCGCTAGACCGCGCAGTGCAAATGCTCAAATTGGTGCACATTCCCACGGCGGAACGTCGCGTCAATGATTACCCGCACCAGTTTTCGGGCGGCATGCGCCAGCGCGTCATGATCGCCATGGCACTGTCATGCAAACCCCAGTTACTGATTGCCGATGAGCCCACCACGGCGCTGGATGTCACGATTCAGGCGCAAATTCTCGACCTTTTGACCGAGCTCAAATCTGAGTTGGGCATGGCCATTTTGCTCATCACCCATGCCATGGGGGTGGTGGCCGAGTTTGCGCAACGGGTGGTGGTGATGTACGCGGGCAAAGTGGTTGAAGAAGCCCCGGTGGGCGAGCTGTTTGCGAATCCGCGCCATCCCTACACCCAGGGACTGATTCGATCGATCCCGCGCATTGATCTGGACAGCATGCACAAGGCGCGCCTGGAAACCATTCCTGGCACGGTGCCCAAGCTGGTCGCGCCGGGCGAGGGTTGCCGCTTTGCACCGCGTTGCAGTGTCGCCACCGCCGCCTGCCTGCAGGCCACGCCGCCCTTGCGCGAGGTGGTTGCGGGGCACAAGGTGGCCTGCATCCATGACCGGGGAGCGGCATGACAGCGCCGCTGCTGAGTGTCAAAAATCTGGTCAAACACTTCCCGATTCAGGGCGGTTTGTTCGGACGGGTGGTGGACAAAGTGCACGCCGTGGACGGTGTCAGTTTTGATTTGGCTGCCGGGGAAACCCTGGGCGTGGTGGGCGAGTCGGGCTGTGGCAAGAGCACCACCGGGCGCTGCATTTTGCGACTGATCGAACCAACGTCCGGGGAGGTCTGGTTTGACGGCAAATGCGTCACCGCCATGGACAAAACTGCCTTGCGCGCGATGGCGCGCGACATGCAGATCATCTTCCAGGACCCCTATGCCTCGCTGAATCCGCGCATGACGGCCGGTGCCATCGTCGGTGAGGCACTCACCATCCACAAGCTCACCAAAACCGCCAGTGAGTACGAAGCGCGGATTGTGAACCTGCTGGAAACCGTGGGGCTCAATGGCGACCACATGCGCCGCTATCCGCATGAGTTTTCGGGGGGCCAGCGCCAGAGAATTGGTATTGCACGTGCTTTGGCTGTCAGCCCCAAACTGATTGTCTGCGACGAAGCCGTGTCCGCGCTCGATGTGTCGATCCAAGCGCAGGTTATCAATTTGCTCGAAGACCTACAGGCGCAGTTCAATCTCACCTACATGTTCATTGCCCACGACTTGTCAGTGGTCGAGCACACCAGTGACCGCATTGCGGTGATGTACCTGGGGCGTATTGTCGAGATTGCGCCGGCGCGCCAGCTCTATGTGAAGCCCCTGCACCCCTACACCGAGGCACTGCTGTCTGCAGTGCCCATACCCGATCCCCGGGTCAAACGCAAGCGCATCGTGTTGCAGGGGGACGTTCCAAGCCCGGTCAACCCACCCACGGGCTGCCATTTTCATACGCGCTGCCCGATTGCCCAGCACCCCTTGTGCAGCACCGAAGCCCCAACACTCAAAGAAACCAGCGCCGGCCATTGCGTCGCCTGCCACCTGCGCGGGTGAAAGCTTGGTACGCCGCTGCCCTCGCGCATAATCTTGCATAGGGCTTTATCCATTGTTACGCAGGAAATCGTATGACACCAAATCACATCAAACGCATTGCCATTTGTACCGGAGGTGGCGACGCGCCGGGTCTGAACGCGGTGATTCGCTCGGTTGCCATTGCGGCGGCCAATCGGGGCTGGGAGTGCTATGGCATCCGCGACGGTTTCAACGGTATTTTGTTTCCCGAGCGCTACTCCGAAGATGGTGTTTTTCGGCTGACACGCAAGCATGTGCGCAATATTGGGCATCTGGGCGGCACCATGCTGGGCTCGACCAACAAGGGCAACCCTTTGCACTTTCCGATTCGCATGCCCGACGGCAGCACGCGGGAAATTGACCGTTCCGACGAGATTCTGGAGTATTTCGGCAAGAAGGAGATCGATGCGCTGGTGTCGGTCGGCGGTGACGGGTCGTTGACGATTGCCCATGCGCTGCACAAAAAAGGTCTGCGCGTGGTGGGCGTGCCAAAAACCATTGATAACGACCTCGACAAGACCATGACCACCTTCGGCTTCGACACGGCCGTGGCGTTTGCCACCGAGTGTCTGGACCGCCTGCACAGTACGGCCGAGAGCCACCAGCGGGTGATGGTGGTGGAGGTGATGGGGCGCTACGCTGGCTGGATTGCGCTGCATTCGGGCATTGCGGGCAATGCCCATGCGATTTTGATGCCTGAGATTCCGTTTGATCTGGACAAGGTGGTGGACTGTATTCGCGCCCGTGATGCCGAGGGCCGCATGCATTCGGTGGTGTTGGTGGCCGAGGGCGCGGTACCGATGGACGGACACCACGAGCTGTTGGCACCGGCCGAAATCGGGCACGCCGAGCGTCTGGGTGGGGTGGGTGATCGCATTGCCAAGGTGCTAGAAGAGCGCACTGGCAAGGACACGCGGGTCGTGGTGCTGGGGCATTTGCTGCGCGGTGGCAGCCCCACCGCCTTTGACCGTTTGGCTGCCATGCGCTTTGGGGCGGCAGCGGTACGCGCGCTGGACGAAGGTCTGTCGGGCATCATGGTTGCGCTCGCCTTCCCCAATGTGGACTACATTGCGCTTGAAGAAGTAGCCGGGCGCATGAAAGGTGTTCCGCTGGACAGCGATACGGTGCAAACGGCACGCGACCTGGGAATTTGCCTGGGGGATTAGTCGGCGGTCTGAAGTTCTCCCGGCGACCGGGGTGAAAAGCTGCGTCACAATAGCGACACAGCAATAATCAGGAGACTTCTCAACATGACCACACTTTCACCGGCAGAGCAGGCACTGCGTGACGCCGCACGCGAGTACCACCGTACGCCGACGCGCGGCAAAATTTCCGTCACCCCGACCAAGCCGCTGTCGAACCAGCGAGACTTGTCGCTGGCCTATTCACCCGGGGTTGCCTACCCATGCCTTGACATTCAGGCCGATCCGTCGCTGGCAGCCGAATACACCTCGCGCGGGAACCTGGTCGCAGTGATTACCAATGGCACGGCGGTGTTGGGTCTGGGCAATATCGGGCCGCTCGCCGGCAAGCCGGTGATGGAAGGCAAAGCCTGCCTGTTCAAGAAGTTTGCCGGCATTGATGTGTTTGACATTGAGCTCGCAGAAAACGATCCCGACAAGCTGGTCGACATCATCGCGGCGATGGAGCCCACGCTGGGGGGCATCAATCTCGAAGACATCAAGGCGCCCGAATGCTTCTACATTGAGCAAAAGTTGCGCGACCGCATGAACATTCCGGTGTTCCATGACGACCAGCACGGTACGGCTATTATTTCGTCGGCGGCCTTGCTCAATGCGCTGGAGCTTGTAAAAAAGCCGATAGAGAGCGTCAAGATTGCGGTGTCTGGCGCAGGTGCAGCGGCGCTGGCGTGTCTGGATGTGATGGTGGGGCTAGGCGTGCGCCGGGAAAATGTCTTTGCCTGCGACTCCAAGGGCGTCATCTACGAGGGTCGCCCAGGCGGCTTCGATCCCTCCAAGGCGCGGTTTGCACAGCATACCGAGGCGCGCACTTTGGCCGACGTGGTGCGTGACGCCGATGTGTTTTTGGGCTGTTCCACGGCGGGCGTGTTGACGCAGGAGATGGTCAAGACCATGGCGAGGCAACCCGTGATCCTCGCGCTAGCCAACCCTGAGCCCGAAATTCGTCCCGAGTTAGCCAAGGCCGCGCGACCCGACTGCATCATCGCGACCGGTCGGTCGGACTACCCGAACCAGGTCAATAACGTACTGTGCTTTCCATATATTTTCCGCGGCGCGCTCGACTGCGGTGCCACCAAGATTACCGAGGCGATGAAGCTGGCCTGCGTGCGCCAGATTGCCGATCTGGCCAAGGCCGACATCAGCGAGGAAGTGGCTACTGCCTACGCCGGCAAGGAGCTGGTGTTTGGCAGCGATTATCTGATTCCGACGCCGTTTGACTCTCGCCTGATCTTGCGCATTGCGCCTGCGGTGGCCAAAGCCGCTGAGGAATCTGGCGTGGCAACCCGTCCGATCAAGGACATGGAGGCCTACCACCAGCAGCTGTCGCGCTTTGTCTACCAGACCGGCATGTTCATGCGACCCGTCTTCATTGCGGCCAAGGCGGTCAAACCCGAAGCGAAGCGGGTGGCCTATGCCGAAGGCGAGGACGAGCGTGTCTTACGTGCAGCCCAGGTGGCAGTGGACGACGGCCTGGCGCACCCCATCCTGATTGGTCGCCCCGCAGTGATCGAGGCGCGGCTGGCCAAAGCGGGTTTGCGTATTCAAATCGGGCGTGATGTGGAGTGCTGTAATCCCGAGGACGACCCCCGGTTCCGGCAGTATTGGGAGCTGTACCACAAGCTCATGGGGCGTAAGGGCGTAACCCAGGAGGCCGCCAAGGCGGCGGTGCGCCGCTCTAACACCACCATCGCTTGCTTGATGCTGCTGCTCGGCGATGCCGATGCCATGCTGTGCGGCATGATGGGCAGCTTTGACGTGCATTTGCAGCATGTGCGCAATCTGATTGGTCTCAAACCAGGCGTCTCGAGCCTGGCCGCCATGAATGCCCTGATGCTGGAAAAACACGCGCTGTTTATTGCCGACACCTATGTCAACGAAGACCCGTCGGCAGAGCAACTCGCCAGCATTGCCTTGATGGCCGCGCAAGAGCTCGCCCGCTTTGGCTTGCCGCCCAAGCTGGCCTTCTTGTCACATTCCAATTTTGGCTCGTCGGACCGACCTTCAGCGCGCAAAATGCGGCTCGCGCGTGAGCTTTTTTCGCAGATGGCACCGGACATCGAGTGCGATGGTGAGCTGCAGGGAGATGCCGCCTTGTCTGAGACGGTGCGCCGTGCCGCGCTGAAGGAAACCACCTTGCTGGGTGAGGCCAATTTGCTGATTTGCCCGAATCTTGATTCCGCGAACATCTTGTTCAATGTGCTCAAAATGACCTCGGGCCATGGCGTCACGGTAGGGCCCGTGTTGCTAGGGGCTGCAGCGTCGGTCAATATTCTGACCCCTTCTGCTACCGTGCGGCGTGTCGTCAACATGACAGCACTGTCGGTGGCCAATGCTGCAGCGTTCAAGGTGTAAGAAAGCGACCTTGGCAGACGTTTTACACTTCAGGGTTTGTCCCGACCCTGATTTCGAACTAAGCAAGGCCATCGATGAGTGCATTTTTGGAAGAAACCGTTTTAAGCGTACACCACTGGACCGACCGCCTGTTCAGCTTTACCACCACGCGGGACCCGACGCTGCGCTTCTCGAACGGGCATTTCACGATGATTGGGCTGCGGCTGGAGACCGGCAAGCCCTTGCTGCGGGCCTACAGCATCGTGAGTGCCAATTATGAAGACCATCTGGAGTTTTTGAGCATCAAGGTGCAGGACGGCCCGCTGACCTCGCGCCTGCAACACATCAAGGTGGGTGACAAGATCGTGGTCGGTCGCAAACCGACTGGCACGCTGCTGATTGACTATCTATTGCCGGGCAAGCGCCTGTACCTGTTGTCCACTGGCACGGGTTTGGCACCGTTCATGAGCATCATCCGTGACCCCGAGACCTACGAGCGCTACGAGAAAATCATTTTGATTCACGGCACCAGGCTGGTCTCTGAATTGTCGTACCACGAGTATCTACTGCATGAATTGCCCGACCACGAGTTTCTGGGCGAAATGGTTACGGAAAAGCTGCTGTATTACCCTACCGTGACGCGCGAACCCTTCGAGCACCAGGGCCGGGTGACCACGCTGCTGGAGAGCGGCAAGATTCAGGCGGACCTCAAGTTGCCCAAACTCGACCCAACCCATGACCGCGTCATGATTTGTGGCAGCCCCGAGATGCTGCGTGACCTCAAAACCATGCTCGAAAAGCGTGGTTTCATGGAGGGCAACACCACTAAGCAAGCCGACTTTGTCATTGAGCGTGCTTTTGTCGAGCAATAAGAAACCGCTTGTCACGCGCGACCGAAGGGCCAATTTTGTCGCTCTGAACTTGTAACTATTCACCCCCCAACGAAGCGACAAGATGTCAAACCCTCCCATCCGTCATTCCCGCGAAGGCATAAAGCTTCGGGCCATTCGCGCTCACTGACACAGTCTCCCATTGATCACTTTCCAAGGAACACACATGCCCAATTACGACCTTTACGCCATCGGTAACGCCTTGGTAGATTCCGAGTACCAGGTGTCAGACGAGCAGCTGGCTGCCATGGGCATTGCGAAACGGCATATGACCCTGATCGATCCAGCACGGCGTGCCGAACTTTTGGCCGCGGTCGAGGGTATGCCGACGCGGCGCACCGGTGGCGGGTCGGCTGCCAACACGGTGGTGGCGCTGGCACAGTTGGGGGGCAAGGGTTTTTACAGTTGTAGGGTGGCCGACGATGCACTGGGGGCCTTCTATCGCGACGACCTGCTGGCCAGTGGTGTCCAAACCAATCTGAGCGCTGGACTGTCCAGTGGCTTGGGCACTGACGCATCCGGTCAAGCCGCTACCGAGCAAACCGGCTGTTGCATGGTCATGATTACCCCCGATGCCGAGCGCAGCATGAGCACTTTTTTGGGGGTTTCCTCCGAGCTCGATGCCTCTGCGCTCAACCAAGATGCTATTACCAAGGCGCGCATCTACTATATGGAAGGCTACCTCGCAGCCTCACCCACCGGGCTGGCGGCCGCGTTGCAGGGCCGAGCCATTGCCCGTCAGGCGGGTGTCGCGTTGGCAGCCACCTTGAGCGACATGAGCATGATCAACTTTTGCCGCCCGGGGCTCGATGCCATGGTCGGTGACGGCCTGGATTATTTGTTTTGCAACGAGGAAGAATCGCAAACATGGTGTGGGTCACAAGATTTGCCGCTGATTTGCGAGCGCATGGGCCAATTGGCCAAGGTGGTGTGCCTGACCCGCAGCGCCAAGGGATGCATCTTGATGCAGGGGGGGCAGACCATCGCCGTGCCATCTTCCAACGTCAAGGCGATCGACACCAACGGCGCGGGTGATATGTTTGCCGGTGCGTTTTTGTATGCAGCCACCCAGGGTTATCCGCTGGAAAAGGCTGCCTGGCTGGCCAATCAGGCGGCGGGTCGGGTGGTTAGCCAGGTCGGGCCGCGCTTAGACCAGGCGGCGATGTCCGAGTTGAAGGCCTTGTTTGAAGCCCATCGCGGGGCTTGACTCTCAGAAGGTCTTGACCTTCGTCATTGACGCACCGATACTTCGCGACCATGGCAACCCAACTCACTGAAGAACAGGCACGCGCCTACATGCACAAATTGCTGGCCGCCATGCGGCAGGCCGGCGGCTCCGATTTATTCATCGCCCACGACTTTCCGCCAAGCATGAAAGCCAACGGCATGATGCAGCCGTTGTCCAACCAGAAGCTTACCGGGGAACTGACCCGCACCTTTGCGCATTCACTCATGAACGAGCGGCAACGCGAAGAATTTGCGAAGGATATGGAGTGCAATTTTGCGATCTCTATCCCGGGTATTTCGCGTTTTCGGGTCAATGTCTATGTGCAGCAGCAAAACACCGCCATGGTGGTGCGCACCATTGCCTCTGAGATTCCCAACTTTGAGAAAATGGGCCTGCCGCCCGTGCTCAAGGAAGTGATCATGAACAAGCGTGGTCTGGTGCTGATTGTCGGTGGCACCGGTTCGGGCAAGTCGACCACACTGGCGGCATTGATAGACCACCGCAACAGCGAGTCTCCTGGGCACATCATCACGGTCGAAGATCCGGTGGAATATGTGCACATCTCCAAAAAATCCCTGGTCAGTCACCGCGAGATCGGGGTCGACACCCACTCGTGGCACCATGCCCTGAAGAACACCTTGCGCCAAGCGCCCGACGTGATTCTGATTGGCGAAATTCGCGACCCCGAGACCATGGAGCACGCCATTTCCTTTGCCGAGACCGGTCACCTGTGCCTGGGAACCCTGCACGCCAACAGCGCCAACCAGGCGATTGACCGCATCATCAACTTTTTTCCGGAAGAGCGGCGCAACCAGTTGCTGATGGATTTGTCAGCCAATTTGCGCAGCATTGTGTCGCAACGGCTAGTGCGCACCGAAGACGGCAAGGGCCGCAAGGCCGCGATCGAGATTTTGCTCAACACCCCGACCATTGCTGACAAGATTTTTAAAGGGGCTTTTGGCGAAATCAAGGGCATCATGGAAAAATCCCGCGAGCTTGGCATGCGGACCTTCGACTGGGCACTGTTTGAGCTTTACAACGACGGACATATTGGCTACGAGGAAGCCCTGCGCAATGCCGACTCCGCCAACGAATTGCGCCTGGCCATGAAACTCAAAAGCACACGCGGCGAGCCCGAGGGTGCCGCTGGTCCCACGCTGTCCTTTGACAAGGAGCCGACCGCCGAAGAAATTGAAGCCCTACGACAAGCCGAGCTTGAAAAGCAGCGCATCCGCAAGCGCGAGCTGGAGAACGAGGAACTGGAGAAAAAGCTACGCGAAAAGGGGCTGGACAGCAAGCTGGGCTAACTCGCGGGCATGCGGTGCTCTAGCCGATAGGGTGGCAAGCCAGCCAGCATGCGGCGACCATAGGCCTGTTGGGTCAGGCGCTTGTCATAGCAAATCACTTGCGCCTGGTCGTCTTCGGTGCGGATGGCGCGACCGGTCCATTGCAAGAGTTTGACACCGGTGGCCGGAATGACCAGTTCGTTGAAGGGGTCGCGGCCGACACTGCGCAGCCATTCGGCGCGGGCCTCATCGACAGGCTCTGAGGGTGGTGCAAACGGCAGTTTGGCAATGCAGACCGTCTCACACAACTCGCCCGGCAAATCCAGTCCCTCGCCAAACGACTGCATGCCAAACAGCACCGAGGGCAGGCCGCTTTGGATGCGCTCGGCATGGGCTTGCAAGATGCGGGTGCGTGACTGGTTGCCCTGCACCAGCACCATGTCTTGCAGGTGGCCAGGCAAGGCATCCACCGCCGCACGCATCTGTGCACGCGAGGTAAACAGCACCAGCGCACCTCGGCGGACTTTTTCAATGTCTGCGATCAGGGTCTGCACCATCTCGGCGGTGTAGGCCTCGGCATTTTGGGGTCGGCGCGGGTCTGCACCACGGTCAGGCTGCCCTGGCGTGCATAGTCAAACGGGCTGTTGACCTCCAGGGTCGACACATTGGCATTGCCGTCCAGACCTGCTTCGCCCAGAAAATAGTCAAAACTGCCGCAGCTCGTGAGCGATGCCGATGTCACGATAGCGCCCCGCACCCGGCTCCACAAAAACTGCCGCAACAGGTCGCCCGGCACGATCGGGCTGGCGTGCGCGGACGCGTTGATAAACCCATTGTTCGCTTCCACCTGCAGCCATTTCGCTAGCGGCTGCGGGCCATGTTCTAGCAGTAGCGCGCTGGTTGACAGTGCAGCATCGAGTTTGGGAGCCAAGGCACCGAGCTGGGCATAGAGCTGGGCGCATTGCAGGGCCTGGGCCGGCTCTTCCTTGGCCAGGCGCTTGACTTCATCGCCCAGTGCCGCGACCGCCTCGGTAAGTCCGCGCGCATGCCCTTGGATCAGTGTCACCGGCTCGTGCAGATTGGCTGGCAGTTGTCCGTGCAAAAAACGCAATCTGCCGTCTTTGCCGTCGGTGCTTGCCTGCACCAGGTCAATCACCTGGCGTGCCAGTTGGGTCAGTGCGACTTTGAGTTGGCTGGCCAGCGTGCTGGTATCTTGCGACAGCGCCAACTGCAGGTGCTTGCTGACATCGGCGAGCACTTTGGGTAGCTTGTCGAGCCAGCGCAAACCCGACAGGTCCAGGCTGCTCGAAAACTGGGACAAGGCGACGGCGGGCAAGTGGTGTCCTTCGTCAAACACCAGCAGGCAGTCGTGCAGCTCAGGCAGGTTTTTGGTTCCCAGTGACGCCAGCACCAGGTCGTGGTTGGCGACAATGACATTGGCCTCGGACAAGCGGATGCGCGCCTGGTAGTAGCTGCAATCTCTAAACCGGGGGCAGTGCCGTATGGTGCAAGTGTGCCGATCAGCCGCCACGATGGCCCAGTCGCTGGCATCGGGTGGCTCGGGCAAGGTGTCGCGGTCGCCATCCCATTGGCTTTTGGCGAGCCGGGTGGCCATGGTCTCCAGCAAGCTTGAGCGGCGCTCCTCCAGTGCTTCTTTTGACAGCACAGAGCTGTAACGCGAGGCGGTGGGCGGTGCGACCTCGTCGTCAAAAAGCGCGTCGGTGCCGGGCTCCAGGGTCACCAGGCGCTCAAGCTTGAGCTTGCAGACATAGCGTCCGCGCCCCTTGGCCAAGGCAAAGACAAACTCCTGGTCCATGCTGCGTGCCAGGGCAGGCAGGTCTTTGTGTATGAGTTGCTCCTGCAATGCGACCGTTGCGGTCGAGATCAGGACGCGGGTCTTACGCTCCAAAGCCAGGGCAATCGCAGTGGACGCATACGCCGCCGACTTACCGACACCGGTGCCGGCCTGAATGACGGCGATGGCTTGGGTTGGGTCCGGCTTTTCGCCCAGGTCGCAGGCTGACAGGGTTTGTGCGACGCATGCCGCCATCGCACGTTGCCCCGCACGTGGCCGAAAGCCCGACGTGCTTGCCACCACTTGTTCGAAGGCTCCCAAACCCAAGTCAGCCAGATGTGTTGAAGACAATCGAGTCCATTCAAAAGTAGAAATGCAGGCAGAGCTCGAATATACCGCGTACAGCAACTGCTGGCAGCTTCTGATGCAGGGTAAACCTGATTGCGAAATACCTGCCATCTGGGTT
>JAIPCE010000313.1 GCA_021738345.1 Rhodoferax sp. | reverse complement strand
CTGCAGTGACGGCCTTGTCTTCATCTGGCGTCTCAAAACAGGGCACATCGTTGGCGGCATTGTTGACCGGATCTAGCGACGAATTGAGCACCGGCGTAGTGAATATGCATTTGTTTGCCATCGCGTCTACATTGACGGTATAGCTGGAATTGCCAACGGCGACAACGATCGACTGGGCCTGAATCATGGAAATGTCGGTGGCAGGATTTTTTACCTGCGCCAGCACCTGTTCAATGACCTGCTGGCTGGCGGCAGCTGCCTCGGTTTGGGTTTGCATGTTGCCGGCAATTCTCAGATTGGTGTTGCCAGACCGAATCGAGAACACGACAAGCAAGGTAAGCACCACCAGCATGATCATGCCGATGATCAAAGTGGCCCCGTGCTGACTGCGATGGTTATTATTCATTAACTATCCCTCGCTATGCTGGGGTTGGTGACCCGAATCAGTTGGCTGAACATCCGCCGCTTAAAGCTGTCGCCGGTCGCGGTAGTCGTGCCGGCCAGGCCCATGTTGTAGGTCTTGTTGTCTTGAAAACCCGCGCTTCGCTCGCTATTGCGGGCTAGCAGATTGATCCGTACCGCCATGACATTACCCCAGTGGCTCAAGTCTTTGGCACCGGTTGGCGCAATGGTGGTAGGCGATTTTCCGGCCCAGTCGGCAGTCGCTGCGGCAGTAGTGGCGTAGGCATCAGGCGAGCCATCGCCCGTAGTATCAAAACCATAATCGATCTGCATGTTTTCGATACCCTCCACCAGTGGCACGGTCACAAACTCTGCTGCACCCGCACTGCTAGCAAGTTCCCGGCGTTTAAGCGTCGGAATCGGCGATCCACCGTCATCGGTACTGGTACAGGTAGCTCCTGAGCCTGTGGGTACGCTACACGGACTAATGAAATAGACATGCAGCACAAACTTGCGAAGGGGTGCGGTTGTGCCATCGTTTTTCTTCAAATTAAATACGGTGGTGTTGACCGAGGTTGAAGCGGCTTGTGCAATAACATAATCGAAGTCCAAACCCGATGGGGTCAGTCCCGACTGGAAGTAAGTTTGTCCGGCAGTCAACGGGTCGATGATTGCCGGATCGACCCTGCGAACAACCAAAATGTCAGTGCCCGATACATGGTTGGCGTTGGTCAGGGCGCAAACCGTGCTGCCTGCAGGCGCGTCGTAGCCCTGAATGGCAAAAGGCAATCCCGCCTCAACATCAGCCGCTGTGGTTAAGCAAGGATCTGGCAAGGCGAGTAAGCCTAGGGGGCCGGGCAAGTCAAGAGTGGGCGCTTTTGAATACTCACCGTAGTAGCCGGCCATTTGTATGTCTTCCTGCAACAGTTGCATGGCAAAGCGGCCGTTTTCGATTTGTCGACTGGATTTTTCTAGTTCAGCCTGCGAGCTACTCTGCTGCGCAATGAGTGTAGTCATACCTACCAGCAGAATGAGACCGATGGTGATAGAGATCATCCACTCGATCAAGGTCATGCCGCGCTGCTGGCGGGCACGTAGCCTCTGGCGGAACTTCACCGAACCCGGCCAGGGAGCAAATTCTTGGTTCATATTTAGCTCAGACTGGTTATTTGCACCGGTACGCTAACCGCCCTGCGCAGCGTTTCACTTCCATACAGGCCAGACCCACATGGAATCGATGCAGGTGGCGCAAAGGTCTGGCCGGTGCCCTGCCAAACTACGCTCACCTGGTACACCCCCGTGGTTGCATCTACTGTCACACAGCCCCGCGCGCCCAACATGGCTCCCACGTTGCTTCCACCGGCCACCTCTCCGCTCCCGAGCAATAGGTTCTGCCATTCCTCCAAGTCGGCCAGGGCGCGCGCGCTTTGCTCAGCGGTAAGAACCGGGGACGCAGGGCAAGCGATAGGCACGGTTCCACCCGAACCCAGATAGCTGGCAGTCACATAGCACCCAGCCGCTTTGTGATTCACGTTGATGCGGTTTGCCATGTCTTGCAGTACAACCAAGGCCTGCACACGCTGGTACGACTCCATTTGTGACCTTTGCCCCTGCACCATCAAACCCACCAGGCCCATCATGCCCAGCATCAGAATCACCAGAGTCACCAACACTTCAATCAGGCTAGAGCCTTGCTGTGCAGATGGCAAATTGGGGTGTGCGCTCATGAACAACTTCCTGTGGTGCTTTTGGAGCTCTTTGGCAAGCCGCTTAGGTCAAATGCGACACACCGCGTGCTGCCGTCCGTCCCGCTAACCGTCATGGTGTCTACGGCAGCGCCAAGCCGTCCGCTCGCCGTGTAAGTGATTGCTGCTGCAGGACCGGTCAGCGTAACGCCAGAGTAGGCTTGCTGCGAACTCAAGGGCACGGTGCCTGCTGCCACAGTCCAGCCGTCTTTCCAGCCCGTTGCGCCAGACGATGCCTGAGTAATAGTGACTACTGCATTGCGTTTGATGGCTTCTGACCTAGCAAACACAGCCGCCATTGCAAAGTCAGAGGCAGCGGCCTTGACCCGTTGCCCGTTGACGAAGTTGCTGAAAGACGGTGCAGCGAGCGAAGCCATGATTGCGGCGAGCGCTACCACCACCATCAACTCAATAAGGGTAAAGCCAGAGGCAGCTAGCCGCATTGTCAAACCCCTACCAACAATCAGAAACTGCAGCGGCCGTGCCAGATTTGCCTTTGACCCCCAGGCTGTTGACAGTCAAAGTGCCACACTTCGCATCGCTTGTGAGTTGACCACCAATTGGGGTGCCGGTAACTACATAGGCCGGTGCCCCGGCAACCGCAGTGCAGTTGCCGGTAGCCACTGGCATGGTGCAGGTCGCGGTAATGGTGTATTTGCTGGAAACCTCGGTGGGTACAGTCATGTTAAGGGTCGTCAAGGCGTTGGGATCGCCAGCATAAATTCTGGCATCAAGCATGTATTGTTCTTGCTTGTTGGCCACGGACATCATGAAACTCTGTGCCGCTGACCGGTTTGCACGCACCACATACTGTGTGTAGGACGGAAAGGCAACCGCAGCCAGTATGCCGATGATCGCCACAGTGATCATGAGCTCAATGAGTGTAAAGCCGCGATGTTTGAGAGTATTCATTCTGTTTCTCCTAATTGGTATTCTCTAGACATTCAATATACCTGATGATGGTGAATCGATGAATGGAGGAAATGACCAGACGAGCGGTCCCGCTTTGCCCAAAAAGCGGAAATGCCGAGCTTGCGAAGAGGACGAAAAAGGGACAATGCCCGTCAGACCAAGAACCATCACCCCAAGTGAGAATCATTGGAAACAGCGCCGCATTTTTTCATCGAGTACTAGCTTCTGAATGCGCTGGCGGCAGCCCTCCAGACTGGCTGACAACCGGGCTTGTTCTTTGCTTATAGCAGCAAACCCGCTCCACTGATATCAAATGAATGGGTTGCACGGGCTGTGACGGGTTCTTGACCAGCAAATCGACCCGGGTATCGCAGGCTTGTTGCAGTCGGTACTGCGTGCGCAGCCGGGTCTTTAAGTCAATGGGCCGACTGGCTTGCAAATAGACATCAATGTCACCGCCACGGCCACTGTCAACCGCGCGCGAGCCAGAAAGGTAAATCTGCCCACCGGGGTCAAGTTCACCCAGCATCGTGCGCAGTGCATTGAGCTCGGCGGTGTTAAGGCGCATGGCGGTTTGGTGAATGTGCTGAGTGAAAACATGGTAGCAAACCCGAAACGTCTGGCAAGATCGATCGTCGCGGCTTGCCAAGGGTCGCGTGCGGTATCGGTGTGGATTTGGACGGCTCGCAATAACGGGCGGGCTTGGCGGCTTAATGTGCTCGAAGAAGTGCCGTCCCAGCCGGAGAAGATTTCCCTGGAATTGCCATCCCAGCCGGAGAAGATTGCCCAGCAGCGCGACCTATTAAGCGCCACCACCGCCGCGGGCGTCTGCCGCCCGAACTGCGTATGGTGTGATTCACACGGTGGATGACCAGCCATTTGCAGGCCATATCTGGGCATGCCTCAGTCTCCGTGCAGATCGGGCTTTTTACGCGGTCAATGCTTCCATGGGTACAGAGAACCGCCGCGCCAGCGCCTGTGTTTGTCGCAGGTTCAGCGCACGTTTGCCCGCCAGCACCGCAGACACCACGCTTTGCGCCCCCACCTCGGGAAGGTCGCACTGGCGTAGGCCGTGCTGCTCCATCAAAAACGCCAGCCTGCTGGCCGGGGTGCTGTTATCAGGCCAGGGATGGACGCGCCCCTCGTACTCCCGGATACGCTCTGCCACTAGGGCGACCAGGGTGAAGATGGGGTGCGTATCGTCCGAGCCAAAGCGCTCGAAACACTCGTCCACAAAAGCCAGCATTTCCGCGTGATGGGCATCATCCCGAATGGGCGCCGCCAAGCCAAGGGCGGCATCTACCGCCCCCCAGGGGACAAGAATTTCAGATACGTTCATTTCCACGCTCCTTTGTCGTATTCGCTGTGTGTAAGCACCGCTTTGACCCACACCAACCCCGGCTGAAACGCAATGGCACACACCAGTCGGTACTTGTTGCCCCCGATGTTGAACACATAGCGCTCGCCCACCTTGTCCACATTGGCAAACGTAGCCTTGAGCTGCGCAAAGTTGGCATAGGTGCCCTGCTCCATCAGGTGGCGAAAGTCTTGCAAAGGCTGCTCCGCATCGGCGTGCACGCCCGCAAATTCGCGCAGCGCTTTGTTTGAGATCAACTTCATTGGCATAGTGCAATTTTATAGCATATTGCTATATTAATCCACCGCTAGCACTAGTGAGCACCCTGACGTCGGACCCACAAGCAAGCGACTCCCTCCTGACCGGGAATGACAGACATACGTAATGATGGCAGCCCCAGCCGGTGGAGACCATGTCGCGCTCGGAACATTGGCACTGCAACGCCAAGCAATCCACTACTATCACCCCATGACTACCGAACACGACGACTACGACAGCCCCTGGAAAGCCATCATCGAGCAGGCTTTTCCGGAGTTCATGGCGTTTTATTTTTCTCACATACACGCCCAGATTGACTGGCCAAAGGGCTACGAGTTCAAGAACATCGAACTGCGCCAGGTGGTGCGAGATGCCGAACTGGGCAGGCGTTTTGCCGATGTGCTGGTAAGCGTAACCCTCAGGTCTGGTGAGCCGGGCTTGATCTACATTCACGTCGAAGTGCAGGGTCAGCGCGAAGTCAACTTTGCCAAGCGCATATTTACCTACAACTACCGCCTCTACGACCGCTACGACTGCCCCATCGCCAGCCTGGTGATTTTGGCCGATGACGAACCCCTCTGGCGGCCCGATCATTTTGAGTTTGAAGTCTTTGGCTGCCGCCACAGCCTGACGTTTCCAGTGATTAAATTGATTGACTTGGCCAGCCAGGTTGAAACCCTTGAGGCCGATGCGAATCCCTTCGCCATTGTCACAGCGGCGCATCTGCGCACCCGGCAAACCAAAGGCGACCCACAAGCGCGCTACCAGGCTAAACGCACCCTGGTACGCCTGCTCTACATCCATGGCTGGGAACGCCAACGCATACTGAACCTATTTGCCGTGCTCGACTGGATGATGCGTCTGCCCGACAGTCTCGAAGACAAACTATGGCAAGATATTGAACAAATAGAAGGAGAAGCCCGCA
>JAIPCE010000312.1 GCA_021738345.1 Rhodoferax sp. | reverse complement strand
AATAGGGGGCAATGGTGTAGATGACGCCCAAGCGCAGGGCGCCTGCCAGTGGGTCTTTGCCGCGCTTGGCAATATCCTTGATATTGGCCGCCTGCTCCAGCACGCTTTGGGCCTGACGTACGATTTCTTCGCCTAGTGCAGTCACGGCCACCTCATTGGCGCTGCGCTCAAACAATTTGACATCAAGTTCTTCTTCGAGTTTTTTCACTGCGACCGACAAGGTGGGCTGCGACACATGGCAGGCCTCTGCGGCCTTGCCGAAGTGCCGCTCCCGCGCCACCGCCACGATATATTTGAGTTCAGTAAGAGTCATGGCGCTATTTTGCTACCAGTTGACCCGGCGCTTTGCTCGCGCGGGTTGCCAGCCGCACCTGCAGTGTCAGTGCAGACTGTGTACCAGGATTTCCAGCCGCTCCTTCCAGGCCTGCCGCACCTCCGACGAGGTGCCGCCGAGTACCCTGAAAGATGCCAGGCGCGGGTCTTCGTCCGACCAATAATCGTCCTTCACGCCGATTTCCAGTTCTCCCGTGAGGACCGTCACCTTGGCACCGCGCAGGCTGCCGTGAAATGTGCGGTTGCCCGCGTGCAGTGTCACACGCCCGGTGGGGTCGAGGTCAATCAACCACACCACATCCCCCTGCGGGCTGACACTGAACTCGATGCTGCTGCCCTTGAAGCCGGCAGTGGCCCGCCAGGCCGCAATCTGTTTTGCCGCCTTGGCCTGGCGCTCCTGTTCGCTAAGCACCACAAGGCTCCCGCCCGTCTGATTGCCACGGGCTTTGGCGGCGGCCGCTGCCGCCTTGGCCTCGGCCTTTTGCCGTTCATCCTCTTCTTTGCGGCGGGCCTCCAGGTCACGCTGAATCCCCTGCTCCATCTTCTCGATCCAGCGCTCCAGTCGGTGGGCGAACAGGGCAAAATCATTGGCGATTGCATTGGGCACATGGTGCAGGCTCAGGGTCGAGCGCTGCACCGCATTGCGGCCCTGGGTGTGGCCCTCGAGCTCATCCGACGCCGCAAAAACGATGTTGCTGAAACCTGTCTCGTGGCCCGGGTCCTCCTGGTCGTCATGCGCCTTGAAGCGCACGCCGGTGGTTGTGATGCGCAAACCCACGGCGGCAAAGGTCGCGGTCAGGCTGCCAGTCTGCAGTTGTTCTTCGGCGCCATCGGCCGCCAGGTGGGTGTAGCGCCCGTCACGCGCCTGCACCACCACCTCCTTGCTGGCATGGTGCGACTCGACGGTAAATAGCTTGGACGTAAAGCGCCAACCGCCCTGAATTTCGGTAACCTGGGTCCGCAGCAGGTAGGCGTGGTACTCCATATAGGCATAAATAGCACCGCCTACCACCAGCGCAACACCAAAGGCCCACCACATTACTTCGAGGGTTTGAGCGGAAACCATTCCTCATCAGGCTTTCAAAAACTCGGATTTTCCACCCAACCAACGCGCCACGTGCTTTTCGGCCAGCGCCGGGTGGTGGTCCAGCAACAGGTGGGCCTCGCGCCGCGCCCATTGCAACAACGCGGTGTCGGTGCCCAGATCGGCAAAGCGCAGCATGGCCTCACCGCTTTGGCGCGCACCCAAGAACTCGCCAGGCCCCCGTATTTCAAGATCGCGCCGTGCAATTTCAAACCCGTCATTGGTTTGCGCCATCGCCTTGAGCCGTTCGCGGGCGGTTTCGCCCAGGCGTCCGCTGTCCCCGGTTGAATACAGCAACACACAGGCCGACGCCGCCGTGCCACGCCCCACCCGCCCACGTAACTGGTGCAGTTGCGACAAGCCAAAGCGCTCGGCATGCTCGATCACCATCAGCGACGCATTGGGCACGTCCACCCCGACCTCAATCACCGTCGTGCTGACCAGCAGCGCCATTTGGCCCTGCACAAAGGCCGCCATGACGGCCTTTTTTTCTTCTGTAGGCATGCGCGAGTGCAGCAGGCCCACCACCGCCGCCTGACCGCCGGGCGTCTGCGTACCCTGCAAGCTGGCCTGCAACTGGGCATGGGTCTGGGTGGCATTGCTCAAATCGAGCGCCTCACTCTCTTCAATCAGCGGACAAACCCAATAGATCTGGCGGCCTTGCCCAATCTGGTGGCGAATCCGCTCCACCACCTCAGCGCGGCGCGACTCGTTCACCAGCTTGGTCAGCACCGGCGTTCTTCCGGGTGGCAGCTCGTCGATGGTCGACACATCGAGGTCGGCGTAATAACTCATGGCCAGCGTGCGCGGAATCGGCGTGGCCGTCATCATCAACAAGTGCGGCTCCATGCCCTCGTGGCGCAACTTGGAGCGCAGTGCCAGGCGCTGCGCCACGCCAAAGCGGTGCTGCTCATCAATGATCGCCAGCGCCAGGTTTTTGAAATGCACCTTGTCCTGAATCACGGCATGGGTGCCCACCACCAGTTGCGCGTCGCCGCTGGCAATCATTTCCAGCCGACTGCGTCGCTCCTTTGCCTTTTGGTTACCGGTGAGCCAGGCGGTCGTCACGCCCAAGGGCTCGAGCCAGGCAATCAGCTTGCGAAAATGCTGCTCGGCAAGTATCTCGGTCGGTGCCATCAGGGCACATTGCCAGCCGGCATCGATGCAGATGGTCGCGGCAAGCGCCGCCACCACGGTTTTGCCGGCACCCACATCGCCCTGCAACAGCCGGTGCATAGGCACCATGCGCGCCAGGTCCCGCGCTATCTCGTCGCATACGCGCTGCTGCGCCCCGGTGAGCGCAAACGGCAACTTGGCAAGCAAGCTCTCATATAACGGCAAGAGGACCGGAAGCTTAGGTTCCACCGGGGAATCATTCGGTTCGGCCACCACCCGCTTGAGCACAGGCGCGCGCAAATGGGCACGCACCCGGCGCGAATGCAACTGCGAGATTTGCTGCGCCAACAGTTCCTCGGCTTTCAGCCGCTGCCAGGCCGGGTGGCTGTGGTCCTGCAGGGTTGACAGCGCCACATCGGCCTTGGGGTGGTGCAAGAAAGCCAGCGCCTCGCGCAGGGTCCACAGTGCCTGGTCGTTGATTTGGCGCAGATCGCCGGGGGCAAACGTGTCAGACAACTCGGCCTGCGCCAGCCCCGCCAGCACCGCCTTGCGCAGCAGGTGCTGCGGCAAACCTGCCACCGTAGGGTAAATCGGTGTCAGTGCGGTCGGCAAATCCCCGCCCGCTGCCCGGCACACCGGGTGCAGCATGGCCCAACCCAAAAAACCCCCTTTAAGCTCACCACGGGCGCGTACCCGGTTACCCACCGCAAGCGCCTTCTGCTGCGAGGGATAAAAACTGAAAAACCGCAGGGTACACACATCAGTGCCATCGTCGACCGTCACGATCAACTGCTTGCGCGGTCGAAAAGTCACCTCGTTGTGCGTCACCACCGCTTCTATTTGCACCATGTCACCCTCGCGCGCATCGCGTAGCTTGGTAATTCGGGTTTCATCCTCGTAGCGCAAGGGCAAGTGCAGTGCCAGATCAATGTCACGCACCAGCCCCATTTTCTCCAAAGCCTTTTCCACCGGCCCCTTGGGTGCGGTGGAGGTAGGAGTGGACTTGGTTGGGGCACTGCGGGCAGGCATGGGCCGATTGTGCCGCGTGTTTGGTGTAAACATTGCACACCCGAGGGCGACGAGTGCGATTCAACGCGATGTGCTGGCTGGGCTTGGCGGCTGGCGGCTATAGGGCCATAGACCACACTTGCTGGAAGATGATTTGTTGTATTTACACCCTACTCGCAGTGGTCACGTGCAGTATTTGGCGCAAACACTTCAGATGCAACACAGAAATCTTAGCAACTAGCGTCAAATCAGGACAACTGTCAGGGGACAGAACACCCAATACCAGGGTAAGCTTTGGTAAGATTTACCGCAGCAAAAGTGGTAAGGGCTAAAACCGTAAATCGGCAGCGCTTCCTGCTTTCAAGATTAAAACAAGTGTTTACAACCCACCTGTTTGACTGGCTACCTGCCCTTTGCAGTCATGCCGTCAAATGACATTTGCCAAGGGGAGCAAGTTTTGGTGTTTTCGAGATTTATCAGATGACGACCGGGAGTAACAGGTCGTTACCCGAAAAGGCACCAAAGACACGGGTCATTTTGGTGGCCAATCAGCCTATTACGTTACTGGGCCTTGAAACCTTGCTGCACGGTGAGCTTTGTGAAATTCAAGTCATCGCCAAAACCGACAATATCATCGACGCCAAACGCCTGGTTGACCAGACCGCGCCCGACATTTTGCTGCTGGACATTGCGCTCAGTGGCGGTGGCGACGTTGACTTTATCTCCCTCATCGTCTCCAACCGACGCACGCGCCTGCTGTTACTCTGCGACCATCGAGAAGCGCAATTGCTGGCCCCAGACGTACTCAAAATTGCCTCCGGACTGGTCCACAAAGAAGACCCCGCGCACTACTTCATTGACGCAATTCAGGACATCCTGGGTGGCAAACTTTGGTTCGACCGAAGGGCAAATAAACGCCTGAGAACGCCCTTTCCTGCCCCCATAGCGGCTCAGGCAGCCCCCCCCAACCGCCGGCACTCGTCCACCTGACGCGCAAAGAGCGCTCGATTGTTCGCGCATTTTTCGAATATCCTGGCGCACAAAACAAAAAAATTGCGGGCAAGCTTTTCATGAGCGACCACACGCTGCGCAACCACCTGACCTCCATCTTTCTCAAACTCGAAATCTCCAACCGCTTCGATCTATTCACGTTTGCCAAGGCACACCACCACTTGCTTGATCTCGATCCCACGCATCCCATCGCACGCAAACCAGATTTCAATCGAGTACGCCCGGAAAATCCCACTGAGAGACGCGGAAATAGCTGATGGCCTCCATGCACCTGCCCACGCACCCTGAAATGTCACAGCATATTCAGGACAAAGCAGTAGATAACCGGGACATTTGCGCTATTACGCAACTGAATTCTTATTGATATTCTCGTACCCGCAATGAGAATTTTTTAGCCAGACGGCTGACAGTCAGCACGCGCTACTGTCAGAGTCTTGAGGTACTTCGAAATTACTGGGAGTGAAATGTCTACACACATCACGGGTGGGCTTGCATCAAGCAAGCAAAGTGTTTTGCAGAGGGTTCGCTCCCTATTAGGCCAGCGCTCGGCTCCGTCTGGCTTGGGTTTGCTGTTCATTTTGTCTTTGGCGCATGAAATCAGCCAGGCACAGACCCTTGACCCTGCAACGCTTCTCGACAACTCCGTTGATCTTGAAGAAATCGTACAAACGCTGCGCGACAGGTACCCCGAAATTGAAGACCAGCTTTTCGAAGACCTGCAAACCGCCACCCTCAGCAACGACCGCAACACCGGCAATCCGCTAGATGCAGACGCCATCGCTGTACAAATTACCGACCTTGAGACCGCAGGCTATCTGACCCACCAAGAAGCCCTGGCACTTGCCAAGTCCCTCAAGCAACTCAACTCCGAATTTTCAGACGCACCCGCTGACACCCTTGCACTGCAAGACGCCGGCTCGCCAGAGCTGCTGGCGCAGGCCAATACGGGCGGCACAGCGGGGGCTGCAGCACCGGCTTCTGCGCCTGCTGCTACCGTGGTCGCTGCCGATGTGGGTGCTGCATCGGCCTTGGAAGCCGGTTTGCTATCGGCCGCCAGCG
>JAIPCE010000013.1 GCA_021738345.1 Rhodoferax sp. | reverse complement strand
GTGCACGTGCGCGAGCGCAACGTCGGGTTCGTGTTTCAGCACTACGCGCTGTTTCGCCATATGAAGGTGTTTGACAACGTGGCATTCGGGTTGCGCATGAAGCCCAGGGCCTTACGCCCCGACGAGGCGGTGATCAAGAAAAAAGTCCACGAACTGCTGGAACTGGTGCAACTGGACTGGCTGGCGGACCGATACCCGGCGCAGCTTTCGGGCGGGCAGCGCCAGCGCATCGCGCTGGCAAGGGCGTTGGCAGTGGAACCCAAGGTGCTGTTGCTCGACGAGCCTTTTGGCGCGCTCGATGCCAAGGTGCGCAAGGAATTGCGGCGCTGGCTGCGTCGGCTGCACGACGACCTGCATGTGACAAGCATCTTCGTGACCCACGACCAGGAAGAGGCGTTGGAGGTGGCGGACCGCGTGGTTTTGATGAACGTAGGACAGGTCGAGCAGGTGGGTTCTCCCCAAGAGGTGTGGGACCATCCTGCCAGCCCCTTTGTTTATGGTTTTCTGGGCGATGTGAACCTGTTTCACGGCCGCGCTCATGAAGGCGAGATGCTGATTGGCGCTGACCACCATGGCGTGCGACTCGACACGCCGGAGCACCATGGCGCACAAGATGCCAAGGCCTTTGCCTATGTGCGCCCGCATGACCTGGAAGTTAGGCGCTATGGCTCGGGCGAGCGCTTGCCGAGCTCAGACCACGCCGCAAGCGGTGGGATTGCGGCCAAATTGGTGCGCGCCATTGTGGTGGGACCGATTGCACGGCTTGAGCTAGTACCGCTCGAAGCGGCATCTGCCGGCAGCAACGACCTGATCGAGGCACACCTTGGCGCGCAGCAGTTCCGGGACATGGCTCTCAAGGAGGGCGAGTCCCTAGTGCTCACCCCACGCAAGGCACGCGTTTTTGTGGTCTGATTGCAAAGCCAGCGCCAAGCGCTGACTCCCGCACCAAACGGTTGTTCGCGCCAGGAGTGAAAAGCAAATTGCGATGTTTTTGCACATCCGTCATCCGTGCACTGGAGGGCGCATGGTGATGTGTGGTTAGGAATACACCCGGCCAGCACCCGCCATGAACGGGTGTGATTCACAATGTCGTACTGCCATTTCTGAGTCTGCACAGCACACTACATAATTTGGCTATTGTCCGAGGCCCGCAAGCGCCACCCGCGCCCCACTGAAGGAAGAATTCCAGCCATGAAAACCATCGATCCTAAGGCCGCTTGCGCCACTGCAGTAGTCGTCGCCTTCAATCGGCGTCAGTTTTCATTCGGCATGCCGCTGTTTCTGGCAGCGCCTTGGTGCGCGTCAGCGGGCGCCAACGCGCCAGAAGTAAGCCCAGAGGCGCGAACCCTCCATGCGATGTTTGAGCGTGTTTGGGAAGAAAACATGCGCGAGTTTCCGAGCTGGGCCACCTGGATGGGAGACCACCGTTTTGATGACCGGCTGGAGGATGCCAGCCTGGCAGCACAAAATCGCCGATTTGCCCAATCGCGTCGCCGGCTGGATGAGGCGTCGACCATTGCACGTGATGCGCTCAATGCTACTGACCGCGTTTCGCTGGATTTGTTCGTTGAACAGCAACGTCAAAGTTTGCGCCTGGAACCCTTTTTGGGTTGGCGCACCGTGACGCTCAGCGCGCTCAGTGGTGTCCATACAGACTTTGCAGATCTACTGGCCCGCATGCCTTTGACGAGTCGCACCGAGGGAGAAAACATGCTGGCCCGACTGCGCGCCTTTCCCGCCCGCATTGACCAGGAAATTGACACACTGCGCGAAGGTATCCGTCAGGGCTGGGTCTCCGCGCGGCCCGTGCTCAAGCGGGTCATGCAACAGCTTGACACGCAGTTGGCTGCCAAGCTGAGTCCTTTTTTTGAGCCCTTGACCAAACCCGGTGCGGGCATTTCGGCAAACGACCGTAACGCCTTGCAAGAAGCTGGAAAAGAAATCGTCACCCAGCAAGTCAACCCGGCGCTTCAACGTTTGCGCCAGTTTGTCGCACTGGAGTATCTGCCGCGGGCTCCAGTGAGCGGCGCACTGTTGCACTACCCGAATGGCCAGGCGGTCTACAACCTGGAAGCTGCCAAAGCCACCACGACCACGTTGACCGCTGATGCACTGCATGCTATCGGGCTGCGCGAACTCACGAAAATTCGCGCCGAGATGGAACAGCTCATGCACCAGATCAGTCGCAAGCACCGCTATGGCCCCGGTTTGCGCGGTGACTTTGCGGCCTTTGCAAGCTGGATGAACACCGCACCGCGCTTTTTCGCCAAATCTCCCACGGAACTGATGACCGGCTACCGGGAAATTTCCAAGCGCATGGACGCCGAAATGCCCCGCCTTTTTGCGCAGCTTCCGCGCGCGCCCTATGGTGTGCAGGCGATGCCTGCCTTTAAAGGCGCCGATGCAGCGGAGTACTACAACGGCCCGGCCTTGGACGGTAGCCGTGGCGGTACATTTTTCGCCAACGCTCTGGCATACAAAACCCGGCCGACTTGGGGCATGGCAACCCTGGTGGCGCATGAAGCCGTGCCGGGCCACCATCTGCAGGTCAGCCGATCCATTGAACTCAGCAATTTGCCGCGTTTTCGCAGGGACGGCGGCTACACCGCCTATGCGGAGGGTTGGGCACTGTACGCGGAAACATTGGCCAGGGACATTGGCTTGTACCACGACGCTGAAAGTCTGTTCGGCCATCTGCAATGGCAAGCGTTTCGCGCTGCGCGACTGGTGGTGGATACCGGCATTCACGCCCAAGGCTGGGACCGGGAGAAGGCCATTGCCTTCATGACCGAGCGCACCGGAGTGAACCGGTCTTTCGTGGCAAGCGAAGTCGACCGCTACACCTCATGGCCCGGACAGGCATTGGCCTATATGGTGGGTAAGCTGAAATTTGACGAACTGCGCGAGAAATCGAAGATGGCACTTGGAAACAAGTTCGATTTGCGCAAGTTTCATAACGCCGTGCTCGACCAGGGTGCTTTGCCACTCACCGTACTGGAGCGGGTGGTGGATGACTGGATCGCGGCGCAGGCGTAAAGAGACTTAAGGAACCCGGCTTCAAGGGCTTAATCAAATAGATTGTCGATGTCATTCGGAGAAAGCGTCCCGCCGTCGTCAGCGCCAGGCGCGGTGGTTTTGGCATGCGCCGGACCAGGCGAGCGTTCGAAGAGATTTTCACGCCCATTGCCGCTGGACATTTCTTCGACATTGGGCGGAATTTCAACCAGTTCGAGGTGGCTGGGGTCGACTCGAAACAGACGCAGCTCCAGATTAGCGCCATCCTTCGGGAAATAAACCGTTGGCTTGCTGACGCGCGCGCCATCCGTTTGCGTGATCCCGATGCGTCCCGCCAAACCTTGTCGATCGCGTGGTGTCAAGATAGACAAGCGTTTCTGCGTGAAACGCACTTTTGCGCCCAGTGGAAATTCAGTGCCCATTGTTAAACCTAGATTCCTCGGTTAAATCGAGCCTGGAGCCATTTTCTTGTCAGTGGGCAGCCCCAGATGCGATCACCGGGCGTCCGGCCTTCATCCAGGCGTGAATGCCTCCGGTCACGTTGTACACCGTCTTGTAACCCACTTGTGTCGAGAGAAATTGCGCCACGGCGCTGGTCCGGTTGCCGGTGCGACAAATCAAAATGACGGGCTGATCGGGTCCGGCGGTTGGCTTGAGCCTGTTCACCCATCCAGCCGCATCGGCCTGTCCTTTTTCGTCAAAAAATGTCATCAGCTTGCTGCCGGCCAGCACTCCGGTCTCTTTCCATTCGGGCGCGGTTCTGATATCAATCACCGGCACGCCACGTGCCACCAGTCGGGCCAATTCAGCGGCATCAATGTGCACCACGTCTGCAGCCGCTTGACCGATCACACCCCCAAGCAGGGCAGAAAGCAATAGGGTCGTTTTGACCCGCGCAAAGTTCGTTGAGGTTTTCATGGATATGCAGGATTGTCCAACAATTTTTGGCTGGCAAGCACCCCCGGCGCGCGGGACCGAGGGTAAGGGGTGCGGAAATAGCTGGTGTATCGTTTCATGGTGGTGCTGTCGGGATGCAACGCGAGGCGAGAAGCATGTTGTGCATCCCAGGGGAGCCCGGAGCCGACCAAATCGCAAAAATGTTCGTCTCACGAATTGCATCGCTTCCAATCATCGGGCGCGATTCAAAGTGATGTGGACTCTTATTCCCTCGCCCCAGCCCTCTCCCCACTGGAGCGAGGGGGCAAAACCGAATTGCCACACTCACTTTGAATCGCACCCCCAATCATCCTAGATTCCAGTTGACGGCTAGTAGTTTGGCTACGCTTCACAGGATTTACCAGTGAGGACCCTCAAACCAACTTTGGAGCGGCAGCCCGCCTGTGCCCAAAACCAATGGGTGGCAACTGGGGTTGAGTTTGGAAAAGGCAGCTAGCCCGCGCACATTGCCCTGGTTCATTCCGCTTTTGACCTCAAAAGCAAGTAGCTCGCCGTTATGGCGCAGCACAAAATCGACCTCGCTGACACCGTCGCGCCAATCGTAAATGCAGGGCTGGGTGCTGCTGTGCGTCAGGTTGCGTGCCAGCGGGTCAATCGGGTGCGTAGCGCTGTCACCCAAATGGTGATGCCCTTCAAAGCCAAAAAGCACCCGTACTACCGATGGTGCCGAATCCCAAGGGGCCGAGCAGCATGGTGCATACCGTTGGGTGAACTTGGGGGTAGGGTCGTTAGACCAGCGCAAGAGCAACCGAGCGGATACGGGCCGGCAAGTCAGAGGCGCCACAATAGCAGCGGTCCTGTGCGCAAAACGGCTACAGCGCCAATTCGCCGATGTCGAGCACGGCCTCGCATGGCTTCACTAAGTTCACAATGGCGGGATAAGTTCGCAATGGCGGCCCCGGTTCATGGAGGGTTGCCGATGGTGCCAGATTGCCAGCAGGTTGGGCCAATCCGCAGGTTTCAAATCGGATTCTGAAAGCCGCTACCATAGCCCCCCTACCCAGACGTCCAATTTGTACTGATCATGAAAGCTGAGATATGAGGTTTGCCTTGCGTCCGGCCTGGGCCGTGCTGGTGGCATGGGCATGCTTTTGCTGCGGCGCGTCTGCCGACGAGAGCAAGGTCCTGGGGTTTCGGATTTCGACCGAAAACACTGCCACCCATGTGCAGACCCGGGTCGTGCAGCGGTTTGCCGACACCCTGGCACGCCGCAGCCAGGGGCGCCTGGCGGTGGAGTTCAAGCACAGCGCCCAGCTTTTTCGGGACCAGGACGTGGTGCGCGCACTGCATGAGGGCAAGGTCGACATGGCCGTGCCGGGTACCTGGCAGCTTGACCGCTACGACCCCTATGTCAGCGTCCTCATGTTGCCGATGTTTTTTGGTCGGGACGCAGCGGACCACCATCGCGTGCGCGACGGGCAGGTCGGCCAGATGATTTCCGCACACCTGGAGGACGCGTTGCAGGTGGTCATGCCCGGCCGCTGGATTGACCTCGGGCACGCCAACTTTTTTTCGACCCAGCACTCCGTCACCGAGCCCGACGACATGGCCGGTTTACGCGTCCGGATTGCGGGCGGCTCGGCCATTGCGGCCCAAATGGCAGCGGTCGGCGCGCTTCCGACCGTGGTTGCCTGGCCCGATTTGGCAGCAACCCTGAAACGCGGCCGGCTGGACGGTCTCATCACCACCCATGAGACCATTGCCAGCGCCCGGATGTGGGAGCAAGGCATTACCAACGCCACGGAAATCAAGATCTATTTTGCCCAGTACATTCCTTTGATTTCTCGCCGCTATTGGAACCGGCTGCCAGCGGAACTTCAGACCCTTGTGCGTGATTGCTGGGAGAGCGGGGTCAACGCGGCCCGCAAGGAGGCAGCCCAGGCCCAAAGCGAGGCCCGTCGCACCCTGGAGAGCCGCGGCGTCAAGGTCGTGCAAGCCTCAAGCCAGGCACTGCAGGTCTGGCGCGAACGTGGCCTGGCCAGGCAATCCGAGATTGCCCAGCAGCTCGGCGTGCCCGCAGCACTGGTAGTGCTGGCGCAAAAAGAACTTGCGCACGGTCCATGAGTCTGCATCTTTCCCACATGGCAACTGCACCACCCTACCGTGTTTCCCACGGTTGGGTCGTTGCAATTGTGCTGCTGCTGGTGAGCGCAGCCATCGCTGCACTGGGCTGGAAGGCAATTGACGACAGGAATAAAGAACTCTCCATTGTGAGCGGTGCATTGCAGCTCCAGAACCAGGCACTGAGCGGCGTATTTGACGCGGCATTCGGGTCGGCCGAACAAACGCTGGTCAATCTTGCAGAACGGGTCCAGGCGCATGACGCCACGGAACCTCAATTGAACCTGCGCGACAAATTGTTGCGCTCGCCATTTTTGCAGGACCTGCGCTTTTATGGTGTCGATGGCCAGTTGCGACAGCGCGCCGGGCTCTTTCCCTTGCCAGGCACCCGGTTGCCCGACTGGGTCGATCGACAACTGGTGCAGGGTCGCTTGACCGGCTTTAGCGGCGTACCGGACGAACTGTCCTTGTACCTGGCCGTGCGCGGTGCGAACGGACAAAACCAGGGCATTCTCATCGCCACCTTTGCGCGAACCTATTTTGACGGGATGTCCGAACTCATTCCCGGGGCCGATGCCGAGACCAGTGTCTTGCTTGGACCCGATAACCGGCTGGTGCTGGACCTGACTGAGCATGCCAGCCCGGCCGCGCGCGACGCCACATTGCGCAACCTTGCCCAGTGGAACCAGGTAGAACAGGTGGCAGGACGGCGCGTTTACGAAATGGAGCGCGCCCTGCTGGCGGTGCAGCAACTCAATAGTCAGCCCCTGCGACTGGTTCAGACGGTTTCGAAAGAGGTGGCACTTGAGCGCTGGACAACGCAACTTGTTCAGGGCGCGGTAATGGCGGGCGCGATTGCACTCACCGCGCTGGTATTTTTGCGCCATTGGCGGCACGCCACCAATCAGGGGGATGCCGCCATTCATGCGATGCAGGAGGTCCAGCGGGAGCAGCAACGTTTGCTCAAATCGATTCCGGTTGGCGTCTACAAATACCGCATCAGCAGCACCGGCAAGGAGCAATTCGACTATGTCAGTGAACGCTTTTGTGCCGACCTCGGGCTGCAGGCAAAGGATCTGCTGCAAGATGTCAGCCTGGCTTTTCGGACGTTCCTGCCACAGGATGTCAACGTGTTGCGCCAAGCCACGGCGCGGGCGCTGGCAAGTGACGGGCATCTGGTGTTTGAGGGGCGCCTGAAATCCCCCGAGTCCCCAGCCCGCTGGATGCGGCTGGAATCGATCCTTACGCTGGAAGATAACGGAGACCAGATTTGGGACGGCATTCAATCGGACATTACCGAACGGGTACTTAACCAGACCGAAATCGCCAATCAGCGCCGCAGCCTGACCAGCATCATTGAAGGCACCCGTATTGGGACCTGGGAGTGGAATGTGCAGAGTGGCGAGGCGGTGTTCAACTCCCGTTGGGCCGAGATTGTGGGTTATACGCTCGCTGAGCTCGAACCTATCTCGATTGACACTTGGGCGCGGCTGGTGCATCCGCAAGACAGCGAGGCCTCAACGCAACTGCTTGATCGGCACTTTAGCGGGGAACTACCCTTCTTTGACTTCGAAGTCCGGATGCTGCACAAAGACGGCCATTGGGTGTGGGTACATGACCGCGGACGGGTAGCGAGCTGGACGCCCGACGGCAAGCCCCTGCTGATGTTCGGCACGCACCAGGACATTAGTGAGCGAAAGGCCGCCGAAGCGCAACTGCTGCACGCCCAGGCGCTGCTGCATTCTGCGCTTGAAACCATCGGCGAGGCGTTTGTCGTGTTTGACGCGGAAGACCGCTTAAGCTTTTGCAACGCCCAATACCGCGCGCTGTACCAGGTTTCGGCACCGGTCATCGACGCCGGCCGCAGTTTCGAGGAAATACTCCGCCATGGCGTCTTGCACGGGCAGTACAAGGCAGCACTGGGCAACGAAGAAGCGTGGCTTGCCGAGCGCATCGCCGCGCACCGCCAGGGCAAGCAGTCCATCATGCTCGAACTCGATGACGGCCGCTGGCTGAAAATCACCGAACGGCTCACACCCACCGGGCATAACGTGGGCTTCAGCGTCGATGTGAGCGAGTTTTACCGGGCCAAGAAAGAGGCCGAAGCCGCCAACCTGGCCAAAAGCCGGTTCCTGGCGACCATGAGCCATGAAATTCGCACTCCGATGAACGGTATTTTGGGGATGGCCCAATTGCTGCTTCTGCCCGATTTGCAAGAGACACAGCGCAGCGACTACGCGCGGACCATCCTGTCGAGTGGCCAGACCCTGCTGACCCTGCTCAACGACATCCTTGACCTCTCAAAAATTGAGGCTGGCAAAATCCGACTTGAAAGCAATCCGTTTGCGCCAGACGCCTTGCTGCACCAGTCGAGCCACCTTTTTGCCAGTGCGGCACGCGCCAAAGGTCTGACTCTCACTTGCCAGTGGCACGGAACACCACACCGGTGTTATCTGGCAGACTCCCACCGCTTACGCCAGATGCTGACCAACCTGATCGGCAATGCGCTGAAATTCACGCGCTTGGGGCAGATTCGCATGGAAGCCCGCGAGGTGGAGCGTGCTGGCGCGGGTGCCGTGCTTGAGTTCTCGGTGACCGACACTGGCGTAGGCATCCCGAACGACAAACTAGGCCTGTTGTTCAAGCCGTTCTCGCAAACCGACAGCTCAACCACCCGCGAGTTTGGTGGCTCCGGGCTTGGCTTGTCGATCGTGCGCAATCTGGCAGTCGCCATGGGTGGTGAGGTGGGGGTGGACAGCGCCCTCGATCAGGGCTCGCGGTTCTGGTTCAGGGTACCGGTTCGCACCAGCACCGAAGAATTTGACCGCATGCCATCAGAAGCCCTGCCACCGCTACAAGCCGTCGATCCCGCGACCCCGCTGCCGCAAAGGCGGGTACTGGTGGTGGAAGACAACAAGCTCAACTGCCTGGTCATTCAATCCTTGCTGGCAAGCCTGGGTTTTCGCACTTCGGTGGTCCATGACGGCCAACAGGCGTTACAAGCCGTAATGCGGGCGGCACCAGACGCTGCTGCGCTGGCTCCCGATCTGATCCTGATGGATCTGCACATGCCGGTCATGGACGGCTACAGTGCGACCCAAAAAATAAGGCAATGGGAAGCTGCCAATGGGCGGGCGCGACTGCCCATCATTGCCCTGACCGCCGACGCTTTTGAAGAGCATCACCAGCGCTGCCTGGCGGTCGGAATGGACGATTTTTTAACCAAACCCATCGCACTTGAGGCACTGCAGTCGGCACTTGCAAAGTGCTGGCCCATGCACCCGGTTGCCGCCTCGGTGCCAGCGGTCCGAAACACTTCCCGGCCGCTCGACCCACTGGCATTTCATGCCCGGGTACGCGCGCTCGTCCCCTTGCTGGAAGACAACAGGTTTGCCGCCATCAAGCACTTTAAAGCACTGCAAGCACTGACGCACGGCACCGTCGTCGCCGCGTCGGTCGATGCCCTGGTACCGGCACTTGAGGCCATGCGTTTCGACCAGGTGCTGCATGACCTGCAGCAGATTGATCCCAGTCAAGCCAGTCCTACCGAGGAGGTATCCCCATGAGTCCCGCCCGCGCGCACATTCTTGCGATTGACGACACACCGTCCAACCTGATGACGCTGGGGTCGGTGCTGGAAGGTGAGTTCGAGCTGCAATTTGCTTCCTCCGGGCCGGCAGGTATTGCCTTGGCCCTCAAGAACCCGCCGGATCTGATTCTGCTGGACATCATGATGCCTGAAGTTGATGGCTTTGAAACCTTTCGGCGGCTGCGGGCGCAGCCCGGCCTGCAAAGCATTCCCGTGATTTTTGTCACGGCGTTGAACGATGTGAATTCTGAGGTCACGGGCTTGTCGCTGGGCGCGGCGGACTACATCACCAAACCGATCAACGTCAGCATTGCGCGCCACAGGATTCGCAATCTGCTGGAGCGTGAGCAACTGCGCACGGAGCTGGCCATGCAGCGCGATCTGCTGGAGGCAGAAATTGTGCGGCGGGTTCAATCCGAGGAGCATGTGCGTCAGCTCGCATTTCACGACGCACTGACCGGCTTGCCCAACCGCCGCATGCTGGGTGACCGGCTGGGGCAGGCCATGGCCGCTAGCAAGCGCAGTGGTCTGCATGCAGCGCTGATCTATCTGGACCTGGACAATTTCAAACCGCTGAACGACGCCCATGGCCACGACGTGGGCGACCTCTTGCTGCTGGAGGTGGCGCGGCGTCTGACCGACAGCGTGCGTGAAACAGATACCGTAGTTCGCTTGGGTGGCGACGAGTTTGTCGTGATGCTCAGCGAGCTGGCTCTGGAGCGGGCTGCCTCTGCCGAGCAAGCCACTGGCGTGGCCGAGAAAATCCGCACCGCCCTAGCCGAGCCTTACCAACTGACCCTGCACGGGACGGACCAAGCCGAGCGGGCACTGGTGCACCACTGCAGCGCAAGCATTGGTATAGCGATTTTTGGTGGCCACACCGTGAGCCAGGTCGACCTGCTGAAGCGGGCGGACGCCGCCATGTACCAGGCCAAGGCAGCGGGACGCAACACCATACGCCTGGTCGCGTAACCGGTGCGGGCGCTCAGCGCTTGAACGGCACCACCCGCTGTTGCTGCTGCCCCAAACCGTCAATGCCCAGAGTAACGAGGTCACCGGCCTTGAGAAACCGAGGATCGCTCTGACCGTTTTTCTTCTGCCCCATGCCGACCCCGGCAGGGGTGCCGGTGGTCAGCACATCGCCGGGCAGCAGCGTCATGAACTGGCTGACATAGCTGATGATTTTGGCGACACCGAAAATCATGTTTTTGGTGCTGCCGTTTTGCATGCGCTGGCCGTTGACTTCAAGCCAAAGCTGCAAGCGCTGCGGGTTTGGCACCTCGTCGGCCGTCACCAGCCAGGGGCCGATGGGGCCAAAGGTGTCGCAGCCCTTGCCTTTGTCCCAGGTGCCACCGCGCTCGATCTGAAAGGCTCGTTCGCTCACATCATTGACGACACAATAGCCCGCCACATGGTTTAGCGCGTCCTTCTGCGTCACATGGCGTGCCAGCGTGCCAATGACCACGCCTAGCTCTACCTCCCAATCGGTCTTGACCGAACCCTTTGGCAACATCACGTCGTCATCAGGACCCTGGATGCAACTGGTGGCCTTCATGAAAACCACTGGCTCCTTGGGTAACGGCAGATTGGACTCGGCCGCGTGGTCTGCATAGTTAAGGCCAATGGCGACAAACTTGCCAATGCCGCTGATCGGACAGCCCATGCGCGGCTGGCCTTTGACCAGAGGCAGCTTGGCGGGATCGAGTTTGCGCAATTTTTCCAGCGTTTGCGCGTTCAGCGTGGCGGGCGTAATTTCCCCCACCGCTGCGCTTAATTCACGCAGGACCCCCTCTGTGTCGAGCATGCCGGGCTTTTCCTTGCCAACGGCACCATAGCGAACCAATTTCATGCAGTATCTCCTTGGATGATGTCAAATAGCGCCAACGTTTTTAGCAGTGTAAATTGGCACCGCTGAAATCTTCGATCCGACCCAACTGAATCTAGTCGCGCTTCAAGCGATGCAGGACCTGGGTATACGTGTAATATTTTTTATTACCGGGGTTGAGCTCATGCACACGCTCCAGCAAGGCCAGGGCCTGCGCCGCCAAAGCATCGCTGTAGCCTTCTTTGTTCATCTGGCCAATCAGCAGACCCGCCAGATTGATGATGACACCCTCGTTGCCAGGCAACTGCTGGACGGCTGAACGTAGCAGTTCCACACCGCGCTCAAAATTTCCTTGCTTGGCAAGCAGCACACCCTGGTTATTGATATCGATCACCTCCTGGCGCGAGGTACTGAACAGTGCGCGGCCTTCCTGCACCAGGTTTTCACTTGCAAAAACGGCTTCAATCTGGCCGGAGAGTGCCATGTTTTCGTGGTTGTTCTTGATCACCCGCCCCAGCAGGTTGCAGGCCTTGTCTTTTTGACCCAGCTTGAGCTGGGACTTGGCCACTTCCACCAAGAGGTCCGGGCTGACCTTGTCGCCCAACTCGTCCGCCAGTTGCTCGGCATTGGCCAGCGCTGCCTGCGCTTTGTCAACCTGCCCCATTTTTTGGTAAATCCGGCTCTCGGCGGCGGCGGCCTGCAAAGCCGCGGACGCATTGGCTCTGAAATCGACCTTGCTCTGATTCAGCACCTTGAGCGCTTCTTCAGGAGCATTTTTCTCGCCAAGCACTTCGGCCAGGCTGGCATACACCGCCGGGTTTTTATGGGCCGAAAACTCACTGGTTTTAATGTTTTTCTCAAAGGCCGCCTGTGCAACATCCAGCGAGCCATTTTTGAAGGCGGTATCCCCCAGGTTTTTTTGCCGTACCGGCGAATTGGGCGACAGTTTGACCGCATCGAGCAGCACCTTTTCTGCCCGTGCAAGCTCGCCCATGGCATCGTAAGTCTTGGCCAACCAATCGGCCGCTTCCACATACATCCGGTTGTCTTGCAACACCTGCTCAAACATGGCAATCGCCGCGGCATAGTCCTGGGCATAAAATAACACCTTGCCCAGACCTGTTTTGGCCCAAGCAATGTTGCGCACCGCCAGCACCGACTCAAACACCAGCTTCGCGGCGTCATATTCCCCCATGGTCAGCAACAGATCGCTTTTGATACGCAGGATTTCCTGCGCATTGACGGCCTTGTCTTTCAATAACTGGTCGCAGTGGCCAATCGCTCCACCAAAGTCCCGGGCGCGAATGGCTGTCTCTACCACCCCCAAACACTGCTTACGTGCAATCAATTTTTCCAGCCGGCTTTGCAGCAACACTTGATTGATGGGTTTGAGCAGGTAATCGTCGGGTTTGACCTCGGTCGCTCCCATGACCATTTCAGTGGTCTTCTCGGCAGTGACCATGATCCAGATGGTCGACACACCCACCAGGTTGCGCATCTTGGCCTCTTCCAGCACCTGATGGCCATTGGCGCCGTGCCCGAGGTTGTAATCACAGATCACGACATCGAACTTGGCGGAAGCCAGCATGCTGATGGCTTCGCTTGCGTTGCTGGCGGTACTGATCCGGGTAATTCCCATCTGGCGGACAAAGTGGCGCAACATGGTGCGCATGCCCTGAAAGTCATCAACGATCAGCGTGTTGGCCTGTTGCAGAGTAAATGTCATGGTAGTTTCCACACCCCCTTAGGGCAAACGCACTACAAAGCACCCGCCGCCGTAGGCGCCACCGTTTTCAATCGTGAGTGAACCCGAGTGGCCGTGGTTTTGGTGCTGCTGCGCGACCTGCGATGAAAAATAAAAACCCAGGCCGGTGCTACCGCTAAAGAAGTTGACCCCTTTGTTGGCGTCAATGCCATCGCCGTGCAGCATCTGGACGGGGTAGCCGCTGCCGTTGTCTTCAACCCGCAAGGTCAACCCCCTGCCGTCGGTGCTTGCAGCGATGCGAATTTTGTCCTGGGTGTAGTTGTAGGCATTGTTCATGGCGTTCAACAGCACGCCGGTTATCAGGTCACGGTCAAAGTACCAGTCGCAGTCTTGTGGGCAATCAACTTCCACCGCAATGCCCTTGAGCGCTAGCACCAGCGATTTCTGCATGACGACCTCGGCAATCACCTCGGCCACTGAATGCTCGCTGATATCCAGTGGGTAAATCGACTTGCCAAACTTGTACAGACTCAGAAGTTGAATCAGGTTGGCATCGACCCGATGCGCCTGCGCAATTACGGACACCAGGCTCTGGAAGGCCGGGGCATCCACTTTTTCCTTGATCTGTGCCGCAATACTTTCCAGCGCATGGACCTGGATATTGACGGAATTTTTCATGTCGTGAATCGACGAAGCCATCAAGTCAGCAAAGCTGATTTCTTCTGTGGACATAAGTTGCCAGCCGGCTGAGGCCGGGTAAAGTTTGTTTGTAATCACCCTGGCGCCTTTCCCGCGCGTCTGGGGCGACAATTTTAAATTGATTCCCTGGGCAAAGTGGCAAGTCTGGCTAAACGGATTCGCCTTGTTTCATGGGCTGCCAAATTCGGTAAACTGTCGCTTCTTCGGCCCCGTCTTCAAAGGAACCCGTTCAATGCCCTTGCGGTGGAAGCTTTCCACGTTGCTTGCCCCGCTTGTTGCTGGTCTGATATTGTGCGTGACAGGCATCTATTGGCACAACGAAGAACTCGAAACCCAGGCCATTCGCCGGCTGGACTTTGAAGACGCGGCGAGCCGAGTCAGTTTTCACTTCATTCAACGACTGGCGAGTTATGAGCTCGTATTGCGCGGCGCCAAGGGGTTCTTCGAGGCCTCGGACGCAATCTCGCGTGAGGAATACCACGCCTATGTGGCGGCGCTCCAGCTCGATAGATCTGATTTCGGTCTGCAGGGTTTTGCAATTTCGCGGCTGGTGCAAGCCGAGCATCTGACGCAGCACACGGCGGACATGCGCCGGCATGATTTCCCGCAGTACCAGGTCAAGCCCGCCGGAGAGCGACTGTTTTATGTGCCCATTGTGCTGATCGAACCCTATTCCGGCAGCAACCTGCATGCCGTCGGTTTTGACATTGCCTCCAATTCGGACGTGCGCGCGGCCTTGCTGCAGGCGCGTGACACCGGCAGCGCCACGCTGTCGAAGAAGACCCGACTGGTTCAGGATGAGGGCCAGGACCTGCCTGCGGTGGTCATGTATGCACCCTTGTATGCCAAAGGCATGGAGGTCGAATCCGTGCTGCAGCGCCAAGCAGCCACGGTGGGCTGGGTCAGCCTGCCTTTTCGGGTGCGTGACCTGGTGCAAAGTCTCGGACACCAGCTCGATCAGGACATCCAGGTCGAAATTTTCGATGGGAATTCCCTTGCGGCGGCAGACCGTTTGTACGGCGATCCACTCCCGGCGGCCCAGTCGCAAGGACTATTGCGCACCGACCGGACCCTGGAGCTCGGGAGCCGGCGCTGGACCCTGGTATTGCGCGCCCTGCCAAGCTTTGACAAACGCTTGATCGAGGACCAGCGGCACCACCTGATCGCACTGGTCGGCGCAAGCTTGGGCCTTGTGCTGGGCTGGGTGGCATGGTTGCTGGCCAACGGTCGGGAACGCGCCGAGGCACTTGCCAATTCCATGACGCAGGACTTGCGCGCACAGCAAGTGGATCGCGAGGCCATTCTCAACGCACTCCCCGATGTGCTGTTCGAGTTCGATCTCAGCGGGCGCTACCAGCAATACCACACCTCCCGGGCAAACCTGTTGGCGGCGCCGCCAGAAGTATTCAGTGGCAAGCTGCTGGCCGAGGTGCTCCCCGAGAAGGCCAGCACCATCTGCCTGGATGCGCTGCAAGAGGCCCATGCCAAGGGCCTTTCAACGGGTCGCCAGATTGAATTGCCGTTCGCTGAAGGTCCGAGATGGTTTGAACTTTCGGTGGCAAGAAAGGAGTCTGCCGACGCCCGAGACCCCAGGTTCATCATGATTTCCCGGGACATTACCGAGCGCAAACAGGCAGAAAATCACCTGCTGCTGGTGGGCCAGGTGTTCAAGTCCAGCCACGAGGGCATTTTTATCACCGATGCCAACAACCGAATCTTGTCGGCGAACCAGGCCTTCTGCACCATTACCGGTTACCTGGAGTCTGAGCTGGTGGGGCAAGACCCCCGCATACTGCGCTCCGGGCGGCAAGATCGGGCTTTTTATGTTGCCATGTGGCGCGAAATTCAGCATACCGGAAACTGGGAGGGTGAGATCTGGAACCAACGCAAGAATGGCCAGATTTATCCCGAGTGGCTGTCTATCAGTGCCGTCAAAGACACCGACGGACACATTTTCCAGTACATCGGCATTTTGCGCGACCTGACAGATAGCAAGGCTGCGCAAGAACAGATCGAGTTTTTGGCGAACTACGACCCGCTGACGCAACTGCCAAACCACAAGCTGCTGCAAGACCGCACCCGCCTGGCGCTCGCCACGGCCAAACGCACGGGCACTCAGGTGGTCATGATGTTCGTCGATATTGACCGGTTTCAGTCTATCAATGACTCCTTGGGACGCCCTGTAGGCGACCAGATTTTGCAAACACTGGCCACGCGCCTGACCGCCAATCTGCAGTCCGATGACACAGTATGCCGCCAGGGCAGCGATGAATTTGTGCTGCTGCTCCCCAACACCCATGCCAACGCCGCTGCACACGTTGCAAGCCGCTTGCTGGCGCTGATTCAGGAGCCGGTCCCGCTGGACGCGGGAAACGAAGTCAGTCTGACCGCATGCATTGGTATTGCGATTTTTCCGGACAACGGCAGCGACTTCCAGACACTTTCGCAATGCGCCGACGCGGCGCTGTTGCAGGCCAAACGCGATGGCAGAGACAGCTTCAAGTTCTTTACGGAGCAGATTCAGACCGATGCCAAAGAGTCGCTGCTGGTCGAGAGCCACTTGCGGCGTGCCTTGTCGCGCGGCGAATTCGTGCTCTACTACCAGCCGCAGGTAGACGCCTTGAGCCAGCAAATCATCGGCGCCGAGGCCCTGATAAGGTGGCAGCACCCGGAATGGGGCCTCGTATCACCCGCGCGTTTTATCCCGATCGCCGAGACCAGCGGCCAAATTCTGGCCATTGGCAACTGGGTGATGCACACTGCAGCGCAACAGATTGCGGCCTGGCAACGCGACGGTCTGCCGCTTGTGCCGGTGGCGGTCAACTTGTCGGCGCTGCAATTCCACCAGACCGGTTTGTGCGAATCAGTCGCTGCGGTGCTCGCGGACAGCGGCCTGAAACCGGAGTTGCTGGAGCTTGAGCTCACCGAGAGCGTCGCCATGGAAGACTCCCGCTTTACTCTGGACCAGATTGGCAAATTGCACGCCATGGGTCTCAAGTTGTCGATTGATGACTTCGGCACCGGGTATTCGAGCCTGAGTTACCTCAAACGCTACCAGATTGACAAGCTCAAGATTGACCAGTCGTTTGTGCGCGACCTCGACCTGGAGCAAGACGACGGTGCCATCGTGCGCGCAATCGTGCAAATGGCCCACGGCCTGGGGTTCAAGACCATTGCAGAGGGCGTCGAGACCCAGCACCAAATTGACTTTCTGCGCGCGCAGGGATGTGATGAGCTGCAGGGCTATTTCTTTGGCCGGCCGATGCCCGCCGAAGCCTTTGCCCAGCTGTTACGCACCTCCAACTGAATACGAAGGGTCAACCGGCCGAAGGCTGCGCCATCTTTTGCACAATCAGATCTGCGATCGCGTTGTGCTGCCTGGATTGGGCAAACGCCAACGGCGTCTCACCCCGCAGTGAGCGCAGTGCCAGGTTGGCACCCGCATCAATCAGTGCCCGGGCAGTCTCCAGATGCCCCTGCCAGATCGCGTCGTGCAAAGCGGTGTAGCCGTTGACCGGTCCTTGCTTGTCGATATCGATATGAAATTGCACCAGGAGCCTGGCTGCCTCGGTATTGCCGGCATACGCGGCAGCGTGCAAGGCCGTGGCCCGCATGCCCGGGTCCACTGCGGTCACGTCGGCCCCGGCCTCTAGCAGCAGGAGGACAATCTCCGCATTGCCGAGGTAGGCCGCCATGACCAGTGGCGCATCCCGATGGGCGTCTAACAGATTGACGTCAACGCCCTGCGCGATCAGTTGCCGCACCCCTGTTGCGTCATTGGCATGGATGGCAGTCATAAGGGCAGTCATAGCGGGTTCCTTTCAGCTTGCCTACAGACTTGGTTCGGTCTGGTGTGAACTTGACACCGCTTGCCTTGGCTGTGGTGGCTGGGTGTTTGCCGATTTTCGCATGCTACTTTTGCCGCTTCAGCGCGGCAAACATTTCGCGGTCAGCGGAGAGGATGTGGCGCGCGACGACTTCGTGCGCGAGATACTCAAAAAGCTCCCCAATCGACAGTGTGCCGGCACGAAAACGCAGCGCGAGTGTGGCTGATTTGTCCAGCAGTGCCTGGTGCAGTACCGCATGGCCTACGACATCCGGGACATCGGCCGCCCGCAGGATGGCCTCTTCATCGTGGAAATGACGGGCAATGTCGACCAGGAATGCCTCGATCAGCTTGGCAACTTCTGCTTTTTCACGCCCCTCCAGCATCGCGCCCAGAAGTTGATTGACCAGTGCAAAGAGTGCGCGGTGCTGGGTGTCGATCACGGGATCGCCAGTTTCGTAGACGCTGCGCCACACCAGTTGCACCAATCTCAGCGGAGCCGCTCTGGTGCGCTGTTTCTCAGCTTCTGGGGCCAGTACCACCTGGTTGCGACCGCCATTTTTGGCACGGTAAAGCGCCTGGTCTGCCGCCTGCAAGAGCGCGTCGGCGTCGGCGTAACACCCGTCTTCCAGCGCCGCCACACCGATGCTGACGCTGACCGTGCCGCCGGACGACTTGGCATGCACCAGGCTCATCCCTTGCACCGCGGCACGCAACCCCTCTGCCAGTCGATGCGCCGCTTTGGCGTCGGTGTCGGGCAGAATCAACACGAATTCTTCGCCCCCATAACGGGCGGCCAGATCGCCCGCCCGCCCGGCGGCCGACTGTATGACCTGCGCCACGCTTTTGAGACAAAGATCGCCGGCCTGGTGGCCATAGTGGTCGTTGTAGTTTTTGAACTGGTCGATGTCGATCATTGCCAGGGCCAGCGGATGCCCCGAGCGCTGGGAGCGCGCCCATTCGTTGAAAAAGACCTCATTGAGGCGGCGTCGATTGGCCAGGCCGGTCAAATCGTCCTGGGTTGCCAGGACCCGGTTCATGTCGTCCGCACGGTCTTTGGACATCAGTACAAACCCGATTGATAGCATCAAGATGACGCCCAGCGCCATGAACAGGCTCAGCGTCTGGCTCGGATTGGAGCCGGTCAGGGATGCCATATCGGCTGCGCCACCGCGCGTGGCACCCAAGGCCCGCAGCAGCAGGGTCACGATCGCGATCACCAGCCCGGTCATCATGAAGTACTTCCCCCGCCCTGGCGCAGTAAGTCGCGCCTGCCAGACAAACCACAGGGCGAACGTACACTGCACGGCAAACACCAGGCTGATCACCAAAATGCGCGCCGTGGTGTCCTTGACAAAAAAGGAAAAAAGAAAAATAACCGCCACGACCGGGGTCCAGATCAACACCCTGGGTGGACGCCTGCGATAAAACTCGCACAAGCCCTCGGCAAACGATGCCCAGGCCGCTGCGCGCAGGGCATAGCCCAGCACGAGCGCCCAAAAGACGCCAACGTTGTCGCGCTGGATGATTACCACATACGACACGGTGTGAAAGGCCAGTCCCAGGGCCCAGTACAGCAAGCCGTCGCGCTGCTTGCGATGGGCGATGACCGCAACGGACACCGAAAGGACGGCACCCACCATGATGGTGACCCAAAACATGGTCGGAATGTGTACGTTCATGCGGACATTCTGACACAGGGGTGGGTCTGAGACGGGTCAGGTCGCGAGCGCACGCCGGCGCGAAACCTCCAGCAGTTTCCAGCGGCAAATCGGCACGGTGGCCAACAGATCTGCATGAATCCGGTAAATCTCGGTGTCCGACGCTACCCGGAAACTGATGTCTCCAAGCTCACCACCAATCACGCACTCTTCGCCAAAAAAATCACCCATCTGCAATTGCGCCTGTGGCGCGCCCGCGTGGCAACGGTGGATGGCGCCGGACTTGATCATGTGCAGGTAGCGGTTGTCGTGCAGGTCAAAGGTGTAGCCTGCCGGGTAGGGGGTGGAGCCGAGGCCGTGCGCCAGACGGTTCAGCGTGGTGTAGGGAATACCGTCGCCAAACAACCAGGTTTCGGCCAGAAAATTCCATCCGTGCTGGATCCGCTCAATTTGCGCATGGAGCTTGTTGATGCGGATGAAGTCGCGGTACAGCTTGGCCGAAATCTTGAGCGCATGCACATAGGAAGTCGTCCGGTAGGTGTGCCGGGAGGGCTCTTCGCGCAACGCAGAGATTTCCCCCACCATGGTGCCGGCCACCAACTGGCGCTTGATATTCTTGCTGGCCTGAATCATCTCTACATAGCCGCCGAGGATCAGGTAGATGTTTTCGTTGATTTCGCCCTCGCGAATGATGATTGTGCCGGGGTTCAGCACCGGGGTCTCGTTGTTGAGAATCATCCGAAACTGGGAATTTGGCACCATGGAAAAGTCTTCCTTGAGGTACCCAAAGGCCGAGCGCAGGCCGTAGTCCTGAAAGGAGGGAATCAACACATCGACCGTGCCAAACGCGGCCTCGGACCCGATTTCCTTTTGCGTATCGTCCAGGCTACGGGAGGTATGGGCCAGCACGATTTTTTTGGTGGTGTCACCGCGAAAATCTTCCGCCGAACCATGGATCATGCCGCCGCCGACATCGAGCTTTTTCAGGTCAACCGGTTCCAGGTAGGCTTGTTTGGTGCGCTCGGCAAACTCAGGGCTGATTCCGGGGCTCGCGGCATCGGGTCTGACCATGCCGTCAATCACCGACAGGGCGGCAATGTCGGCATAGTGCGCATAGACCTTGAAGCCGTCCTTCCAGAGTGCCCGAAACTGGAAGATGGACGTCTCTACCGGATGCGGTGACAGAATTGGCCGGACTTCCAGCCCCTCGACATCGTTCCAGGTGTCAAACTCCAGATTGCAGATCTCAAAGTAATGGTCCAGGTCGCTCTCCTGCATCGACAACAGGGCGCACATCTTCTTGGACACCGAAGCCCGCACCATGGGGGTTGCGTAGTATTTCAGGCGCCGGTCGGTGCGCATCAGGGCCGGCAACCCAGCGAAGTGGTCATCGTGCGAATGCGTATGAAAAATGCCCTCGATCTCATTGACCGAGATACCGAGAACCTCCAACACCTGGATCACGGTGGGCCCGGCGTCGATCAGATAAATTTTGCCTTGGAACATCAGGATCGATGACATCGACGGCCGCTCGCAATCCCAACCGTCACCTTCGCCGGTGTGAATGACGGCAAAGTACTCGCGCTTGACATGGTGAAAGCCCAGCGAGATCGGAGAGCGAAACATGTCACCGAGCTTGAGATTGAGGTCTACCGTGAGGGTCTCATCGCCAAAGTCGAACTCATAAAGGTTGACCTTGAGCCGCCGCAGGCCCACGCCATCGCGAATTTCAACCCGATCCGTGCCCACGATGCAGGTATCCAGAAAATCGCTACTGTCGCGCACCTTGCCAAACGCAAACTTCAGCTTCATTTGCATCATTTCAGCGGCCAACTCGGGCGATGCCCCGGCTTCGGTCAGTTCCTGCTCGGACACCAGCCCGTAGTTGCCGCGGTAGATGTAGGCAAGCTGGGCGTCGACCTGGTCACGCGACCCGACAATCAGCGGCTTGGCCCCGGTATTGTTGGGGTGACCCGGGATGGCCATGCCCTGGCGATACAGCATTTGCAGTACCGGAAACTCTGCCATGTTGCAGAACATGCCGTTTTGCAGCATCAGGTCCGACAGCAAAATCACGTTCGGCCCGGTCTCGAACACCACACCGCGAGCCTCGGTGGGAACAATCAGACCGCGCCGGAACATGTGCTTGACACTGTCGGGCGGGCAACCGCACAGCACGTACAGGTGCACTTCGGGAATTTCCACCCAAAAAACACCCGGGCCGACGTGAATTTTCTTGATCCGGTTCATAACTGATTCTCCTGTGAAATCCACCGTACACACCTTAGGGATGCGGAAATAGCTTATTTTCCGTTTTATGGCGGTGCTGGCGGGATGCAGTGCGAGGCGCCCTGAGTGCAGTGTGGCTTACCACATAAGCGAAGGGTAACGACGCAGTGCGCCCGTCAGTGCCGTCAGAAACGGACCATTGGCTGTTTCCTAATCCCTTAGTCCCGGCCGAACACAATTTTCGCTTGAAGCGGGCTGCCTTGTGGAAACATCACCTGCAGGCTTTGCGCAAAAGCCCATTTTCGAATGCCAAATCTCCTCATTCACCCGGAATTGTCATGGCGGGTGAGGTTCACCCTAGATTCCTCAGTTGACCACTTACTTTTGACAGCAACTCCTTATGAGCACTCACTTTTCTGGCTTTGAACTGCTTCACCTTTTGGGTGACAGCGCTACGTACCCGATTGAGTCGCTGGCAATGCGCCTGGGGTCGTCTATCGGGTTACGCGCTTCGCGCCAACCCGACATCTCCCAGCGCCAAACTGTCTCCACTGGCGACGACGGCCAAGGTGCTTTCGCGCATCCGGTCAGTGGGGGCGCATCCGGTCACTGCGCGCTGCCATGATCGGTGGCAAGAGTTCAGCCGGCAATGTCGGGCTCGACGAGCGTGGCGAGTTGTGCCAGAGACTCCTGCCATCCCAGGTAGCACCTCTCGACCGGAATGGACTCTGGCACTCCTTCTTGCACGATGGAAAGGTCCGTGCCGCATGCCACCTGGGTCAGCACTACGGTCACCTGCATCTCACCGGGCAAATTGGGGTCGTCAAAGGTGTCGGTGTAGCGAATACGTTCATTCGCCACCAGCTCAAGATACGTCCCGCCAAACGCGTGGCTGTGGCCGGTGCCAAAATTGGTGAAAGACATTCTGAAAGTTCCTCCCGGCCGGGCATCCATGTGCTGCACCTGGCAGGTAAAACCATACGGCGGTAGCCACTTTGCCATGGCGTGTGCCTCTAGAAAGGCCCGGTAGACGCGCTCCGGCGGGCCGCGCAGCACACGGTGTAATCGTACGGTACCTGTCGGCATGGGGCTTCTCCTTGAATGAGGGGGTTGCGAGGCATCCGAATGTTACGACTTTGCGCGACTTTCGGCCCTTGCTGGTCCAAAGCACAAGCTCTGCCGCTATTTGAGGGAGCTGCCCTGTATCAGCAATTGCACCAAGTGGCGGATATCGTGCTCGCCTTCCGGGCTGACCGAGGTGAAGCCGATACCGACAAAACGCCGTGGACCGTCATGGCGCAAGCTGAGCACGCGTGCATAAATGCCGTGTGTGCGGCTACCGATCAGGGAGAGGTCCAGGTCTAGGTGAATATCCTCGTGCAAGGTCAGTTCGGAATCGATCTGGGCCAGGATGCCCTCATAGCTGATATCAAGTACCAGGCCGGCGTGGGCGGGCGGTACCACAATCTTGTCGATGACCCGCTTGCAGGTAAACGGCAGCCGGGTCTCGACGCGCGGGCTCTTGCGCACGTCTTTTCGTGGCACCACCAGGTTCATGGACGGAATCGCAAGTACTTCGCGCAGACGTACCAGGCGCGCCTTGCCCTTGACGTGGACGTCCATGGGCTCGGAGGCGGTGACAAAGCCCTGGCAACGTTCGAACGTCACTTCGCTGATCAGCACCTGCCCGCGCAGGCTGAAGGCTTCTATGCGCGACGCAATATTGACCTCGTCACCAATCACGGTGTACTCGGAATAAAGGGTAGAGCCCAGAGTGCCCGCCATCACCTGCCCGGTGTTGATGCCCGCGCCCATGTACACCGGCGGCAGTTTGAGCGAGGCGTTGGCCCGATTGATTTCGTCCATCGCTATTTGCATCTGTACTGCACAGGTTACGGCGTGGCGCGCATCGTGCACATGGCAACGTGGCGCACCAAATAGCACCATGATCGCGTCACCCAGAAATTTGTCGATGGTGCCGCCGTTTTGCACCGCGATTTCGCACATCCGTGACAAAAACCGGTTGAGCGCCTCGAGCACGGTCTTGGCCGGAAGGGACTCGGAAATGGCAGTGAAACCGCGCAGGTCGGCCATCAGAACCGTGACCTCCTGCGTCAATCCCTCCTGGCCTTCTTCCATCACCGGAGGCAACACGGCAGACATCGCGGTGTACAGCCGCCATGCCGCCTGGGGGTCGACATGAACGCCGAGCGCGTCGGCAACAACGGCCTGAATTCGACCCAGGAACTCATCCGCAGCTTCGTTCATCAGTACCCCTGTGGTTGTGGCAGCATCGCAAGCGACTTGATTCATGTTCAGTGCGGATTATCACGATTTTGCGGGACCAATAACCGCGCGGGTATTTGGCCCACTATACTCATCCGCCAATCGTATGGAAAAAACGCGTATCGACAAATGGCTGTGGGCGGCCCGCTTTTTCAAGACCCGTTCGCTCGCCACCCAGGAGGTGGACCGGGGCCGGGTGCTGCTCAATACACTCGAAGTCAAACCGGCCAAAGAGATCAAAGTGGACGATACCGTTCGGGTACTGCAGGGCAAGATATTACGCACCGTGGTGGTCAAGGCCATCAGCGAGCAGCGCGGCCCGGCCAGCGTGGCGCAGTTGCTGTACGAGGAAACACCGCAAAGCCTGCAAGACCGGGCGCAGGCGGCCGAGCAGCACCGACTCAGCCCCGAGCCTGCCCTGGCCATTGCGCATGGCCGCCCGACCAAACGCGACCGGCGTGACCTGAAAAAAACCGACTGGAACAACCGCTGGAGCGCTTCGGTCGATTGATGGATGCGGAATTAGCAGGATGCGGCACGGAGTCTTACGCGCTGGTCTGTAGCTGCTGCTCAAGCCGGTGCAACACCCGATAACACGGCAGCACCTGGGCCACGCTGCTGTTGGGCGCGCGGCCTTCGCGGATGGCGGCAAAAAACTCACGGTCCTGCAGCTCGATGCCGTTCATGCTGACTGCCACCCCGCTGACGTCAATTTTTTCTTCCTTGCCTGTGAACAGATCGTCGTAGCGGGCGATGTAGGTGGCGCTGTCGCCGATGTAGCGAAAGAAGCTACCCAGCGGACCGTCGTTGTTGAAACTAAGGCTCAGGGAGCAGAGGGCGCCATTGGCAGCGCGCAACTGTATGCTCATGTCCATGGCAATACCCAGCACCGGGTGAATGGGGCCTTGCATGGCATGCGCCTGCACCACCGGGCTACCACACTGGTAAGCAAACAGGTCGACCGTATGCGCCGCATGGTGCCATAACAGGTGGTCGGTCCATGTCCGCGGTTGACCCAGGGCATTGGTGTTGCTACGCCGAAAAAAATAGGTTTGTACATCCATCTGCTGAATGTTGAACTGGCCTGCCGAGACGCGCTGGTGCACGTACTGATGGCTCGGGTTAAAGCGCCGGGTGTGACCGCACATGGCAACCAGGCCGGTACTTTCGGCCAGTTTCACCACCTCCTCGCCGTCGCTGAACACATCGCACAGCGGAATCTCGACTTGCACATGCTTGCCCGCGCGCAGGCAGGCGAGGGTTTGCGATGCATGCATTTGCGTGGGTGTGCACAAAATGACGGCGTCGACCTCTTTGAGCGCCAGACTGTCGGCCAGGTCGGTGGTCACATGACCAATGCCATACCGGGTCGCCACCGCCTGGGTTTTTTCCAATTCTCGGCTGACCAGCGAGACCACTTCAACCCCCTCGATGGTCTGCATGCCATCCAGATGTTTGATGCCAAACGCACCGGCCCCGGCAAGGGCTACTTTGATCGTTTTCATGTGTTTTCCAAAATCAGATGCCCGACCGCCGTGTTGCTCGCGGGCACATGGTAGAAACGGTGCTTGACCTTGGGTTTGGGTCCACCGGCCACATCGGCCATAGCGCCGCGTGCAATCAGCCACATCACCAGTTCAATGCCCTCCGAGCCGGCTTCGCGCACGTAGTCGATGTGGGGGGTGCGGGCAGTGGCAGCGGGATCGGCAATGAGCTGGTCAAGCCAGGCGTTGTCCCATTGCCGGTTGATCAGGCCGGCACGCGCACCCTGCAACTGGTGGCTCATGCCACCGGTGCCCCAGATTTGCACCTTGAGGTTCTGGTCGTAGCTCTCGACCGCCCGGCGAATCGCCTGCCCTAACTGAAAGCAGCGTTGTCCGCTGGGCACCGGGTACTGCACCACATTGACCGCAAACGGAATCACCGGGCACGGCCAGTGAAAGTCGGCGCGCGTGGGCTGGCCGCACACCAGACTCAGGGGCACGGTCAGTCCATGGTCGACCGGCATCTTGTTGACAATGGTCAGGTCAAAGTCCTGCTGAATCACCGAATGCGCAATATGCGAGGCCAGCTCCGGATGCCCGATGACTGTGGGCACCGGGCGTGGCCCAAAACCTTCGTCGGCCACCGCAAATTCGGCGCCGGTGCCAATGGCAAAGGTAGGAATCAGGTCCAGACTGAAGGCCGTGGCATGGTCGTTGTAGACCATGAAGATCACGTCGGGCGTGTGGTCCTTGAACCACTGCCTGGAATAGTCGTAGCCGGCAAACACCGGCCGCCAATACGGTTCAGTGGTTTTGCCAAGGTCAATGGTCGCCCCGATGGCGGGGACATGGGAGGTATACACCGAGGCGCTGATGTGTGCCATTAAAGGACTCCTTTGCGGCCGGCGCGGCCCTGCGGTTGGTGCCGGGCCTGGGCGTCGCCGTCTTCACCAATGAAGCGGTTGCCTTCGATCGAGCGGCCGCCAGCCACCATCATGGCGCGGTACTCGTCTTCGGTCATGCCGGTCATGCTGCCGGCCATCTGCTGGAAGCCCAGACCATGGGTGGCGCCGATTTTGGCCAAAAAGTAGATGTTGCCGCCCAAGGCCATGGCACGATTCAGGTCCAGGTCCAGAACCGCCTGTTTTTGCTCTTCCGACATCGACCACTCGTCGAGATAGGCACGCTGGTCGGCCTTGAAACGCGCCCGGTTGTCGGCCTGCATGAGCGACATGCAGAACTGGTTCAAGTGGTAGCCTTTGCGGCTTTGTTCGGCATCAAAAATAAGGGTGCCAGGGATGTCTTTATAGGGTTTGTCAAGTGCCATGGTCGCTCCAGTAGAGCCGGTTGGGATTGTCGACCAGCAACTGCTGTTGCAGCGCTGGGGTGCGGGCGATGTGGGGAATGAAATCGACCAGCAGTCCGTCATCGGGCATGTGGTCCTTGAGGTTGGGGTGGGGCCAGTCGGTACCCCACAGCACTCGGTCAGGAAATTCCTCGACGATGGCACGCGCAAACGGCACCACGTCGCGGTAGGCGTTGCGCTCGCCATCCAGTGCCCTGGGTCCGCTTTGGCTCAGGCGCTCGGGACAGCTCACCTTGCTCCAGATGGTGTGGTGTTCGCGCAGCAGTCGCTGAAACAAGGCAAACTGCGGTCCCTCGACCGGCAGAGACACGTCTGGGCGGCCCATGTGGTCGACCACCACCGTGGTCGGTAGCGCAGTAAAGAAATCCCAGAGTTCGGGCAGGTCGACGGCCTCGAAGTAGATCACCACATGCCAGCCCCAGTGCGCAATGCGGCTGGCAATCTCCATGAGTTCATCTTTGGGGGTGAAATCGACCAGACGTTTGACAAAATTGAAGCGTACACCGCGCACACCGGCCTCGTGCAGCGTCTGCAACTCGGCATCCGTCACGCTGCGTTTGAGCGTCACCACGCCGCGTGCCCGGCCCTGGCTGTGGTGCAGCGCATCGACCAGGGCCCGGTTGTCGGCACCATGGCAGGTGGCCTGCACGATCACGTTTTTTGCAAAGCCCAGTTGGTCACGCAGCGCGAACAATTGCTGCCGGGATGCGTCGCAGGGCGTGTACTTGCGCTCGGACGCGAAGGGAAACTGCGCACCGGGTCCAAACACATGGCAATGCGCATCGACCGCCCCGACAGGGACTTGAAACCGGGGCGTGCTCGGACCCGCGTACCAGTCGAGCCAGCCCGGCGTTTTGCTGAATTCACCGCTTACGCTGGTATGCATGGGTCGCTCTCATTCGGGACGTTCTTGGGGCGTGCCAGTTTGGGCGTCAGTCCACATAGCGCAAGCCCGCTTTCGCCAGGCCTTCGCGCATCTGGTACAGGTCCAGCCCCAGCACGCCAGCAGCAAATTTGGCGCGCTTGTCGGTTTCGAGGTTTTCACGTTTTTCGGCAGCATCTGCGACCTGCTGTGCCATGGCGGCAGGGACCACCACTACACCATCGGTATCGGCCACCACCACATCGCCGGGATGCACCATCGCACCGGCGCACACCACCGGGACGTTGACCGAGCCCAGTGTGGCCTTGATCGTGCCCTTGGCATGGATGGCGCGGCTGAAGACCGGGAAATCCATTTTCTGCAACGCGTCGACGTCGCGCACCCCGCCGTCAATGACCAGTCCCCTGGCACCGCGCGCCAAAAAACTGGTCGCCAGCAGGTCGCCAAAGAAACCATCCTCATTGTCGGTAGTACAGGCTGCCACTACGAGGTCACCAGGCTGAATCTGCTCGGCAGCCACATGCATCATCCAGTTGTCGCCCGGCTGCAACAGCACGGTCACTGCGGTGGCGCAGATGCGCGCACCCGGATAAACGGGGCGTATATAGGGTTTCATCAGACCGACCCGGCCCATGGCCTCGTGCAGGGTGGCGACCCCAAAACGAGACAATTTCTCGACCGCTGCCGCATCGGCCCGGACGATGTTGCGTTTGACTATGCCTAATTGATACATACGAATGCCTCGCTTGCTTGCTGGATCGTTGCGAGGCTCAATGGCCGCGGGCCTTCAATGCGGCGTCCAGACGCGGAAACACCCGGCGCGCGTTGCCCTCATAGATTTGCGCCCGTTGCGTCGCGCTGAGCTGGGTCGAGGCTTCGATATAGCGCTTGGTGTCGTCATAGTAGTGACCGGTTTCGGGGTCAATGCCGCGCACCGCACCGATCATTTCGCTGGCGAACAGGATGTTGTCTACCGGAATGACCTTGGTCAGCAAATCGATGCCGGGCTGATGGTAGACGCAAGTGTCAAAGAAAATGTTGTTGAGCAGGTGCTCGCTGAGCAAGGGTTTTTTGAGTTCTTGCGCCAGCCCCCTGAAGCGCCCCCAATGGTAGGGAACCGCCCCGCCGCCATGCGGAATCAGAAACTTGAGGGTCGGGAAGTCCTTGAACAGGTCGCTGGTGAGGCACTGCATGAAGGCCGTGGTATCGGCATTGAGGTAGTGCGCTCCGGTGGTGTGAAAGCAGGCATTGCAACTGGTGCTCACGTGCACCATGGCGGCAATGTCGTACTCCACCATCTTCTCGTAAATCGGATACCAGTGTTTGTCGGACAGGGGCGGTGAGGTCCAGTGGCCGCCGCTGGGGTCGGGGTTGAGGTTGATGCCCACATTGCCGTACTGCTCCACGCACTTCACCAGCTCCGGGATGCAGGTGGCTGGGTCTACACCGGGGCTCTGCGGCAGCATCGCCACCGGAATGAAGTGCTCTTGAAACAATGTGGAGACCCGATAACACAGCTCGTTGCAAATGCCAGCCCACGTCGCACTGGTCTGGAAGTCGCCGATATGGTGCGCCATGAAACTTGCACGCGGGCTGAACAGGGTCAGGTCGGAGCCACGCTCGCGCATCAGGCGAAGCTGGTTGGTCGCTATCGATTCGCGCAGTTCGTCGTCGCTGATTTTCAGGTCCGACGCCTTGGGGCCTAGTGCTGGATTGTTGAGATGGGCAATTTGCGCATTGCGCCAGTTCTCCAGTGCTTTAGGGGCAGTGGTGTAGTGGCCGTGGCAGTCGATGATCATGGTGCTGTTCCAAAAGGACTCGGTAGATTAAGCGGGCTCCATGCCCTGGCGCCGTTTGGCATCGGCGGTGTCGGCTGACGCTAAATAGCCTAGCAAGGCACGCACCGCCCCACCCTGCACCGAGCCCGCGCACAAACCGCCCGAAAAGGTGGTGGTGATTTGTATCTCGGGAGGCAACATGCCCAGCACGGTGATCCCTGGCAGAGGGAGCAGTTCGCTGAGCTGCTGAAAGCCCAACTCCACTTCTCCGCGCGCCACCAGCGTGCCCACCGGAACCCCAGCGGGTGCCTGTACCAAACGGCTCTGAAGGGCGTCGAAAATGTCCCAGCGTTGCAACAGCTTCACCAGCGCAACCCCGCTGGGACCGGTCGAATAGCTAACGCGGCGCGCCGCCAGCACCGCTTTGCGCACTGCCGCCTCCGAGCCAATGTCTGGCCGCGCTGCCCCTGCGCGAATCGCCACCGCAACACCAGAGTGGACCAGATCGACCTTGGAGTCGGCAAGCACACGGCCGGCTGCGAGCAGTTGGTCGATCGCGTCCGAGGCCAGAAACACCGCATCGAAAGACTCACCCGCCATCACCCGCCTGGCCGCATCCACGCCACCCACCGACTCGATGTCCACGGCTACCCCAGCACGCTGCGAGTACGCCTGGGTCAACTCCGCCAACAATTGACGTGTCGCCATCGAGGAAATGCCGCGGAGCTTAGGTGGCTGGGGACTAAGGGGTTGGGCCTGCATGGCTGCTATTGTGGTCTGACCGAAGTGGCCCGAACAGCCCAGGCAGCGCACTATCAGTTATCACAATTCGGCATAATTTGCGGTCAGGTATTCTCCAAAACACAGTTAACACGGCACCCCATGGACCTCAAGCAACTCGAATACTTTGTGCGCGTCGCAGAAATGGGGAGTTTTACCCGCGCGGCGATTGCGCTTGACGTTGCCCAGCCGGCACTGAGCCGGCAGGTGCGCCTGCTGGAGGTGGAACTGCACCAGAACCTGCTGACGCGCAATGGGCGCGGCGCACTGCCCACCGAGGCCGGTGCTCTGCTGCTGGCCCATGCCCGCGGCATCCTGTACCAGGTGGAGCGGGCGCGCGAAGAGATGGGCCGGGTGCGCGGCTCGCTCGCCGGACGCGTAGCGGTCGGCTTGCCGTCCAGTCTGGCTCGCGTGCTGACCGTGCCGCTGACGCGGGCCTTTCGGTTGCAAATGCCCGAGGGAAAAATTTCTATTCGCGAAGGTCTGTCGGTGACGCTGCTCGACGCACTGGTCAATGGTCGGCTTGATGTGGCAGTGCTCTACAACGCCCAGCCCAGCACCGATATCGAGATTAGCCCATTGCAGGACGAAGACCTCTTGCTGGTGCAGCAAAATGTGGCGGGTTCGACGCAGGGCAACGCGATCTCGCTGCGCGAGGTGGCGCAAACGCCGCTGGTGATTCCAAGCCGCCCCAACGCGATCCGCATGCATGTGGAGTCAGAAATGGCCAATCTGGGCTGCCGTCCAACCATTGCGCTGGAGATTGACGGCGTGTCGGCCATCCTCGATCTGGTGGCCGACGGTGCCGGCAGTGCCATCTTGTCCCACCACGCAGTTGCCAGTGCGCCCCGTCCGGCAGCCTTTGTGACACGCGCGATTCACACCCCCACCCTGCGCACCAAAAGCTCGATCGCCACCAGCGCGCTACGCCCCACCACGCTCACCCAGCAGTCAACCGTGGCGTTGATACGCCAGACGGTGGAGCAGGCCAGCATCGTCCACCAGTCCCCAACCCGTTGACTGAAAGTGGACGATGTGGGCAGCATAAACGACATCGACACACTGGCCGTTATGGAGCGCACCGCAGCACTCCAGAGGCTTATTTGAAAACCGGATAAATAATGCCCAGTTGCGCCAACAACATGAAGGAGTCTTCCCCAAACCAGTAGCCTTCGGTTACTACTCCGTCAACAAACCGCAAAAGCATGTTGTAGTGGAAGGTAATCGGCTGGTTGGTTGGTGGATACGGTTTCTGGTATATGTTTAACACGCCCGAAAAGGATGCTGTATACGAAAAATCCACACTCAGATATTCACCTTGTGTCAACAGATGGTGGATTTCGTGGCTCCCTCCCGGAAAGGCATCCCCTTCGGTGCCACGGAAGTAGTCCACCATGGCCTGTGGGCCGTTGATCATCCCATTGGTGGGGAAGCCACTGCCATAGCCCACAAAATTCTGGGAGAAGAATTTCAGATTGTCATCAAACTTTTTGGCATCATTGTTGTCAAAAATCTGCTTCAGAATCTTGGCATTGCCCTTGTCTGTCTCGATCGCCCCCGTCGGCTTGACGGCAATACTCACCGTAGCCGGTTGGCTGCTGGCCAGGCCGTCGTTGACGACCAAGGTTGCGATGTAGGTACCTTCCTTGTCAGGAATAAAGCTGGCATTTGCCAAAAAATCCCAGCTAAGTGTTGCCTTGCTGTTGGCGGGCTGGCTGGTCAGAGTCCACTTGTACATCAGTTTATCGCCATCGGGATCAGAACTGCGGCTACCATCCAGCACCACCTTCCACGGCATCGGAACACCTGACTGATTGGTTCCGGCGTTGGCGATGGGGGCGAGATTGACATCATCGCTACCACCTCCACAGGCGACCAGCAGCACCGCCAGGCAGGCACCCATACTCCATTTGTGCATCTTCATAAAATTCCTTCAGTCACTATCATAGGTAAAAAAGCCACCAGCTCGCATGAATCATGCGGGGGTGGGCTGCAAAATAAATAGCAAACTCCAACTCCTGAGATGCTTCCTAGAACTGCCCCAGCACGCGCCGGATCAAGGTCTTGGCAAGTTGTTGCAGGTAGCCTTGCGGTATGTCTTTGCGCTGCGCAGACAAGGCAAGACTGCTGACCTGCTCGCTGGCCTGCGCGATCCGACCGACATCCAGCGCACCGCCGACCAAAGCAGCCTCGACTGCAGGCAGTCGCATGGGCTGCTCGGAAAAACCGGCCAGCACCAGGCGCACCGACTCTACCGTGCGGCCGGACAGGCGCAGCCCCATCGCGATGCCACGGTCAGGTTCAAAGCCAGAGAGCTGGGACAATGCGTAGTAGGAGCTAAACGCTCCGGGCACGGCAGCCAGCGTCACCTCGCTTGCCAGCTTGTCGCTCGCAAAGGGTACACGCTGGCCCTGGGCGCTGAAGGCTTCCAGTGGCAGACTCTCGGAGCTACCATCAGCACCGAGCGCTATGGCATGGGCGTCAAGCGCCATCAAGGCAGCCAGTACGGGTGCATGGGCAACGCCGCCTTCGTGCAGTGCGCCTCCGAGCGTGCAATGGTTGCGCAGGTGCGGTTCCCGAATCGACGCGAGCGCCTGGACCAGCGCTGCATGACCAGCGAGCAACTGACTTTGCTGCAACTGAGCATACGCTACCGAGGTACCGATGTGCAGTGCGTCTGCATCGGCATGCACGCGCGACAGACCCGGCACCTTGCGCAGGCTGACCAGGGTGGTGCCGGGGTCAACGGCTTTAGGCAAGGAGGCGGAAGTGGGCAAAACCCGGCTGCCGGCCTGGGCCAGCAAAGACAGAACCCCTTGCAGGCTATCGGGTGTGGCGTAATTAAGGGTAGTGGTATTCATGGTATTGGACCTTTAGACCTTTAATCCTTTAAACCTTTGCGGATTGAAGCAGGGTCCAGAGCTTCTGCGGTGTCACAGGCATATCAATATGGGTGATATTGAACTCAGACAAGGCGTTGCAAATGGCATTGACGATGGCCGGTGCAACCGGCGGATTGCTGACATCACCCGCGCCCTTGGCACCCAGCGGGTTCGACGGCGAAGGGGTTTCGGTGCGCAGCATCTCGATGCGCGGCAGCCAGTCCGCGCGCGGCATGGCGTAGCTGTCAAAGTCGGCGCTGACCATCCTGCCGGTGTCTGGATCGTAACGGGCCTCTTCGGACAGTGCCTGGCCGATGCCAAGCACCACATTGCCCAGGGTCTGTCCATCCACCACGCCGGGGTTGACAACGACACCAAAATCATTGGCTGCCACATACCGCTTAAGCTCAACCTGGCAGGTTTCCTTGTCAACTTCAACGATGGCCACGTGCGTGCCAAACGGGAAATTGAAATTTTTCGGGTCAAAAAAGGCGCGCGCTTCCAGCCCAGGGTCCATCTGCTCGGGCAAATCAGTACCCAGCCACAGCATCAGCGCAACCTGTTGCAAGGTCATCACGGCCTGGTCGGGTGCCGGGCGGCCAATGACCTTGCCACCTTGGTAGTCGATGAGGTCGAGCGGCATCTTGAACAGGTGCGCGGCAAACTCGCGTGCTTTCTGGATGATGGCGCGGCAGGCTTTTTCCACGGCGGCGCCTTCGACGCTCATTGAGCGGCTGCCGTAGCTGGCCTGCCCATAGTAAAGGGGGCTTGCGGTATCGGAATGCTTGAGCGTGATGTACTGCATCGGAATTTGCAGCGCTTGTGCGGCCACCTGCGCAAAGGTGGTGTCCTGCGACTGCCCGTGCGGTTGCGCTCCGGTGGTGATAACCACCTCGCCCGAGGGAGCAACATTGATGCAGGCATGGCCCCAGGTGCCGCTCATCAGCCCTTCGCCCAGCATCTTGGCAGAGTTACCCACACCGGCAACGGCCACATACGACCCGATGCCAAGGCCCAGCCATTTGCCACGTTGCGCCGCTTCTTGCTTCATGGCAGAGAGATTGGCGTATTCGGCCTTTTCCAGTGCCATATTGAGCAGGTTTTCGTAGTTACCCGAGTCGTAAATCCAACCCAGGCCGTTTTCAAACGGAAACTGGTCAGCGCGCACCATGTTGATGCGCCGCACTTCGGCTGGGTCCATGCCGATTTTTTGCGCGAACAGTTCAATCATGCGCTCGACAAAAAACGTGGCCTCGGCCCGGCCCGAGCCGCGCATCGGAGCAACCGGAACCTTGTTCGTATAAACCACATCAACCTCGTAACATGCGTGTGGCACGACATACGAGCCGGTGATGCTTTTCCCAATTAATGGCAGCGGCTGGCCTGGCGCGTTGATGACCGGATAGGCGCCCACGTTGCTGTAGGCGCGACACATCAGGGCGCTGATCTTGCCATCCTTGCTGCCCGCAATGGTGCCGTACTGCACCTGGTCACGTGACTGCGCGGTGTTGCGCGCAAAGCCTTCGCGGGTATCGACCCATTTGACCGGTCGGCCCAGTTGTTTGGCCATCCACAGCACCAAGGGTGTGTCGGGATACAGATTGCCCTTGCAGCCATTGCTCTCACCCATGGGGGGGACGATCACGCGCAGCTTGCTGTAGGGGATGCCCAGCACATAACCCGAAATCAGGAGGCGGTGCGGGTACGGAATCTGGGTATTGGTGCGCAGCGTGTACTCACCGGACTGGAGATCAAAGTCCGCCAATACGCCTCGGACTTCCAGCGTGTTGTGCATCATGCGCTGGTTATGCATGCGCTGCATCACCACCACATCGGCGTTAGCAATCGCGGCTTCGGTTGCCGCCTTGTCACCAAAAACCGTGTGCAGCAAGCGGTTGTTGGGCGCGGTCTCGTGCAATTGCGGTGCCCCCTCGGCCAATGCGGCTTCAGGCTCCAGGACCACGGGCAAAGCTTCATAGTCGACGCGGATTTTTGCCAACGCCGCGTAAGCCTGCTCACGGGTTTCTGCGACCACGGCAGCCAATTGGTCACCGACGAAGCGCACCCGGTCGGTGGCGAACACACGGTGCGAACCGGGCACGATGCCTGAGGGGTGCGGCAGGAAATGGTTTTCGGTGTTGGGTGGAATCCAGATCACCGGCATGGGCATCACACCTTCGGTGTCCTTGGCCGTAAAGATACGGATCACGCCGGGCATGTTCTGTGCTTCGGTGGTGTCAACGTTCTTGATGATCGCGTGTCCGTGTGGACTTTGCAAAATAGCGGCGTGCGCCATACCGGGCACGGCCATGTCAGCGATAAATTGGGTCTGGCCTGTGACGAGTTCGCGCGTGAGTGCCGTCTGCACCGGTTGGCCAATGGCTTGGCTGGTAGCTGCAGGCGGGGCCTGCACCGGACGACCATTTATCTGGGCAGCTACGTTCTTGATGGCATCAACCACCTGCTGGTAGCCGGTTTCCCGCGACAGATTGCCTTGCAACCACTGCTTGATGTCGGCTTCGGTCGGGTCGGG
>JAIPCE010000311.1 GCA_021738345.1 Rhodoferax sp. | reverse complement strand
CATCACGCCCTTTTTGATCATCACATCATTGGCGTTTGCGTAAGCAGTCTTGAGACGTTCAATCAGCAGTTTTTGCACCACTTCATTCACAGAAGCCCAGGAGTCGCCCGGCATCCCCGAATTGGCCCACTGCTCCACCATCAGCAGCACCAGCACTTCAGGGCGAAGCAAGTCGTTTCCTGCCAGTTCTTCCGAACCCTCCAGAAATTGCATGCGCAAACGAAGATCTTCAAGTTGGCTGCTCACTTTGTCCATCACCGCCATCACCATGCGCGACGCAAGAATCTTGTTCTCTACGACATCGGTGCCAACGAGTTGAAGCCCCGCCACTTCCGGTGCGGCAGGCCTCTTTACTTTGGGTGGGTCCAGACATTCCCGCCATACCGTCTTGGTTCCCTCGACCCACAGGGGACGGCATTTTTTGTATGCCATCCAGGTATCGCGGCGATCCTGGCTCTCCTTGGCGTTGGATGGCTCGTCCATCAAGGCAGTGATCTGTTCGTGAACCGCACCGCTGATTTCAATCATGGCCTGCACAGCCTCAGCGAGAAAGCGCTCACGCACTGCCCGTGCAAATTGTTGCCGCGGCGTGAGATTGGATGAACCGGGTGCTGTCGGCATAAGTCAGAAAACGCTCACACCGTAGCGCCGGCATTGGGGTCCGCAGGGTCCCCTTCTTTTTTGATTGGCCCTTTGATCAGGTCTTCACGCTGGATACCCAGCCACATGGCGATGGCGGCCGCGACAAACACCGAGGAATAAATGCCAAACAAAATGCCAATGGTCAAAGCGAGAGCAAAGTAGTGCAAAGTTGCGCCGCCGAACAGCAACATCGACAGCACCATGAGTTGGGTGCAACCGTGGGTAATGATGGTGCGGCTGATGGTTGATGTAATGGCGTTATCGATGATTTGGACGGTATTCATCTTGCGATAGCGCCGGAAATTTTCGCGTATCCGATCAAAGATCACAACCGACTCATTCACCGAATAACCCAAAACTGCAAGCACTGCAGCCAGCACCGGCAAGGAAAACTCCCACTGGAAAAACGCAAAAAATCCGAGAATAATAATCACATCATGCAAGTTGGCGACGACCGCCGCGACAGCAAATTTCCACTCGAATCGAATGGCCAGATACAACATGATGCCGACAATCACGCTGACCAGCGCCTTTAGGCCATCTGCGGCCAATTCATCACCGACCTGAGGTCCGACAAATTCGGTACGCCGCAGAGTGGCACTTGCATCACCAGCCTTCAAAGCGGCCAACACACGTTCACTTTGCGCGCCTGAAGTGCTGCCCTTCTGAACCGGCATACGTATCAGGACATCTTGCGCCGTGCCAAAATTTTGCACTTGCACATCGTTGATGCCAAGTGTGGCCACAGTATTGCGAATCGTATTGAGATCAGCCGGCTGCGAGTAGCTGACTTCCATGAGCGTTCCACCGGTGAATTCGACGGACAAATGCAGCCCGCGCGAGAACAGGAAGAACACGGCCGCCAGAAACGTAACCAGCGACACCAGGTTGAACACCAGTGCATGCCGCATGAACGGAATGTCTCGGTGGATTTTGAAAAATTCCATGCCTTTTCCCTTTAATTTGTCGTGACCTGATGGTCCGAATCAGGTCGCCAAACCGTGCCGATGGACACATTTTTCAGCTTTTTTTGGCGACCGTACCATAAATTCACGACTCCCCGGGAAAAGAAAACGCCAGAGAACATACTGGTCAGAATACCCAGACAGTGGACCACGGCGAAACCGCGCACCGGCCCTGAACCAAATGCAAGCAATGCCAGGCCGGCAATCAGAGTCGTCACATTCGAGTCAATGATGGTGGCCCAAGCGCGGTCGTAGCCGGCGTGAATGGCGGCCTGCGGCGATGCCCCGTTGCGAAGTTCTTCACGCACCCGCTCATTGATCAGCACGTTGGCATCAATCGCCATACCCAGCACCAACGCCATTGCGGCCATCCCTGGCAGCGTCAGCGTGGCTTGCAGCATGGACAGTACAGCAACCAGCAGCAAGAGGTTGAACGCCAGCGATACGCTGGAAATCATTCCAAACAACATGTAGTAAACGCACATGAACATCGCAACCGCAACAAAACCCCAAGTCACGCTATTGAAGCCCTTGGCAATGTTCTCAGCACCCAAGCTGGGGCCAATGGTGCGCTCTTCGATGATTTCCATGGGCGCAGCCAGGGAACCGGCGCGCAGCAACAAAGCAGTATCGGCGGCCTCAACTGTCGTCATTCGGCCAGAAATTTGCACCCGTCCGCCACCAATTTCCGCACGAATCACCGGCGCCGTCACTACTTCGCCTTTGCCCTTTTCGAACAGCAAAATTGCCATCCGTTTACCCACGCTTTCGCGAGTCACATCACGAAAAATGCGTGCGCCCTTCGCATCCAGCGTCAAATGAACTGCCGCTTCCTGGGTCTGGTTGTCAAACCCAGGCTGGGCATCGGTCAGGTTGTCACCGGTCAGAATGACCTGCTTTTTCACAATAACGGGAGAACCATTGCGTTCCAGATAGCGCTCGGAACCAAAGGGAACTGGCGCAGTCCCCAATTCTGCAGAGCGGGCCTCCGTGCCCTCATCCACCATCCGAATTTCCAGCGTGGCGGTTCGTCCCAAAATATCCTTGGCCTTCGCAGTGTCCTGCACACCTGGCAGTTGCACCACAATGCGATCCAGTCCCTGCTGCTGAATCACGGGCTCTGCGACACCGAGTTCGTTGATGCGGTTATGCAAAGTAGTGATGTTTTGCTTGAGGGCCTGTTCCTGCACCTTTCGCGCCGCCACGGGTTGAATGGTGGCAACCATCTTGACATCGGTTCCCTCAGGCGTTTCTACCGTTGTCAGTTCAGTGAACTGGTCCTGAATGACGCGTCGCGCCGCATCAGCGGTTGCAGCATCACGGAATCGAATTTCGATGGTTTGCCCTGCGCGGTTGATGCCGCTGTGGCGTACATTCTTTTCCCGCAGGATGGTGCGGATATCTCCCGCCAGGGACTCTGCCCGTTTAGACAACGCCGCCTGCATATCAACCTGCAGCATGAAATGCACGCCGCCGCGCAAATCCAAGCCAAGATACATGGGTGACGCATGCAGGGCGGTCAGCCAGCCAGGTGAACGGGACAGCAAGTTCAGCGCCACTACATATGCGGGGTCGGCCGCATCGGGGTTGAGCGCCTTCTGGATCGCGTCCTTGGCCTTGAGTTGCACGTCGGTACTGCCAAACCGGGCACGTATGGACGTTCCTTCCAGCGACACTGCATCGGGTGTAATACCGGCCGCCTTGAGTGCGTCCTCCACCCGGGTCAGCGCCGAAGCGTCAAGCTTCAGGCTGGCTTTAGCAACCGAAACTTGAACCGCCGGGGATTCACCAAAAAGATTGGGCAAAGCGTACAAGCCGCCAACCACCAACGCGATCAAAATAATCGCGTATTTCCACACCGGGTAACGGTTCATGTTCGCACTTCAGACTTGAAAAAACTTTGGGTAATTTACTTGTAGGTGCCTTTAGGCAACACCTGCACCACGGCGCTACGCTGAATCTGGATCTCCACTCCATTGGCCACTTCCAGACCGACGTAGCTGTCACCAATCTTGCTGACCTTGCCCAACACACCGCCTGCCGTGACGATCTCATCACCCTTGGCGATGGCGTCAATCATGGCCTTGTGCTCCTTCTGTTTTTTCATCTGGGGGCGGATCATGACGAAATAAAGGACCACGAACATCAATACCAGCGGCAACATGCTCATCAGGGAGGACTGCATGTCGCCTCCAGCTGCTGCTGCGGGGGCGGTTTGGGCAAAGGCGGAAGAAATAAACACGGACAAACTCCACAAAACAAAAGACACAAAGCCACTCGCCACCCAAAAACAGGCGGCGTAGTCACAAATGGTTAACCCTTGATTCTAATAGGCAGACACAAATACCGCCCGTAATGGCCACTTGTCACCCTTTTTTCCACAGCCCTCACACCTGCGAGTACCCAGACGAGCCTTCTATCCGGCGCTGTGAAACTGCTTCAGCAGAGCATCCCACTGCAGTCGCGCAGCGGCGAGATGCCGCTCCTTGACGTGGCCAAAGCCCCGGATCTGCTCCGGCAACCTGGCAAAGGTCACTGCGGCTCCACGGTTGGCAGTATTCAACTTGGGCAGCATGGCCTCGATGGCCGCCCGGTAATCAGGCGCCAGTGCGCGCTCGTGGCGCCGCTCTTCTGAATACCCGAACATGTCCAGTGCGCTGCCTCGCAGCACTTTGAGGGGTGCCAGCAAGCGAAATGCCGTTTGCATCCACGGGCCGTAGATGCCCTTTTGCAACTCGCCCGCCGTGTTCCGAGCTGCCAGCATCGGAGGTGCCAACTGGTAATGGAGTTTGAAGTCGCCCTCAAACTGGGCACCAATTTTGGCCAAAAAACCCGCGTCCGTATGCAGACGCGCAACCTCATACTCATCCTTGTAAGCCATCAACTTGAACAGGTAACGGGCCACTGCCTGGGTCAATGGCAAGTCACCCGGTTTGGCAGCGCCCGCAGCGGTGCCGGTCAAACCCACTTCGGTACTGCGAACAAGTTCCACAAAGCTGGCGTACTCGGCCGCATAAGCGGCGCTCTGGTAGCCGGTCAGAAACTCGACGCGCTTGGCAACCATCTCACCCAACGACTGCGCGACGCGCGGTGTGAAGGCCACCACCTGGCCCGGGTTGAGTAATCTCTCCACCGCAGGCCAGTCCAAGGCGGCCTTTCTCCCCCATGAGAAGGCAGCCTTGTTGTTATCCACCGCCACGGCATTGAGTTCAATGGCACGCATGAGCGACACAAGCTGCAGTGGAATCCAGCCTTTTTGCCACGCATAACCCAGCATGATAGGGTTGGTATAGATACTGTCCCCCAGGAACTGCGTGGCGATGGCATCGGCATCAAACGCGCCAACGCCGTCTTCACCCACTACCCGGGTAATTTCAGCCAAACACTCATCGCCGGGATTGATCCAGTTGGCATTGGATACAAAGGCCGCCGTGGGCGCACTGTGTGAATTCAGCGCCACATGGGTGCGGCCGTGGCGCATGCGAAGCACTGTTTCTTTGCCTGCCACAACAACCGGGTCGCAGCCAATCACCAGATCAGCCGATGCCATACTGACCCGCGTCGTGCGGATGTCGTCCTGAGCGGCTGCAATCAGCACGTGACTCCAGGTAGCGCCGCCCTTTTGCGCCAAACCGCCAGCATCCTGTGTGACAACGCCTTTACCTTCGAGGTGCGCTGCCACGCCCAGCAGTTGACCAATGGTGATGACGCCCGTCCCGCCGACGCCGGCGACAATGATGCCCCAGGCGCCGGCACGGGTTTGACCGGCTGCCGCCTGTGCGGAACTGGTCAACTGCGGGACAGCAGGCTCGGGGAACTTGCCCATATTTGATGGCGCAGCCGAGCCGGACTTGGCCTTTTTGCGCAACTGCCCACCCTCCACGGTCACAAAGCTGGGGCAAAAGCCCTTTACACAGCTGAGGTCCTTGTTGCAGGTACTCTGGTTGATCTGCCGCTTGCGTCCAAATTCGGTTTCCAACGGCCCCACGCTGACACAGTTGCTCTGCACGCCGCAGTCGCCACAGCCCTCGCAGACCAACTCATTGATGACCACGCGCTTGGGGG
>JAIPCE010000310.1 GCA_021738345.1 Rhodoferax sp. | reverse complement strand
GATGCGCTCGGCAGTCGTCGCTGTGGACTCACTGAGGGGCCCCGGCGCTGCAGGTGGGTTGCCGGGACCTGTATTGCCGAGCCCAGTGGTACCGGTTGGAGTGGTACCGGGTGGCGAGTTTGCAGGCGGAGTGATACCCGGCAGTGTGTTACCGGGCGGCGTGTTGCCAAGCGCCGAGTTACTGGATGGCGAATTGCCCAGTGGTGAGTTGCCTGGTGCCGAGTTGCCCGGAGGAGTGTTGCCTGGCGCCGAGTTGCCCGGAGGAGTGTTACCCGGAGGAGTGTTGCCTGGCGGAGTGTTGCCTGGCGGCGAATTGCCCGGGCCGGCATTTGGGGCGGGTCCATCCTGTCGCGGCTGGCCAAAGGCCGGGGAATCGGCGGGTAGCCGACCGAGTATTCCGGTCAATTCCTGATAAAAGGGTGCTTGCTCCAGGTTGATGTTGGTGGGCGAAGCGACCTGGACCAGCGCACGTGCCACGCTGTCGATCAGTTCTCGCGACAGGGCGGGGTCCACGCCACGCGCACCCAGGAAACTCTGCATGGCATTGGCCGAAGAGGAGCTTGCCGCATTGGTGCCTTGTGGCAGGCTGTCCTGGTACGCGCTGGCTGCGACATCCCACAGCTGTTTGACCAATTCCTGAATGCCTACGGTGTTTTCATCTGCCATGGCGATACTCCAGTTTCAACAAAGGGACTCAAAAAATTCAAACACTCATTCCTGATGCGGTTTCACGTACGCATAAGAAACTGCTCCCGGGCTGATGTGCGCCAGTTGGGTCCGCGCCTGGTCGGCGTCCTTGCGTGTGGCAAAGGGACCCAGGCTGACTTTGGTCCGCATGGGGGTCGCTGCCTGGTCTTCTTCAATGAATGCCGGTAGATTGACTCTGCCCGCGAGCTCGGCGAGACTGCGCGCATATTCCGCATTGCGGTGCGCGCCCAGTTGCACAACCCACAGGCTTGATTCGACCGATGCAGGGCCGCCAGAGGTGTCAGAGTTCGCTGGCGGCGCTGGCTTTGCCGGTTGCGGGCGATTGGTGGATTGACCAAGGTTTGCTGCGGCGGCAGGTGCCATTGCAACAGCAGGGGGTGCCGTAGCAATCGGTGCGCTTGCCTGTGCAGCGGTGACAGGCGTTGCTGCAGCGGCTGCTGCTGAAGTGGGGACGATAGCTGGCGACGCGACAGGTTCGACCCTGGCAACTTGAGCCGACTCGGTGCTTGGCGCAACTGGCGCAACTGGCGCAACTGCTAGTGCCGTGCGGGGCGTTTGCATGGACACCACCACACCGGGCTGCCGGAACAGCTCCACGCTCATCTTTCCGGCAGCTCGCAGCACCCGGTAGGCCGCCACGACTTCTTCGTAACGGGCCGACACGGCATCGCTCTGGGTGTTGATCAAAGTGGTTTCGCTGCTCAGAATGTCCAGCAGCGAGCGGCGACCGAGTTCGCGTTCTTTGCGTGCCAGCGCCAGGAAACTGGACAGAATCTCAACCTGGTTGGCCAGATAACTGCTTTTTTCCTTGGCGACCTGCCAGCCATTCCAGGCGTTGCGCGCATCTTCAAGCGCCTGTAATTGGGTAAAGGCGGCCTTTTCGCTGGCCGATACCACCGCCATGTCAGCGGCATTGACAACATGTCGACCCCGCATGCCGGTGTCGAAGTTCAGGTTAAACCGTACCTGCGCCTTGTTGTCATTGCGGCTGCCCTCCACGCCGTCAAGCTGGCTGCTGTGGGTGCGGCTCAATTGCAGGTCAAAGCGCGGCATGTATTCGCGGTCGTGCTGCGCTGCCCGATCCGCTGCGGCCATTTGAATGCGCGCCTGTGCCGTGGCAATATCAGGATTGGCCGTTGTCACGACCTGTTCCAACTCAGCGAGCGAGCGTGGCATGGCGCTTTCGGGAACCGCCAGATCATCCACAACAGCGGACCGATCCAGTGGTCTGTTAAACACGGCCTGGTACCGGTACTCGGCCTGCGTGCGGCCCCCTTTGGCTACCACGCGCCGTGCCTCGGCGCCGGCAAGCTGCGCCTTGGCCTGCAAGACGTCGGTGGCGTAGCCCCGGCCAGCCTCCATGCGGGCGCTTTCGAGTTGGGTCTGGCGCTTGATATTGGCCTCGGAATCGAGGGCAAACTGCAGATTTTTTTCGGCCTTGATCAGTCCGATTTGCGCCTCCACTGCCGATAGCACGAGATTTTGCTTTTGCAGGATGTTTTCTAAAGTTTCTTTGTACGCGCCAGCCTCTGCCGCGCGCACCCGACTTGCGGTTGCACCAAAGTCAAACAGCAATTGATTGACATTGAGGGAACTCTCGCTTGGGTTGAAGTTGCCGGAGGCGCCTGCACCATCGCGTGAAATATCCTGGCGACCGGTCGAACTTTGGACTCCGATCTTGGGAAATAGGGCCGATTTTTCGACCTGAACTTGTGCTTTCGCGGCTTCGGTATCTGCATCCACCATTTTGGCCAGATGATGTTCCACGAGCAGCTTTTCGATCAGGTCGGGAAACGACTGGGCATGGGCGAAGGGCGGACACAACACCGCGACCGAGACCAACAACGCGACAGGATGGCGACGAAAGTTCACAACAATTCTCCGATCTGATAGAAAGACAATTCACCCATTGACAAATCACACACCGACCCGCCAGCGCAGCCCGCCACGCTTTGGTAGATTCGCCCGCAATAGAATCCGTGCCCTTGTCAAAAGGGCATTGACTCAGAAGTGCTTGCATGGGAAAGGCCGGCCGTCAAATACGTTCGTCGCATGCTAGCCAAAATCTTGAAGCAACAACTTACAAATTCTTACATCGACGCCTGGTTTTGACGTGCCTCAAGGCAGCCGCTTAATGCGAACCCGGCAGTTTTGCCAGAAATGCCGTATAAATCGATCCTGGTTTGACAACCCCGGCAAGCGAACGCGAGCCCACAAGGAGACAGGCAATGGCGAAACTTACAGTCAATGGCAAATTGCGGGAATTTGACGCTGACCCCGACACCCCACTGCTCTGGGTACTGCGAGAGCAGCTCGAGCTCACGGGCACCAAATACGGCTGCGGCATTGCTCAGTGCGGCTCGTGTACCGTGCATATCGATGGTGTCGCAACCCGCAGTTGTGTGATTCCGGCTTCCAGCCTGGGTGAAAACCAAAAGATTGTGACGATCGAAGGTCTCTCAAGCGACGGCTCCCACCCGGTGCAAAAGGCTTGGGCACGGCTCGACGTTCCGCAGTGCGGCTTTTGCCAGTCGGGCATGATCATGGCGGCCACTGCACTGCTCAAAGCCAAACCCAATCCCAGTGATGCCGATATTGATGCGGCCATGACCAACATTTGCCGCTGCGGCAGCTACAACCGGGTCCGTGCCGCGATCAAGGTGGCGGCCAAGGGGGGTAACACCAAGCTCGCCAAGCTGGCGATTACCCACACCGACGGGGTGACCACATGAGCGCCGTACCTGCAACCACTGCCGTCAGTCGCAGGGGCTTTTTGGCGAGCTCGGGCGCTGCTGCGGGCGGCTTGGTGGTCAGTTTTCATGTGCCACTGATGGGTATTGCGCACGCCCAAGAAGTAGCTGCAGCAGAGGTCAATGCCTGGGTCTTCATCAAACCTGACGACACCGTGGTGATCCGCATTGCCCGCTCTGAAATGGGCCAGGGCACCCTGACCGGGCTGGCACAGTTGGTGGCCGAGGAACTGGAGTGCGACTGGGCCAAAGTGACCACCGAATACCCTACGCCGGGTCAAAACCTGGCGCGCAACCGTATCTGGGGCAACTTTTCCACCGGTGGCAGTCGAGGCATCCGCGAGTCGCACGACTATGTGCGCACGGGCGGTGCCACGGCGCGCTTGTTGTTGCTGCAAGCCGCCGCTGACGAATGGGGTGTGCCGACCAGCGCCTGTGCGGTGGCCAAAGGGGTGGTGACCCACACCGCGTCGGGGCGTACCCGAAGCTTTGGCCAACTGGCGGCAGCGGCGGCCAAGCTCACGCCACCTGCCGCCACCAGTATCGTGCTGAAAGACCCGAAGGACTGGAAGCTCGCGGGCAAGCGGCTGGCGCGCCTCGATACTGTGCAAAAGACCACCGGCGCGCAGATTTATGGCATGGACCTGCGGCTGCCGGGCATGCTCAACGCGGCCATTCGCGACTGCCCGGTGTTTGGCGGCAAGCTCAAGAGTTTTAATGCAGCGGCCATAGAAAAGCGTCCTGGCATCAAGAAAGTCGTGGCCGTTGGCGACTCCGCGGTGGCGGTGGTTGCCGACACCTGGTGGCGTGCCAAAACCGCCCTCGACGCGCTACCCGTCGACTGGGACCTTGGCCCCAACGCGCAAGCCTCCAGCGCCAGCATCGCCGCCACCCTCAAGGCCGGATTGGATGCGACCGATGCAGTGGTCGGTAACGAAAATGGGGATGCGCGCGCCGCCATTGCGGCCTCTGCGCGCAAGGTAGAGGCGGTGTACTCCTACCCCTACCAAAACCACGCCACTATGGAGCCCATGAACGCCACCGCACGCTGGACCCCGGAGCGCTGCGAAGTCTGGGCCCCGACGCAAAATGGCGAAGCGGCGCTGGCCGCCACTGCCGAGGCAGCAGGCCTGCCGATTGCCAAGTGTGAGCTGTACAAGCTCACCCTGGGCGGTGGTTTTGGCCGCCGCGGCCGCAATGACTACGTGACACAGGCCGTGCAGTTGGCAAAAACCCTGCCTGGCACCCCGATCAAGCTGCTGTGGAGCCGCGAAGAGGACATGCAGCACTGCTTTTACCACCCCGTCACCCAGTGCAAATTGACCGCCGGGCTGGACGCGCAGGGCGCGATCACCGGGTTGCACATGCGCTTGTCGGGCCAGTCGATTCTGGCCACGGTGGCACCCCAGATCATCAAGGACGGCAAGGATCCGGTGGTGTTTCAGGGTCTGAATGCGGGGGGGGCCGAGGCCGCGATTGGCTACAGTTTTCCGAACCTGCGCATTGACCATGCGATGCGCAACCCGCATGTGCCGGCTGGCTTCTGGCGCGGGGTCAACCTCAACCAAAATGCAATTTACCTCGAGTGCTTTATCGACGAAATTGCCCACGCCACCCGGCAAGACCCGCTGGCATTGCGGCGCAGCCTCATGGCCAAGCACCCCAAACACCTCGCGGTGCTCAATGCCGTGGCCACGCGTGTCGGCTGGGACAAGCCCGCCGCCAAGGGCGTGTTCCGCGGCCTGTCGCAAACCATGGGCTTTGGCAGCTATGTGGCGGCCTGCGCCGAAGTGTCGGTCAGCAAGGACGGGGTGCTCAAAATTCACCGCATCGTCGCGGCCACCGACCCCGGCCATGCGCTCAATCCGCAGCAAATCGAGGCCCAGGTCGAGGGCTCGTTCTCTTACGGTTTGTCGGCAGCGCTGTTTGGCGAGTGCACGGTCAAGGACGGTGCCATCGAGCAAAAGAACTTTGACACCTACCCCGTGGTGCGTATGGCCGACATGCCCAAGGTGGAAACCGTGATTGTGGCCTCGGGCGGGTTCTGGGGTGGGGTGGGCGAGCCGACCATTGCGGTGGCGGCACCGGCTGTGCTCAATGCGATCTTTGCCGCAACCGGCAAGCGCATTCGTGACCTGCCTTTGAAAAATCACAGCCTCAAACGCGCATGAAACCTGGGCTTGGGTGCCGTTGGGGTGTCTCTGTCTGGGTGGTCTCC
>JAIPCE010000309.1 GCA_021738345.1 Rhodoferax sp. | reverse complement strand
TCCAGGCTGCTAAACGCCGAGCACGCGGCTTCAAACGAATTACCACGATCAGGACAGTGATCTTCTTGATTGCAGGAAAACTCGATTTCACCGCTATCAACCCTCACGCTGTGCAACCCACTTGATTTTAAAAAGAGCCTATTTTTCTGTCGCTCGACACCACCTTCAATTTGCAAATTTATTGATGCATTCGGCGAGGCGCAGGAACATTTCGGTGACGGACTCCAGAGTTTTTGGGTAAAGTCCCTGTGTTTGTAGAACGTCCCAACGATTTCGAGCCCATTGCAGGGCTGTCGAGCTTCAAACAGGAACACACGGAGATTTCGCAAGCACTGACGATCAAAAAAACCTGCCCTTTCCGCCCAGATGACCCTTTTGTAGTTTAGCGTTTGCAGAGCACCTCTATAGGAATCACGGACTTACGCATTTAACTGTAGTCGAACTCGGGCGTACTAGGAAACCAAGTGCACAAGCGACAAGCTTGCGGTGCTCCACAATCCGACTGGGACGTAAGCGATATGTTGATTTCTGGGTATCATGGAAATCCATTTGCCATTAGGTCTTTGCATGAATTGCATGTCTTTCCTGACTAAGCCAAGCGCTATCTGGCAGCGCATCGTTGCGCTGGGTTTGGTGTGTTCGCTTTTAGGGTGTGCTGTTTCAGTTCACAATCTACCGAGCAATGTGCCTTTCACGAAGGCGGCCCCTTCGGGCGCAACGGGCCCTGCGCGCAACATTGCCGGCCAGAATGTGGTGGCGCTATCGTTTTCTGGTGGCGGAATGCGTGCGGCAGCTTTTTCATTTGGGGTACTCAAGGCGCTAAACGCTTCAAGTCCTTCTGGCCACGATGTTCTCGACGATGTGACGCTAATCTCCAGCGTTTCTGGGGGATCACTGACGGCAGCTTACTACGGCCTGCACGGCAAGGATACTTTGTCCACGTTTCGTGAGAAAGTACTTCTACGTGACATGGAGGCCAACATGCGCTTGTCGGCACTTGCACCGGAAAACCTCTTACGAGTGCTCTCGGGCGGATTAAACGATCGAACCAATTTGGTGAGCTGGCTCGACAGCCAGGTGTTTGACGGTGCGACCTTTGCCGACATATATGCCAGGCGCAAGCCAGATATCTGGATCAACGCCAGTGATCTTTACCACCGCACGCCATTTCCATTCATTCCACCACTGTTTCATGCATTGTGTAGTGACCTATCGAAGTTCAGTGTCGCAGAGGCGGTATCAGCGTCGATGGCAGTTCCGCTGGTGTTTTCACCGATCGTGCTCAAGACGTACCCACAGGATTGCGCAATTGCAGCGGACCCCTGGGTTGAACGTGCATTGAGCGGCCCGATCATTTCCAAGACGGTGCAAGCGTCAGCCAAGGCGATGCAGAGCTACCGTGATCCAGGCCGGATGCGCTACGTGAAGTTGGTTGACGGTGGTGTCACCGACAACTATGGACTTGCGAGCATTCTGCTGGGACGTTCAATCTCGCGCACCTCATACGGGCCATTGACGCAGCGAGATGCTGTCACAATGCGGCGCTTGCTCTTTTTGGTTGTCGATGCAGGTCGTGGGCCTAGCGGCGAATGGGTGCTCGAAGCACAGGGACCCTCTGGCTTGGACGCGGCGATTGCAGCCACTGATTCGGCGGTTGATTCCGCCGCGCGTTTAGGCTTTGATGCTTTTCGTAAAATGATGCAAGAGTGGCACAGCGCAGTGGTGGAGTTTCGTTGTGCTCTGACATCCGCTGAAGTGCGGCAATTGCGGGGGTCGGTCGATGGGTGGAATTGTCAGGACGTGCAGTTTCATTTTGGATCTGTGTCCTTTGCAAGTCTGGGTCCACAGCGTGAGGTAGAGCTGAACGCCATTGCGACGCGTTTAAGTCTGCCCACAAAGAGCATAGACGAGGCCATCGAAGCCGGTTTCGATGCCACCTTGGGCAATACGACCTTGAAGTCCTATTTGGATTCAATCCAAAAGCATTAGGCTGCCTTACCGAGAGAAAGTAATCGTCAGCAATATTTCGAAAGAGGGGTTCCACGCCCAAACCGGCGGAATTTATCCAATCCGTTAGTGCTGCGTATTCCAGGGGTTGATGACAGTCAGGCCGGCTGCTTCAAAAGGGCTGGTGTCTCGCGTTGCAACGATCAAACCATGGCTGGAGGCCGTTGCGGCAATGTAGCCGTCTGCCGGCGCGATAGCTTTCCCCTGGACTCGCGCACGGGCACGAAGCACCGTGTATGCTTCAGAGGCTGCGGCATCAAAGGGCAGGATTCGACCGACGAACAAAGGCAAGATGCGTTGCTCAAGACTGGTGTGGAGCGTGTCTCTTCGTTTGCCAGGTGCCAGCGCCGCGATTCCAAAACGCAATTCAGCCAAGCTGATCGCTGACAGATAAAGTGTCTCGACAATTTGTGCGTCTAGCCAGGTCAAAACGCCTGCATCACCGGTGAGCTTCAGCGGTTCAGAAACGACGTTGGTATCGAGAAGAATCATTCAAAGCTCATCGGCTCTGCTGGTGACCTGTCACGCTCGATCTCAAGATCGAAGCCCCCTGCCTGCTGGCCGATTTCCGCCAGAAGGGAGCCCAGCTTGATGCGGCCCTCTGGCCGTGCGACGCTTTCAAGAATGGCACGGACCTCCGCCTCGGTGCTTCGACCAGCCATCGCGGCGCGCACACGCAAAGCACGGTGCGTCTCCTCAGGTAAGTTACGGATAGTGATTGATGACATTTGGCATCCCTCCATAATTTGATTTCAATGATTGCATTGTATTGGTGATGCAATCATCTTGCACAGCATCGTCGGGGTAACCTCGAAAAGGTGAACATTTCGTACACGGCTAAATTTGCCCAGTCCCCGAAAAATCAAAGTTGCAAATTTTCAGCGGGATAAGGAGGGTCCGCTGAATACTCACACTGCGGCGCGTTGCTGAGCGGGTTGAATGGCTAAGCGCAGTCCAAGGGCCTTAAGCACAGCAAAGAGGCTGCGCAATTCAGGGTTGCCCTGCGGCGACAAGGTGCGATAGAGCTGGTTGGCATTCAACTCTGTTTCCTTTGCTACGGCGCGAACACCACCATGAGCATCGGCAATCTGTCGCAATGCAACCAGCAGATCCGCTGGCTCTCCGTCTTGCAGCAAGTCATTAAGATATTCTGCGGCGAACTGCGGGTCATCCCGGAACAGCTCAGCCATCGCTTCGTCATGGCTTCGATCTTTCATTACACAGGCCTCCGTTGCCAGTCATTCCAATACCCAATGGCGCGCTCGATGTCGGCGTCCTGGGAGCCTTTGTCACCACCGCATAGCAACAGCACGACGACGTTGCTGGCCAGCGCATAGTAAACGCGGTAGCCCGCCCCTTGGTCGATCCGCAATTCCCATACCCCCTCGCGGCAGAACTTGTGGTCGCCGAAGTTCCCGCCTTCTACTCGGTTGACGCGCTTGATCACCTGCATTTTTGCAATAGGGTCGCGCAGCTTTTTCAACCACTCCTGAAAGGGATCTTTTTCATCCTCGCTGAGGTAGTGCCGGACAATGAACATCATCCATTATCGTCTAAAAACGACAAAATGCAATTATGGTGGAATCCTTTCTACCATCAGTCCCTGACCAAGAATACGCTGCCCATTTGCTTGGCCCGCTTGACGTCATCCCTATGCAGGTAAATCGAGGTGGTCGCAATCGACGCATGGAGCAAGTTATCCCGCACTGAAGTCAACTCTGCCCCACTGTCCAGTGCATGGGTTGTATGGGTATGTCGCCTATCTCCTTAACGACATAGACGGCACACCCACGCCACGCATGGTTTAGCGCACGGGGCAGATCTGACCACCGTGCGCGACAATCTGCGGCATTCGACCGTTGACACCACGTCATTTATCTGCACACGGACGAGGTCAAGCGAGCCAGGCAGATGGCGGACGCGTTTGCGGCACGGTTATGAAAGGGTGCCAGTAACTACGAATGGCCAGAACGTTGTCAAACCAGTGCGCCGCGTTCGCCCAAGAGCCTCAATGCAGCGGGAAATCGCTTAACTTTACTTTTTTGGGGCTTGGGCAAAAATAGCCAAACAGGAACACACGGAGATTTCGCAAGCACTGACGATAAAGAAACCAGCTCGTGCGGCCCAGTTGACCCACTTGTAGTTTAGCGTTTGCAGAGCACCTCTATAGGAATCACGGACTTACGCATTTAACTGTAGTCGGACTCGGGCGTACTAGGAAACCAAGTGCGCAAGCGACAAGTTTGCGGTGCTTCACAATCCGACTGGGACGTAAGCACTTTAGGTGGCGCAACTGAAAAACATCCCAATGCGATGGCTCAAATTGCCCGCGTGTGGGCGATGACATGATCAGGGGTTTCCAGAAGTTTGCCCATGGTCAATGGCCGATAGGCTTACTGAGCCTCAACCCTCCTAATAACGGAATTGTCTACTAGATGCAATGTAACTTATGTTAAGTTAAAAACCTTGGGCTTCGGCCCATCTTTTTCGCCCCGACCTTTTGGCGTGCATCTGCTAGCGCTGGAGTTGCGTGTAGAAATTCTCATGTTGCCCCACTGCAAGTGGGACATGTGTGCATTTGATGGTGTTTTCAATCAGGGGTTCCAAGCCCAACGCCGCGAAAACTCTCAGCAGATAAATTGGCCAGGCTTCTCAGCGTTTGTCTTCAAACACCTTGCTACATCCGGCTTGTTTCAATGCCTCGATCTGAAGGTCGAGGCATTGATCCTGTGTCGAAACACGGGCCTAGCAGACAAGCATGGTGGTCAATGCCGTAATTGCAGGGGAAGCAAGCGCAAGCGAGTGCGACTCGGGTCAATGATCAATAGAGCTCCGTTTTCCAGCTCTGTCGCCATTTGCCTTAAGGCCCCGATGACCTGGGAGCCGATTGCTGCTGGGCTGACATCATCGGCACGGATTTGCACCACGCTGGGCTTTTCGCCCTGCGTGGCAGCCAAGATAGCGCCAAAATCCAGATCATGGGTGATGACCACGTACCCGTTCTTGCTGGCATAGGCCATAATTTCTGAATCGGGTGCGTTGTTTGCTCCCGGGTTTGACCAATGCACAGCGGGAATGCCCACGCTAGAAAAGGTTTCAACCCATCGCGGAGACAGGTTCATGTCGATCAGCAACTTCATGCGGCGGCAAGCACAACCTCGCGCTCTTCGGCACGCCATGCGGCATAACGCAGCGCCTGCATGATGTCTTCTCGCTCAAGGTAGGGGTAGTCACCGAGGATTTCATCTACGCTATGCCCGGCGCCGATCTGGCTGACGACCATGCTGACCGTAACCCGCATTCCACGAATGCAGGCTTTGCCGCCCATCACGGCAGGTTGTTGGGTTATGCGATCAAGTTGGCCCATAGTCATTCCTTATCAAAACTCGTTGTAATGGTATCGGTTTGAGAATAGTGTTTCAAGAACTATTTGTGAGAATCGTAACCGCTTGATGCTGTGTGGCAGTAATGCCGGGGCTTAGGTTTCTCGTAAATTACCCCGCCATAAATGACGGGGTAATTTACACAGACTGAGAATATCTTTTCCCTTCGTGCTCGCTAGCGCTGCCCTTTACCCACAATTATTTTTATCCAGTGCTTGCGACGCCAAGCGCGAATCCGGCGCAGATCATTTGCAAACAAGCGTAGCCCTGCCAGATCAGCTGATGACCGGGCGGTGGATCGTTAAGGCGCCCAA